>NZ_CP047023.1:1643755-1949173 GCF_009796765.1 Paraglaciecola sp. L3A3
CGAATAAAGATCCTATGGTTAGATGGCGAGCCCACGGCAGTTTATTATTTAGTAATTGGCTAAACTATTATGTTTATCAAACTACACCATACGACTTGACCCAACTGTCTGATTAACAAATCAATCATGTCAGAAGAAACTAATATATTAAAAAGAGGAAAAACATTGAGTCAAGTAACGAGAGAGCAGCAATTAATTGCTGCCGCACAAAATCGAATTTTACTGCTTGATGGTGCGATGGGAACCATGATCCAAGCTCACAAATTAGAAGAGCAGGATTATCGTGGTGAACGTTTTGCTGATTGGCCTTCTGATGTTAAAGGTAATAATGATCTATTAGTATTAACTCAGCCTAAGATTATTTTTGATATCCATTGTGCCTATTTTGCAGCGGGTAGCGATATTATCGAAACTAATACATTTAATGCTACTACCATTTCGATGGCAGATTATCATATGCAAGACTTAGCCAAAGAGATAAATATTGAAGCGGCTAAATTAGCCAGAAAAGCTGCAGATAAATACACTGAACTGACTCCTGATAAACCTAGATTTGTTGCTGGAGTGTTAGGACCAACAAGCAGAACCGCTTCTATTTCTCCAGATGTTAATGATCCAGGGTTTCGAAATGTCACTTTTGATGAATTGGTTGAAGCTTATGTTGAAGCCACTCACGGGCTAATTGAAGGTGGGGTAGACTTGATTATGATTGAGACCATCTTCGACACCTTAAATGCCAAAGCATCGGCCTTTGCTATCCAAAGCGTTTTTGAAGAATTAGACATTAGTTTACCGATAATGATTTCAGGCACTATCACCGATGCTTCAGGGAGAACACTTTCCGGTCAAACTGCCGAAGCTTTTTATTATTCAATGAATCATGTTGAACCCTTCTCATTCGGTTTAAATTGCGCCTTAGGCCCAGATTTATTACGTCAATATGTAGATGAAATATCGCAAGTGTCTGAATGTTTAGTGTCAGCCCATCCTAATGCGGGATTACCTAATGAATTTGGTGAATACGATATGGAAGCAGATGAAATGGCTTCTCATATTAAAGAGTGGGCTGCATCTGGTTTACTGAATATTGTTGGGGGATGCTGTGGTAGTACACCAGAACATATTGCCGCAATAGCTGAAGCAGTCAAACCTTATGCTCCAAGAAAAATTCCTCAGCGTGACGTTAGAATGCGTTTGTCTGGTTTAGAACCTTTTGTCCTGTAGGTGATATTGTGAAACAAGAAGAAACTATTTTAGAACAAACCACACAGGCATCAGCTAACTTTATCAATGTCGGCGAACGAACCAATGTTACTGGTTCAGCTATGTTTAAACGATTGATCCTCGAGGATGATTACGAAAAAGCTTTAGATGTCGCACGTCAACAAGTTGAAAACGGTGCACAAATCATCGATATCAACATGGATGAGGCCATGTTGGATTCTGAAGCTGCAATGACTCGTTTTTTAAATTTAATTGCATCTGAGCCAGATATCTCTCGTGTACCCATCATGATTGATTCGTCGAAATGGTCTGTGATTGAAGCAGGTTTAAAGTGTGTGCAAGGTAAAGCTATCGTAAACTCAATTAGCTTGAAAGAAGGCGAAGAAAACTTCTTACATCAAGCCAAATTATTAAAACGTTATGGTGCAGCCACTGTGGTCATGGCATTTGATGAAGTGGGTCAAGCTGATACCGAAGCTCGCAAATTTGAGATATGTGAACGTAGTTACAAATTACTTACCGAAAAGATTGGCTTTCCGCCACAAGATATTATTTTTGACCCTAATATTTTTGCTGTCGCTACAGGGATTGAAGAGCATAACAACTATGCAGTAGATTTTATCAATGCTACTAGGCGTATCAGGCAAAACTTACCCCATGCGCATATTTCTGGCGGCTTATCTAATGTGTCTTTCTCTTTTCGTGGTAATAACCCCGTTAGGGAAGCGATGCACTCAGTATTTTTATTTCATGCGATTAAAGCTGGAATGGACATGGGGATTGTTAATGCTGGTCAATTGGAAGTCTATGATCAGATACCTGCAGAATTAAAAGAAGCTGTGGAAGATGTCATTCTTAATCGTCATGACCAAGCAACTGATAATTTGCTAGAGCTTGCCCCTAAGTATCAAGGTGGCGGAAAAGCTGTGGTAAAAGATAACTTAGAGTGGCGAGATCTTCCGGTTAATAAACGCCTTGAACATGCTTTAGTTCGGGGCATTATGGACTTTATCGAAGAAGATACAGAAGCAGCACGATTAGAGGCTGATAAACCGCTGCATGTCATCGAAGGGCCGTTAATGGACGGTATGAATGTAGTAGGGGACTTATTTGGTGAAGGTAAAATGTTTTTACCGCAAGTGGTCAAATCTGCTCGAGTGATGAAAAAAGCAGTTGCCTATCTCAATCCATTTATTGAATTAGAAAAAGATCAAAGTAGTAGTAATGGTAAAATTTTGCTGGCGACAGTTAAAGGTGATGTTCACGATATCGGCAAAAACATTGTGGGTGTTGTGCTGCAATGTAACAACTTTGAAATTATTGATTTAGGTGTAATGGTGCCTTGCGCCAAAATTTTACAAGTGGCTAAAGAACAAAATGTCGACATGATTGGTTTGTCTGGATTAATCACGCCGTCACTTGATGAAATGGTTTATGTTGCGAAAGAAATGCAACGATTAAATTTTGATTTACCTTTGCTAATAGGTGGAGCGACTACCTCAAAAGCGCACACGGCAGTTAAAATAGAACAAAATTATCAACACCCAGTGGTTTATGTGCCTAATGCTAGTCGCGCTGTAGGGGTCTGTCAGAAGTTAATTTCAGCTGAGAATAGAGCGATTTATGGCAAAGAACTTGAAGCAGAATACGAAAAAGTACGTTTACAACATGCTAATAAAAAACCGCGGACAAAACCTGTTACCTTAGAGAAAGCCAGAGCGAATTGCTTTGAGTTTGATTGGACTCGTTATCAACCACCTGTGCCAAATAGGTTAGGGGTGACACCTGTGAGTGTCGAACTAGAAGAATTGTTCGATTATATTGATTGGACTCCATTTTTCTTAACTTGGTCTTTGGCTGGCAGGTATCCCCGTATTTTACAAGACGAAGTGGTTGGTAAAGAAGCGCAGAGTTTATTTGACGATGCTCAAGCATTATTAAAATCTATGTGTGCAAGTGGAAAATTACAAGCCAAAGGTGTGATGGGCATCTTTCCGGCCAATCGTGTGGCTGATGATATAGAAATATTTGCAGAAACCGACTCAAAGAAAGTTACTCATATTGCTCATCATTTAAGACAACAAACAGAAAAGCCCAAAGGCGCAAACAACTGTTTGAGTGACTTTATTGCCCCTAAAGATTCTGGTGTGACTGATTATATTGGCGCTTTTGCAGTGACTGCAGGAATAGGTGAAGATGAATTAGCTCAAGAATTTATTGATAACGGTGATGATTATAATGGCATTATGGTTAAGGCACTAGCTGATAGATTAGCCGAAGCTTTTGCAGAGTATTTACACGAAAAAGTACGTAAAGAAATTTGGGGTTATGCACCCCAAGAAAACTTATCTAATGAAGAGTTAATTCGTGAAAAATATCAAGGTATTCGTCCTGCTCCTGGTTATGCTGCATGTCCTGAACATACAGAAAAACAGTTAATCTGGGATTTACTTGATGTTGAAAAACATACTAGCATGCAATTGACTGAAAGTTACGCCATGTGGCCAGGTGCTGCTGTTTCTGGGTTTTATTTCTCACATCCCGAATGTCGCTATTTTGCAGTAGCAAAGATCCAAGAAGATCAGTTGTTAGATTATGCTCAGCGTAAAGGCTGGGATAAATTAGAAGCTGAGAAATGGCTTGGCCCTAACTTACAATAAATTAAGATTATCATTTTGAATAAACCTTATAGCCAAGCTTGTGAAAACAATAAACAGCCAATTCTTACTGAATTGGCGCGTATTTTTTCGGTTAGTAAAAAAGTCCTAGAAATTGGCAGTGGTACAGGTCAACATGCAGTATATTTTGCACCTAGGTTAAATCATCTAACATGGCATACCAGTGATTTACCTAATAACCATAGCGGAATTAATTCATGGCTAACGGAGTTACCAGCAGATAACTTGCAACCACCCATTAACTTCACTATTGGTAAAGATCATTGGCCTGATTTAGCAATAGATGCGGTATTTAGTGCTAATGCCACACATATCATGCAACCTCAAAACGCCAAGTTGATGATGCAACTTATTGCTGAAAACTTACCTGCTGACGGTCTTTTCTGTCAGTACGGGCCGTTTAAGTTTGAAGGTCAATATACGAGTGAGTCCAATCAAAAATTTGATCAGTATTTAACTGAGGAAGGATACGGTGGTATACAGGATATAGCAGATTTGGAAATATGGGCAAGGCCATTAAATTTGCTTGATACCATAGCTATGCCAGCCAATAATTTTATATTGGTTTGGCAAAAGCCATAATGTTAGATCTTTTTAAAAGGTAACAATTTCTCAGCGTCAGCCTTATATTTTGCTAACAGTTTTTTTTCTTCATCAATAAATCTGCTAACGCCATCATGAAAAGCCATTTCTTTTAAAGAGTGGTTTGAGTAACAATATATAGGTTCAAAGCCCCTTAAAATTTTATGCTCACCCTGTGTGCCGGGGTTGAACTGAGAAATATTATTTTCAATGCAGAATTCAATTCCTTGATAATAACAAGCTTCAAAGTGTAAATTATCAATATCTTCCAACGTACCCCAATACCGCCCACATAATTGATTTTTATCAAACAGAAATAATGCACTAGCTATTGGTTGTTCATTTTTACTGGCGATTACCAACATTAGATTTTTAAGCATATCGGTATGTATTTGTTGGAAAAAAGCTTCAGTCAGATACCCTGTATGACCGCTACGTTTTAGGTAGGTTTGTTGGTAACATTGATAAAAAAACTGCATGTGTTCTTTTGTAAGAGCGTCGCCATATAACCTGATATGGGTAATATCTTTGGAGATAATATTGTTACGTTCTTTTTTGATGTTTTTTCTTTTGCGTGAATTGAAGTGTGACAAGTAATCATCAAAGTTTTGGTAGTTGCGATTGAACCATTGGAATTGCACAGAATGACGACTTAATTGTTTATAGTGGGTTAATTTGTCGCTTAAACTTTTTTCTAAGAACAGCCAGTGCATGGACGATAAATTTTGCTGGATTAATTCTTGTTCGATTTTTTTACATATTGAAGGCAAAATTTCATCTAGTTCTATTCCTTTAGCAAGCATTAAACGACTGCCAGTCACTGGAGTAAAAGGGATAGCCGAAACAAGTTTAGGATAATAACTAACGCCATATTGTTTATAAGTATTCGCCCAAGCAAAATCAAACACATATTCACCGTAGCTGTGTGTTTTTTGGTATAGAGGTAAAACACCTACAGCAATAGAGTTTTCATAAATAACTAAATGTCTTGGCTGCCAACCAGAATTTTGCCCAACAGAGCCAGACGTTTCTAAAGCATGTAAAAAATGGTATTGGCAAAACGGCGACACTTCTGTGGCTAAAGCATCCCATACTTGCTGACCTATCTGCTCAATCGAGGTAAAAAATTTGATATTAAACACTTATTTTTACATCCAATTATATTTTTTCATATTTTAGCTAAGTTTATTAACCTAATATGACAGAAAATAATACTAAAATCATTAAACTTACTTTGAATCGAATGTTAGCAAGACGATAACATTGTTAAAGTGAGTTACTTTCGATTATAGCTACCTTTGGAATGAATAGATAAATATGCTGCCCACATTTGCCAATTTGCCAAGTGATGAGGGCTAGCTGATAAATGTATGGGTGAATCCAGAATATTTTTTAAATTTAAAAACATAATATTTGCTCTGCAATTATTCGTCTTGTGCTGATCTAGCTATAAATTGATTGTTTTAAGTTAGCATTAAAGGTTTACAAAAAGCGATTTCCAGCAGGTTTACCTAAAGATTGGCAAGATAAATAGAAAGACTATCGAATTATCCAATATCGTAAGAGTAAATTAGCTATGCGTTTGAATAGGCTGAAAATTAAAATTCTTTAGCCTTAACAATAGTAGTGTAATCATGATATTGTTGCGCCCACAAGCAGGTGTGGTAATGGATTGCGCCATTATATTTACCCAATAATTATTGATATTTCAGGATTGTAAATGAGTATAACAACCGCCGAGATCCGGTGTGCATTTTTTGATTTTTTTGCATCAAAAGGTCACCAAAAAGTGTCTAGTTCGTCTTTGGTTCCGGGTAACGACCCAACACTGTTATTTACCAATGCAGGTATGAATCAATTTAAAGATGTGTTTTTAGGAACTGAGATTCGTAGTTATAATCGAGCCGTTTCATCACAACGCTGTGTTAGAGCGGGTGGTAAACATAATGATCTTGAAAATGTAGGCTATACCGCCAGACATCATACATTCTTTGAAATGCTGGGAAATTTCAGTTTCGGCGATTACTTCAAAACTGACGCGATTCAATTTGCCTGGGATTTTTTAACCAAAGAATTGAAACTGCCTAAAGAAAAGTTATTAGTCACTATTTACCATGAAGATGATGAAGCCTTTGATATTTGGGCAAATAAAATTGGTATTGCTGAAGATAAAATTATTCGCATTAGTACCTCTGATAACTTCTGGTCAATGGGGGATACAGGTCCATGTGGGCCTTGTTCAGAAATTTTTTATGATCATGGTGAGCATATTTGGGGAGGTCCTCCAGGTACCCCAGAAGAAGACGGCGATCGATTTATTGAGATATGGAATTTGGTTTTCATGCAGTTTAATCGTCAGAGCGACGGTACTATGCAGCCCTTGCCAAAACCTTCAATTGATACGGGGATGGGCTTAGAGCGTATTTCTGCCATCTTACAAAATGTGCATAGCAACTATGAAATTGATATCTTTCAAAATTTAATTGCTGCCACGGCTGAAGTGGTAGGAGCAACAGATCGAGAAGATAAATCATTACGAGTGATTGCTGATCACATTCGTTCTTGTAGCTTTTTGATTGCCGATGGTGTGCTGCCTTCAAATGAAGGCCGCGGCTATGTTTTGAGACGTATTATTCGTCGTGCGGTAAGGCATGGTAATAAATTAGGTGCCAGTGATGTGTTTTTCTATCGTTTAGTTGCAGCTCTAGAGAGCCAGATGGGGGAAGCCTATCCAGAATTAAAAGAAAATCGTGAGCTGATAGAAAAAGTACTAAAGACTGAAGAAGAACAATTTTCTCGAACATTAGAACGAGGAATGAATATCTTAAATGAGGCTATTTCTGAATTAGACTCTGACGTTATCCCTGGCGAGTTAGTATTTAAACTCTACGATACTTATGGTTTTCCTGCCGATTTAACTAATGATGTGGCTAGAGAAAAAAACTTAACTATAGATGAAGCGGGCTTCCAAGCATCGATGGCGGAACAACGCAAAAGAGCTCAGCAAGCTAGTCAATTCGATACAGATTATAATGACCAACTAAAGTCTAATTGTTCATCCGAATTTGTCGGTTATGATCAAGTGGCTAACAGCTCAAAAATTATTGAATTATTTCATGCAGGACAAGCTGTCGATAAGCTTGTTGATGGTAATGAAGGTATCGTTATTTTGCAGCAAAGTGCCTTTTATGCTGAATCTGGCGGACAGGTAGGCGATACCGGTGTTTTGACCACAACGAATGGTCAATTTAGAGTCAAAGATACCGTAAAACTTGGTAATGCAATTGCACATAAAGGCGTGGCTAATGGGGAATTTAAATTAGCTGATGTAGTGAAAGTTGAACTTGATATTGAGCGCCGAGAAGCGATTAAAATTAACCATAGTGCCACTCACTTGATGCATGCCGCCTTAAAACAAGTATTAGGTGAGCATGTTAATCAAAAAGGCTCTTTGGTAACGGAAGAAAGACTTAGGTTTGATTTTTCTCATTTTGAAGCCCTGACTAGTGAAGAGTTACAAAGTGTTGAAAAACTAGTTAATGGGCAAATTCGTAAAAATACCCAATTACAAACTAAATTGATGAATTTGGATGAAGCTAAGTCTGCTGGAGCAATGGCTTTATTCGGTGAAAAATACGAAGAAGATGTACGTGTAGTTTCGATGGGTGATTTTTCTATGGAACTATGTGGCGGTACACACGTCAAAAGTACTGGAGATATAGGGTTCTTTAAAATAGTTTCCGAAAGTGGTATTGCCGCAGGTATACGAAGAGTTGAAGCTGTTTCTGGTGAAAAAGCATTAGAACTAGTGCAGGCACAGGAACAACAAGTTGCTCGACTTGCTGGATTATTAAAAACTGATCCAGATGGGTTAACTACTCGTATACAGCAAATGATAGAACGTAATAAGCATACTGAAAAAGAATTAGACAAACTTAAGCAACAATTAGCCGCTAACGCTGGCGCCGATGTTTTATCTCAAGTAATTGAAATTAATGGTATCAAAGTACTGTCTACTCAATTACAGGGTGTTGAAGCTAAGTCGCTTAGAGCTATGGTTGATGACTTTAAAAATCAATTATCTAGCGCCATTATCGTACTTGGTGTCAGTGAAGAAAATAAAGTCAGTTTAATTGCTGGTGTTACAAAAGATTTAGTGTCGAAAGTCAAAGCCGGAGAACTGGTGAACTTTGTAGCGCAACAAGTTGGAGGTAAGGGTGGGGGACGACCTGATATGGCTCAAGCCGGCGGTACAGAACCATCTAAGTTAGTTCCTGCATTGGCTTCAGTTAAAGAATGGTTACAAGATAAATTGTAAAAAAAAGAATTTTTCGGTTACTTTTGTAGTGACAGCAGAAGTAGGGATAAAACCGTAAGGACATATTTCTGACTATGTTGGATATTTGTACTAACTTTAAACATGGATATGTATGTTAATTAACGGATAAAGGAGCAATAGAATGCTAATTTTAACTCGTCGTGTTGGAGAAACTCTAATGGTCGGTGATGACGTCACTGTGACAGTATTAGGGGTAAAAGGTAATCAGGTAAGAATTGGTGTTAATGCACCCAAGGAAGTATCTGTTCATCGTGAAGAAATTTATATGCGTATTCAAGCTGAGAAAAATGCCCAAACAGCTACTTCAGATCAAAATTCTGGTGAAGAAGTAGAATAGTAGGTTGTGAACTTGAAGAAAAAAGCTGACTACTGTCAGCTTTTTTTATAATTTTTTTTTGATTAGTCATTTGAGTACGGAAGTTTTTAAATAAAATTTTTGATGAAATAGTCGGTGTTTAATTGACCAAATATCACAAAAATTAAGCAGTTAACTCGAAGTTGTATAAAATCTCAGCAAACAAACAAATAGTTCGTAAATAATGTTTGACTTAGTGCTGAGTATCGGTAAACTTCGGCTCCACATTTAGGAGAGCAGGTCAACTTGCTAAAGACA
Source organism: Paraglaciecola sp. L3A3 (assembly GCF_009796765.1). Lineage (NCBI taxonomy): Bacteria > Pseudomonadati > Pseudomonadota > Gammaproteobacteria > Alteromonadales > Alteromonadaceae > Paraglaciecola > Paraglaciecola sp. L3A3. The sequence continues at coordinate 1,653,192 of NZ_CP047023.1, forward strand.
CTTCATTGATGAAGTTGCTGAGGTTTTGTAAGCTTGTTATGTGATTTATAGAATGATTTATTATTTCTATAAAGTTATTCTAAATGTGTGGTAGTTGAACGGAAAGGTGGGTGAGTGGCTGAAACCAGTTCCCTGCTAAGGAACCGTACGTTTATTCGTACCGAGGGTTCGAATCCCTCCCTTTCCGCCATAAATTTATATTTATGAAAATTGTATTGTGCGCGTGTAGCTCAGCTGGATAGAGTACCTGGCTACGAACCAGGTGGTCGGAGGTTCGAATCCTTCCACGCGCACCACTTTTTGTTTAGATGAATATGTATATTTATCTAAAATTTTGTTCTCTGCGCGTGTAGCTCAGCTGGATAGAGTACCTGGCTACGAACCAGGTGGTCGGAGGTTCGAATCCTTCCACGCGCACCATATTAAAAGCCTCACAATATTGTGGGGCTTTTTTGTAATTGGATCATTCAATTATATTTTTTTGAGTAATCTAATTTATTTGATGGCATCTAGTATCCCTCATTGCAAACAAGCAAAGTTAACTGGTTCAAATGGGTAAATAGCGAAATAATTGAGTTTTTTATTATTTTTTATGCTCTTTTCCTCTTGCTGATTTGTTGTGTTTTATGGGGCTGCATGGTACTTATCTTGTCACAAAATATTTATTATTGAGGTTTCGCTTTATGCCAGCAGATGTCGCACATGCTCTAGTAGAAGCTGCTAATTTATTATTAGTAGGTATGGGTGTTGTTTTTTTATTTTTGGCTATGTTGATTGGTGCCGTCAATCTAATCGCATGGCTTAATCGATTATTCCCAGAAGAATCGACAAACAATGCAGCCAATTCTCAATCTTTCAGTCAGGCTAGTTCAACCAACAGTCAGAATGTATCTCCAAAAGTTGTAGCAGCGATCACTACAGCTATTCGTCAATACAGACGTACTCACTAGTTTTAAATATTTAAGGAAGTATCCCTATGCGTAAACCTTTAGCGATTACAGACGTTGTATTGCGTGACGCTCACCAGTCTATTTTAGCCACTAGAATGCGTCTTGAAGACATGTTGCCTATTGCCAGCAAATTAGATGAAGTAGGTTATTGGTCACTTGAAACATGGGGCGGCGCAACATTTGACGCTTGTATCCGATATCTAGGTGAAGATCCTTGGGATAGAATCAGGCAGCTTAAAAAGGCTATGCCAAAAACTAAACAACAAATGTTGTTACGTGGTCAAAACCTTTTAGGTTATAGACATTACGCAGATGACGTAGTTGAAAAATTTGTTGAGCGTGCTCACACAAATGGTGTCGACGTTTTTAGAATTTTTGACGCCATGAATGATTTGCGTAACTTGCAAACAGCCGTGAAAGCCGCGATTAAACAAGGTGCACATGCGCAAGGTACTATGTCTTATACGGTTTCTCCTGTGCATAATTTGCAGACATGGCTAGATATGGCCAATCGATTGCAAGATATGGGTGTACATTCTATCTGTATTAAAGATATGGCAGGGTTACTTAAACCTTACGTTTGTGAGGAGATGGTTTCTCGTTTAAAAGAAACAATTGAAGTACCTATTGCTATGCATTGTCATGCGACGACTGGATTGAGCACTGCGACTTACCAAAAAGCCATTGATGCCGGTATTGATATTTTAGATACCTCTATTTCTTCGATGAGTATGACCTACGGTCACAGTGCCACAGAAACGATAGTCTCTATTGTTGAAGGTACAGAGAGAGATACGGGACTTGAGTTACCAAAATTAGCTGAAATTGCCACTTATTTCCGTGACGTACGTAAAAAGTATGCACAATTTGAAGGTAGCCTTAAGGGTGTCGATGCCCGAATCTTAATTGCTCAAGTACCGGGTGGTATGTTGACTAATATGGAAAGCCAGCTCAAAGAACAAGGGGCTGGTGATAAGATGGATGAAGTGCTAAAAGAAATTCCTAGAGTACGTGAAGATCTTGGTTTTATTCCGTTAGTTACTCCAACCTCACAAATTGTAGGTACTCAGTCTGTAATTAACGTCATAACAGGTGAACGTTATAAGAGCATCAGTAAAGAAACTGCAGGTGTGCTTAAAGGTGAATACGGTGCAACGGCAGCGCCTGTTAATGCAGAACTGCAAAAACGTGTTCTGGATGGTGCTGAAGCGATTACATGTCGTCCTGCTGACTTGATTGATGATGAATTAGAATCATTAACGACTGAATTAACCGAACTTGCCAAAGAAGATTCTTTCGAAATTTCAGAAAACGTGGTTGATGATGTCTTAACTTATGCTCTGTTTCCACAAATTGGGCTTAAGTTTCTTAAAAATAGAAATAATCCCGAAGAATTTGAACCTGCTCCGACAGAACAGGCTGTAGTTGCCAGTCAAAATACTTCAGAGCACGCTAAAACATCAACTGCTGCAGCTTATTCAGTAAGAGTGGATGGCCAAGTGTTCGATGTCGAAGTTGCTGAAAGTGGTGCACTTACTAGTGTGCAACCTGCCGCAACTTCGAAAGCACCTGTTGCGAAAGCGAGTACTGGTGGACAGGTATTAAGCTCTCCTTTAGCGGGTAATATATTTAAAGTGTTAGTGAAAGAAGGTGATACTGTTAATTCTGGTGATGTGATTATCATTATGGAAGCCATGAAAATGGAAACAGAAGTTAGGGCGCCTGCATCTGGTGTGATATCTAGTATTCAAACTAAAGAAGGGGACTCAGTGCAAACTGGGCAATCTCTACTAACAATAGGTTAAGGTTATTAGGTAATGGAAAAGTTAGAAATTTTGTGGCAAAGCACTGCTCTGGCCCATTTTGAGCTAGGGCAAGTGATAATGATGTCAGTAGGGGCTTTGTTACTGTTCTTAGCCATAGTTAAGAAATTTGAACCCCTGCTTTTGTTACCTATTGGTTTTGGTGCGATCTTAACGAACATACCCTTAGCTGGTTTCAGTGAAGCGGGTGGATTACTTTATTATATCTATCATATCGGTATAGATACTGGGGTTTTCCCTTTGCTTATCTTTATGGGCGTGGGGGCAATGACTGATTTTAGTGCGCTTATCGCTAACCCTAGAATGTTGCTATTAGGTGCAGCTGCACAAGCGGGGATATTTGCTACTTTATTTGGGGCTATTGCTCTAAACCTAGTGCCTGGTTTTGAATTTACTTTAAAAGATGCCGCTGCTATTGCCATTATTGGTGGGGCTGATGGTCCTACGGCTATTTTCTTAGCCTCAAAGTTAGCGCCTGATTTATTGGGAGCGATTGCTGTTGCGGCATACTCTTATATGGCATTAGTGCCGCTTATTCAACCGCCAATCATGCGTTTATTGACCAGTGAAGAAGACAGAAAAATCGAGATGCCTCAGTTAAGAGTAGTATCAAAACGTGAAAAAATTATCTTTCCGTTAGCCGTGCTATTACTGACTATTTTATTTTTGCCATCAGCCACGCCATTAGTCGGTATGTTTTGTTTAGGTAACTTGATGAAAGAATCCGGTGTAGTTGATAGATTAAGTAATAGTGCTCAAAACGAATTAATTAACGTAGTGACTATATTTTTAGGATTAGCTGTAGGTTCAAAATTATCGGCAGAAAAGTTCCTTACAGTCGAAACGTTAGGAATTTTAGCATTAGGCGCCATTGCGTTTTCAATAGGAACCGCAGCAGGTATCTTAATGGCTAAGTTAATGAGTAAGTTTAGTAAGCAACCAATTAACCCACTTATAGGTGCAGCTGGTGTGTCTGCGGTTCCAATGGCTGCTAGGGTAGTGAATAAAGTGGGATTAGAATCTAATCACCATAACTTTTTGTTAATGCATGCTATGGGACCTAATGTAGCTGGAGTGTTAGGTTCAGCTGTTGCTGCCGGTATATTACTTGCCTTAGTTGGATAATATATAGCGACTAGTGCTTGCTATTGTTTAGCTCGTCGCTATAATACGCGCTCTTTTTGACTTGCTGAATTAGTGATCGGCAAGTTTGTGTTTAACCTCTTATTTTATTGGAGACATATATGTCACTAAGTACACAAGAAACAGCAGCAATTTTAGCTGAATATGGCGTTAAAGAAGGAGACACTGGTTCTCCTGAAGTTCAAGTTGCATTGTTGACAAGCAACATCAATAAGTTACAAGGTCACTTTGCAGATCATAAGAAAGATCACCACTCACGTCGTGGACTTCTTCGCATGGTTAGCCAACGTCGTAAGTTACTTGATTACCTTAAAGGTAAAAATGTTGAGCGTTATCAAGACTTGATCAAACGTTTAGGTTTACGTCGTTAATCGATGTTTTCCGAAAAAAGACGCTTAGGCGTCTTTTTTTATGTCTGAAACTCGGTATTAAATTACTCTACAAAACTTTGCATCTTAGCTAGGATCAAACACCTTAGTTAACGGGGTTAGAAATGACTCAAAGTTTTTCCATTGTTCTCTGGCATTAGCATTAATGGGTTGACGAACTTGTTCTGAACTAGGTGTTTTGATGGCGCGTTTAGTTTTATAAAACTGCAAGCAGCTTGTTTCAAAAGGTAGCTGACAAAAATCCAATAAACGCCTGACTTGTGTTTCTAGGTCTTCAATCACATCTTCATGTTGGACTCGTAATACAAAACCTGGCAATACGCTGTCCCAGTGGTCCATTAGACTTTGATAAGACTGGTAGTAGTGGGCTAGGTTGTCTAAGTTATAAGAAAACTCCTGTCCCTCAGCGAAGAGTTGTTTGTAGCCACTAAAACAACAGGCAATAGGTTCTCGTCTGGCATCTATAATTTTGGCGTTAGGTAAAATAGCTTTAATCAAACCTATATGCATAAAGTTGTTTGGCATTTTGTCTATGAAAAATGGCGCGCCTTGGCGATAGGTTTGCGTTTCTTCAATAAATTGTTTGCCGAAACGAGCAAAGTAGTCATGGTCTATATCATTAACTACCTTAGGGTAACCGCTTTTGTTACTGCTTAACCTAGCAGCTAGGCCTAAGATATTATGTAATTCCATAGTGCCGTCTACCATAGAGTGAGAGGCAAGTATTTGTTCTAAAAGTGTTGAGCCGGCTCTGGGTAAACCAACAATAAAAATAGGTGCCGGATCGGGATTCCCTAAATTTTCATGCGTACTAAAAAAATTCAGGTTGAATACTGACTTTTGCGCAGAAATTTGTTCGCTAAGTTTACCTTGAGAGTAATGAATGCGCTGGTTTTTAGCGCTATTCCCATATTGATAAAAACTAAACGCTTTTTCAAATTGTTTGTTATCTTCATAGGTTTTTGCCAACGCAAATTGTATGTGAACTTTGTCATCATGGTCGAGCTCAATCTTACTTAATTGATCTTGCATTAGTTCAAGTTCTTGCTCTGAAAATTGATAGGTTTTAGTGTTGGCTAAACTCCAATATGCATCGCCAAAGCTAGGCCGAATTTTGTAGGCTTGTTGATAAGCTGCTATTGCTTGTTTGATATCGCCGTTAGCTTTATATGCATGGCCGAGTAGTAATTGAATACCAGGCAAATCGTTTCGAGCATTGAGGATATATTGATAAATTTTAATAGCGTCTTCTATTTCACCAATCCCCACCATGGCACTGGCTTTAGCTGCTAAGAATGGATGGCTGTCAGCATGTTTACCTAATAGAATTTCAGCCTGTTGTTTGGCCTGACTAAACTTTCCTAACTTAGATAGTAAATTTACAAATTCAGCTCTGGCGGTGGTAAATGTTGGATGAATTTCAACACAACTTTCTAATAAAAACTCGGCTTCATGGTAGAGCTTGAGCTGGATACCTATTTCTGCCAGCAGCAGCATGGCTTCTGCGTGATGTTTATGACTTTGCAAAAAGCGTCGGCAAACCGTATCTGCTAGTGCTAATTTTCCTTCATACATTAAGTCTCGCGCACCACGAATTTCGTTAGGCAAACTCGATAAGTATTGGACTTGTTTAATGGCATTATTTTGCCCTGCTGTTTGTCCTACTTCCGTAAATAAATGAATCAGCTGTTGCCAGCTAGACAACAACGCAGGGTTTAACTTACTTGCTTTAACAAAAGCTTTGGTTGCGTTAATTTTATCTTCTACTTGCAAATATAAATATGCTCGTTCTTGGTGGGCTCGCGCATTTTCTGGTGCTAAAGGTATTAATTTATCAACAGTTTTACTCGCTTCTGATATTGCCCCTTTTACGCGTTGTGCGACTGCCAGCATATACAGTATTTCTATTTGTTGTTCGTCGTTTATTAAACTTTCTAAGGCTTGCTGGCAAAGGGAGATAGCTTTATCTGTATTACCAGATTGCAGTGCATATTTTATATCTTTCATTTTGATATCTTGTTCTTTAACGGTATTTTGCAACAGTTATCTCCCAGTGAGCGGTTTTCTAGTTAAAGCAGAGCCTAGCTCTGAGTTATTTTTATTGGAACAAAAAAGAAAGGCAAGCGTTTAGCTTGCCTTCTTAATACTACTTATTTATCAAGGATGATTTAAGCAGTTTGTTGCTTATCTCAATAGAAATCGTAAGATAATCTCAAGCCCATTGTACGAGGACGGTTAGTCACAACCTTTGGTGTAAACTGCTGTGTATCAATATACAACACCGCACTTTCGTCAGTAAGGTTATCTATATATAGCTCGGCTTTCCAATCGTCTTTGGTGATCCCAACAGAGACATTAGCAATTGCATAGCTTTCTTGAATGTAACGCCCACCTTGAAATACATCGCCATTCGAGTCTGTGAATGAGGTGCCGTCATAAGTAGCTGCTTCATTTTGGATAGGCAAGCCAGAGCCAGTACCATAGATTAATTGAGTCGCGTCTTCGGTGACGTAGGCGTCCATGGCCATTCCGGCTAAACGATCACCCGTGTAGCTAATAGAACCATTTACATAACCTTCATAACCGTCGTCAAGTTCGAAGTAATATCTAGCTCGCAGGTTACCAGAGAATTCAGCTGAGTATGGCAATTGTGCGCCAACGCCCGGTGCTATTCCCGCTAGTTCATCGTTGACACGAGTTAGTTCTGTATCTAGTAAACTAAAGGCCGCGTTGATCACTAAGTTATCTGTTGCTAACCAAGTAATATCTGCATCTAATCCTTTAATTTCGGCATCACCGACATTATCAGTAAATACTAAAAAGCTGATGTTGGTTGGGTCATAACGAGATGTTTGTAGGTCGGTAATTTCAGAATAAAAAGCCGTGGCATTTATTCTTAAAATACCATCTAAAAAGTCACCTTTCATGCCTAATTCAAAATTATCTAAGCTATCGGTAGTTGAATAAACCGGGATTCTGAATCCGTTAAATGCACCACTTTGATTACTCGCAAGATCACCACCTTGGCGGTTGGTAACCGGAGGTCTAAATCCTTCTGAGTAAGTGGTAAATAACAAAATATCGTCATTCAGTTTGTAATCTAACGAGGCTTTGAAGATAGTATCATCAACTGTTAATGTGCCGCTATCGTCTAATAAGCTTACGTCCAACTGGCCACTTTCAATAGCAGCTTGAAGCACCCCAGGGGCATCACCACTAGTTGCTAAGTCTAATTCTGCAGGATCTTGACTACCAAAAGCGCGGATCCTGCGGCTAACATCGGTACTGGTTGTTGAACCTTTAAAGGTGTCATCAATTTGATACCAACGAGCACCAAAAGTCGCGGTTAATTTGTCGGTAATATCGTATTCGACCTGACCAAATACTGCAATTTGTTCGATTGTGTGGGTCACATCATTGACAAAACTGATGCCTGGCTCGAATGGTCCACCGTCAGAGTTAATGCCTTCAGAGCCAGGTAGAAATTTACCTAAATCATTAAAAGCACTTAATTCTGTATTGGCAATATTGAATTGGCCAACTGTTTCAAGGTCTTGGTCATCATAGAAAATACCGGCAGTTAAACGCCATACATTGTCAGCATCGGTATTAAATCTAAGTTCGTGAGTTATACGAGACGTGTCTGTTTGCTCTTTGTAGTATTTGGTGGGATCTAGGCAGGCTTCATCTTCTGGCGCAACGTTGCCATCATTAAAACTACCATAGCTACATACGTAGTAGGCTGAGAACAAACCGCCATTGGTATAACCTGTATAATCAATCGTCGAGCTGATTTCACGATTTAGATAACCACCAGTGTAAACGACTTCAAGTTTGTCTAAACGGCCTTCTAGAGTCCAAGTGGTGAGTCCGAACTCATCATCATTGTCTTCAGGAATAAAACGGTTAACCGAGGTTTCACCTTCAAGGTTAGGATCGTAGGAAAATACACCTTCTGTCTCTAACGATTGGGCAGTGTGTTGTAGCAAAAACGACCAGTCGTTATTGATCAAATACGATAAACCAAATCTAACTCCAGCGTAAACTGCATCGTTAGTATCATCTTCAACTAAACGGCCATTGGTTGGTGATTCGACAGGTGTATTTTCTGGGTCGCTGAGTACGCCCCCAGATATTCTGTCAATCACAACTGCGCTACCTATGTAGCCACCTTCGCCAGGTTTATTGAGAATGTTATCGATCCAACCACCTTGCTTGTCATTGTAGGCTACTACGCGTAATGCTAGGCTATCGGTTGGGGTTATGTTGAAATAGGTTTCAACGGCATTACTCATTTCGCCGCCTTTAGTTGTACCTATATTCACATCCATGCCAGCTGAAAACCCTGAGTGATCAGGTTTTTTGCTGATCATTCGCACCGTACCAGACTGCGAGCTTGCACCGAATAATGTGCCTTGTGGGCCAGGTAATACCTCTACTCGTTCCATGTCGGCGGCGTAAACATCTAAGTTTCGGCCTTGCATAGAAACGGGTTGCTCGTCTAAGTAGAAGGCAACAGAGGGCTGTAAAGCTTGAACCGAGGACACAGATATGTTGGTTTGAGTGGTAGCGGCACCACGAATGTAAATTTCATTTTGGCCAGGGCCAGTGCCTTGGAATACAACGTTTGGTAGAAATTCTACATAGTCACTGAAACTTTCAACGCCCAGATTTTCAAGGGCTTGGCCATTTAATGCAGAAACTGATACAGGTACATCTTGTATCGACTCGCTTCTTTTAGTTGCTGTGACTTCTATAGTTTCGATTTGTGCTTTGGCTGGTTTAGTTTGTGCTATAGCAGGTGTGAATGCTAAGGCTGTGACTATGGCACAGCTAATTTTAGTTTTCTTCATATGATGAGAGCCTTTTGGGCGTCTGCATGCAATGCCGAGGGGAGACGTTTTTAAATAGCCCCAATGCGTACAGTTTTAAATTCAGTACAATTATTGTTTGGCGTTAATAGTATAGCCGAATAAGCTATTGATTTCTTAACTTATTCCTTTTAGATGCGAAATTCTATACTTTAGTAGTGTGCTGTTTTCTGTCTGTATCAAAAATTTACATTTTGGGTTATATTATCTTTAAATACGCCCCTAAGTAGATTAGCTCTGTCTTTATGAATCGTTTTGACCAACATCTAAATCGCCCTGTTTTTTACCTTTCTTCTCTCATTATTTTATTGCTTGTTTCATTCGCTTTAGTTACACCTGATGTTGCTGATGTATTTTTTACTGACTTACAAAAAGCCATTATTGATAATGGCAGTTGGTTTTACGTGATTTCGGTAGCCGTTATTCTAACAACAATATTGTATGTAGGATTTTCAAAGTTTGGTGAGATCCGCTTAGGACCAGACCACTGTAAACCTGAGTTTTCATTACCTACTTGGTTATCAATGCTATTTGCCGCTGGCATGGGAATAGGCCTGATGTTTTTTGGGGTGGCAGAGCCTGTGATGCATTTTTTGTCACCACCCACTGCAACACCAGGTACAACTGAAGCCGTAAGAGAAGCAATGAAAATGACCTTTTTCCATTGGGGGTTACATGCTTGGGCTATATATGCAATTGTTGGGTTAGTTTTAGCTTACTTTAGTTTTCGATTAGATTTACCACTTACCTTGCGCTCAGCTTTGTATCCCATTATTGGCGATAGAATTTACGGTTGGCCTGGTCATGTTGTCGATATCTTTGCGGTTGTTAGTACTATTTTTGGTATTGCTACGTCTTTAGGTTTAGGCGCTGCACAAATAAACTCTGGTCTTAATTATTTGTTTGAGTTTGATGAATCTATAACCGTTCAGATTTATTTAATGGTTGGTATTATTGCTATTGCCATTGTTTCAGTGGCTACTGGGCTTGACAAAGGTATACGCAGATTGTCAGAGCTAAATATGATTTTAGCTATCGCCTTGTTGTTATTTATTCTCATTTTAGGGCCCACGGTATTTCTATTAACCGCTTATGTGCAAAATACTGGCGCATACTTGTCAGACATTGTACGTAACACGTTTAACTTGTTTGCCTATGATAAAACCGATTGGATTGGTGGTTGGACTATTTTTTATTGGGGATGGTGGATAGCTTGGGCTCCTTTTGTTGGGCTATTTATCGCCCGTATTTCACGTGGGCGAACTATTAGAGAGTTTGTTATTGGGGTGTTGGTATTACCTACCGCTTTTACTCTATTCTGGATGACGGTTTTTGGTAATTCTGCTATTGATCTTATTTATACTCAAGGAGTTGATAAACTTGGTGAGATGGTAAGCAGTAACGCTCCAGTCGCGTTATTTGTGTTTTTAGAGAACTTTCCTTTTCAGCAATTACTTAACGGTATTGCCACCTTAATGGTTGTAGTGTTCTTTGTGACCTCGTGTGACTCAGGTGCTATGGTGGTGGACATGTTGTGTTCTCATGGTAAAAATAACACTCCAGTATGGCAACGAATTTATTGGGCTGTGGCAGTTGGCTTGGTATCCGCAATATTATTAACGGCAGGTGGCTTAAATGCACTGCAGACCATGACTATTGCATCTGCATTGCCATTCGCCATCATTCTATTATTGGCAATGGTAGGACTCATCAAAGCTTTAAGAGTCGAGACTCATAAAAAAGCTAGTTTAGCTATGAGCTTAATGCCATATCCAACTGATGCGGATGGCGGCTGGAAGGAAAGATTGTCGACTATTATTAGATTTCCTAATGGAAGCACAGTGCAAAAATTTCTTGATACTACAGTGCATCAGGCAATGGAGAATGTAAAAGCTGAATTGGCCAACAATCAAGTGGATTCAGAAATTATTAGTTCTGCCAGAAAGGTAAGCTTATGTGTACAACACGGCACTGAACATTCGTTTATTTTTGCTGTAAAGTGCGTTAAATATCAGCAACCAAGCTTTTCTCCAGACAATGAAGAATCAGCAGGTGATAGTGATGAACATAGTTATTATCGAGCTGAGGTGCATTTAGCTGAGGGTGGCCAAGATTACGACATCATGGGGTGGTCAAAGCAAGCTGTGATTAATGACATTATTGACCAATACCAGAAACACCAACATTTTTTACATCTATTACGTTAATTAAAAAGAATGAGATTATTGCTATCAATAGTATCGGCAAAATTTTGCCGGTACTAGTTTACCGCTGCAAAACCTTACCTAGGCAGCTTTAATACAGTTTTTACCAGTATTTTTGGCTTGATATAAAGCTTCATCTGCTCTGGAAAATATGGTGATTTGATTATCATTTTTTTGAAAAGTGGCTGCGCCGATACTACAAGAAATATTATGAGCTTTTAATAGAGGCTCTACTTCAATTGCTACACGAATCCGTTCAGCTATCAGGCTATTGGTTTGACTATCAGCTTCTGGCAACAAACAACAAAACTCATCACCACCAAAGCGAAAGGCAAAATCAGAATCCCGAAGGTGGTGAAGAATAGTTTTAGCGCAAGCGACTAGCACCTTGTCACCGATTTGATGACCGTGTGTATCATTCACTTGTTTAAAATTGTCCATATCAAGCATCAGTAAACCAAAAGAGTGATTATATCTTTTTGATTGGCTGACAATACGTACTATAGATTCTTCGTAACTTGCTCTATTACCTAAAGATGTTAAAAAATCTTTCATTGCAAACTGTTTTATTTTTTGATGAGTCAAGGCATTTTTAAAAGGAAATGAAAAATGAATATGCATTTGTTGTAACGATTGCCAACCTTTTAGCGACATAGGCTCAGCAAAGCTATATTTTATCGAGGCTAGGATGGAATTAGAATTCATACAATTCAGTGTTTTTGAGTAGTCATTATTAAGTTCTATACCCAGTTCAATCAAATTATTCTGATACTGGATTTTTAACCCAGACAGTTGTAGGGTAGATTTTAATTGCTGATAAAAGAGATCAGCTAGTTCTGTTATATCTATAGTGGTCAGTAATTTTTGGATGAATTGATTGAGCTCCAATTGGCTTAAGCCTTGATTAGATTGCTCATGGGTGAAGAAGCTATTATTTATGGTTTCTTGATAAAACTGATTAAGCTGTTCCACTTTATTCTCCTGCCAAAAATATGACGAATTGCTATACAATATTGAATCTCTTTAAGTACTCAGCAAATATTGTGCCGAATGGGATTAATTCAAAATTGACAAAGGATCGGTAAATCAATATGCATGGAAATCTAGGTAATATTCTCATTTTAATGTCTGTGGCTGTGATGGCTGTATGGCTATTCAAACGTATTAACTTACCTCCTATTTTAGCTTATTTATTTTGTGGGATTTTAGCTGGGCCTGATTTATTAGCTCTGTTCGAACATCCAGAAGATATGCAGAACTTTGCCGAGCTGGGTATTGTATTTTTATTATTTTCTTTAGGATTAGAGTTTTCTTTACCAAAAATGTTAGCAATGCGTCATTTGGTGTTTGGTGTTGGGTTAGGACAAATGCTCATTACCACCTTAGTTTTTATGTTGCTGTCATTATTCTTAGGATTTGATTATAAATCTGCATTAGTGATTGGTGGGATGGTGGCTTTATCATCAACCGCCATTGTTATTAAACAAACTAGTGATTTAGGTATTTTAAACACCCCCAGAGCGCAGATTGCTGTCAGTATATTGTTACTACAAGACTTAGCCGTTGTACCCTTACTTATCTTGGTTCCTTTATTAGCAAGTGATTCAGAGCAAAGTTTAGCTTTAGCTATAACCTTTTCTTTTTTAAAAGGGCTACTTGTGATCGGCATTTTGTTAGCAGTGGGGAAATGGGTATTACCTAAGGTGTTTAGTGAAGTCGCCCGAACTCGTACCGATGAACTTTTTGTATTAACCACAATTATGGTTGCTCTGATGGCTGCCGGTTTAGCTTTTTCCTTGGGTTTATCCATGGCATTAGGGGCTTTCTTAGCGGGAATGATGCTAGGTGAAAGTCAATACAAACATCAATTAGAAGCAGATATTCGCCCGTTCAGAGATATTTTAATGGGCTTGTTTTTTATTACAATCGGTATGCGCCTAGAGGTGCATAATCTACCAGAGCAAATACACTGGGCTTTGTTAGGCTTGTTTTGCATCATAGTTCTGAAAGTTTTAATTATTCGTTTAGTTGCCTGGTTTTTCCGATTAGATGAAAAAGACTCTTGGGCAGCAGGGTTAAAACTTTGTCAAATGGGCGAATTTAGTTTTGTTTTAGCCGCATTGGCGGTTGATCATAATATTTTAACTTCACAACAAGGCTCGTTATTTTTAACCATAGGAGTGATGAGTATGGCTATCACACCTTGGTTAGTGGAAAAAAGTCCATTATTTGCCAAATTCATAAGTCGAGATAATGGCCTTAAGGAAAATAATTTTGAACCTTTACCAGCACCGGATGAAGAGGTATCTGACCATGTGCTGATTTTTGGTTTTGGTCGGGTGGGCCAGTCTGTCAGTCGTTTGTTAAAAACAGAAGCTATCCCATATATGGTGGTAGATGCAGATCCAGTAAGGGTGCAAGAAAGCCGAAGTGCTGGCGAACCGGTATTTTTTGGAGATGTTAAACAGAAAGATATTTTACGGGCGGTCGGGATTGAGCGAGCTAAATTAGTATTAATTACCTTTGATCAACATGAAAAAGCTAAAAGTGTGATTGAATTGGTTTCTAGTTTATATCCAGCTCTGCCTATCGTGGTAAGAACCCGTAAAGATTATCGAATGGAAGAGTTACTTGATTCTGGTGCCACACAAGTGGTGCCTGAAATTTTAGAAGGCAGTTTAATGTTAGTGACCCAAGTCATGCAGCTTTCAGGGGTACCTATGTCAAGAATAATTAAACGTGTGCGCAAAGAGCGTAAAGGTCATTACGGTAACATGCATGGTTTTTTCCCTGGAGAAACGACCGAATTGGATTATGTTAAGAAAGACAAACTTGAATTTATGCATGCCGTCATTTTAACGTCTAATGCAGATGCTGTGGGTAAAGCCTTAGCCAATCTAGATTTTTCTGGTATGCAAATTTCTTTAAAAGGTTTGCGAAGAGACAACAAAGAACTGCCTACTCCTAATAAAGATACTATTTTAAAAGTGGGTGATGTATTAGTGATAACAGGTAAGCCTAGACGTGTTGAGCGTGCCGAACGAATTTTTCTCGAAGGTCCTTAAATTAAAGACGTGTCAGGCTACTTGTCTGTTTTATCTAACAGCCCCTAGAGCTTTCGCCCTTAACGTTATAAACTAGGTGGCTCTTACCTCATTATAAGCGGATTTTTCCGTTAACACCCTAAGGAACAATATGATCAGTAACGACGTTTTAAGACGAGTTCGTTATATTTTGGATTTCAACGATGCCAAGATGCTTGACGTTTTTGCCCAAGCAGACTATCCAGCTACCACAGAACAATTACATTCTTGGTTACGTAAAGAAGATGATCCTGCATTTGTCGAAATTACTGATATTCAAATGTCATTATTTTTAAATGGTCTAATTAATCTCAAACGTGGTAAACGTGAAGGGGTAGAAGCGCCTGTAGAGCGAAGACTAACTAACAATATTATTTTCATGAAACTTAAAATTGCCTTTAATATGCAAGCAGAAGCTATTCTAGAAACGATGGAAGTCAGTGGGTTTAAGATTAGCAAACATGAATTAAGTGCATTATTTAGAAAACCAGAAAATCGTCAATACCGTTTGTGTAAAGATCAAATATTACGCAATTTTTTGACGGGTTTACAAAAACAAATGCGTGGTGAATAGTTGTTTCTTAGAAAAGGGAACTTTATGAAATTATATTTAAGCTTGATTTTATGCCTTTTTACTCTTCAAGTTTTGGCAAACCAAAAAGCTATGACTGAAGAAGGCGAAGTGGTGATATTGAGTGATAATGGAACTTGGGTGTATGAAGGGGGGAGAGCAACGAATTTGGTTGAAATACCCACTAACTCCAATACTTTTAGTAAACATATAAACTCAACTTTTACCTTAAAAAGTACCAAAACTAATTCTACTTTTGCCATCGATCCTAAAAAATGGAAATTTAAAAAGAATGAAAATGGCCATGACGATGCAGAATATACCTTTCAATTAAAAGATGGTGATTTATATGCCATGGTTATATCTGAACAAGTTGAAATTGGTATAGAGGCTTTAGCTGAAATTGCCTTTGAAAACGCGAAAGGTGCAGCTCCTGATGCTAAGGTGGTGAAAAAAGAGTATCGAATGGTAAATGGTCATAAAGTTATTTATATGGAAATTGTCGGCACTATCCAAAGCATTAAATTTAAATATCTTGGTTATTACTTTTCGAATTCTTCAGGGTCGACCCAATATCTGACTTACACAGGTACCAATCTAGAAACACAATATAAAACAGATATTAATAATTTTTTAAATGGATTTTCTGTCAATCCTTAATTAGGAGACGGTAATTTTTTATAATGGTTGAATAGATAACTAAGGGACTCAGGTGATTTCGAAATTACCCCGTTGGGTAGAATACGGTTCGTTTATTCTGGCTCTGGTTGCTGGTTTAGTTAATGCCATTGGTTTATTGGGGTTTAAACATCAATCAATTTCACATTTATCCGGTACTGCAACACTGGTTGGAACTGGATTTTTAAACTCAAGTTTTATCGATGTTTTACATTTAGCCTTAGTCCTTTTTAGTTTCTTAATCGGCTCTATGATTTCAGGTTACTTTTTATCAAGTGGCTCGTTAAAATTGGGTCGTAATTATAGTGGCCTTCTATATCTAGAAGGTGCTTTCTTGTTTATTTCAGTTTACTTTTTATCTAAAGATTCTGCCCATGGTCATTATTTTGCTTCAGCTGCTTGTGGTCTACAAAATGCGTTAGTGACTACCTTTAGTGGGGCTGTTATTCGTACCACACATGTCACAGGAATATTTACTGATCTTGGTATTATGTTAGGGGCAAAATTACGTGGTGAAGAGTTTGATAAAAGAAAAGCGTTATTGTTTTTGTTAATCATAGCTGGGTTTATTTCTGGTGGTACAGTCGGAGCATATTTATTTACTTTGCTACAATTTCAGGGCTTGTTTATCCCTGCTGGAATTTGCTTATTGTTAGCCTTCTCATACTCTGTTTATAGCAGGAAAGCTCATCATTAGTTTGTGAATTGTGTTTTGTAACTTTAATAAATACCCTCAATTTTGGCTATTTTTTACAATGTTATAGACATTTTTAAAGTATTCATACCAGGGCACCTCTCATTACGAATGGAGAAAAGTTGAAGTGCCCCTAGTGACTCTACATATTTGTCTGTAGACTTTTTATTGTTTGTTTTCGCCATAAAAAATAAACGGCCGGCACTACAAATAGTGAAAGTATTAAAGCACTTGCCATACCTCCCACCATAGGAGCGGCAATACGACTCATTATTTCAGATCCTGTTCCGCTGCCATATAAAACTGGCAATAATCCAATGATCACAGTGGCCACTGTCATAATGACGGGGCGAATACGGGCGCCAGCACCTGACAGTACACTATTGGCAAGTTGTTCATGGGTGATTGCCTTGGTATTTTGTTGCTGACTGTCAATTAAGCTTTGGTATGCCTGATTTAAGTAAACCAACATGATCACGCCTATTTCTACTGCCACACCTGCTAAAGCAATAAAGCCCACCCCAACCGCCACCGACAAATTAAAGCCCTCTATATATAACAAATATATCCCGCCAATCATGGCAAAAGGTAAGGTACAAATAATAATGGCCACTTCGGTAAAACTGCGAAAGCTTAAATATAACAGCAGCATAATAATGGCTAATGTTAAGGGTAAAACATATTGCATTTTTTCACTGGCCCTTTGCATATATTCATATTGGCCAGCCCAGTTAAGGGTATAACCCTGAGGGAGGTCTAGTTCTTGTTTGAGTAATGATTTAGCCTGCTGAACATAATTTCCTACGTCGATATTTTCAATGTCTATGAAGGTCCAACCATTTATTCGTGCATTTTCACTTTTAATTGCAGGAGGACCATCTTCAATCAGTATATCGGCTACATCTGCCAAAGTGATATGTTGACCATTGGCTGTCACTATAGGCAACAGAGCCAGTTGTTCTGGTGAGTCTCGGTAACTTTGTGGATAACGCAAATTAATTGGATATCGTTCTAAACCTTCCACTGACTGGCTGATGTTTTTGCCACCCACAGCACTGCTGATTATCTGTTGTACTTCAGCCATGTTCATCCCATATTTGGCTGCTTTAACTCGGTCGATGTTTATTTTTAAATAACGGCCACCTGCGACCCGCTCTGAATAAACCGAGGCCGAACCCGGTAGGTTTTTTAATATACGCTCAATCTCTTGGCCTATTTGTTGGATCACAGCTAAATCGCTGCCCGCAATTTTAATACCTATGGGGGTTTTAATACCTGTGGCTAACATATCGATACGAGTTTTGATTGGCATCACCCAGCTATTGGATAAGCCGGGAAACTGTAATAAACCATCTAACTCTTCACGTATCTTGGTTTTAGTCATGCCTGCGCGCCATTCACTTTCAGGCTTAAATTGAATAAAGGTTTCAATCATAGTCAAAGGCGCTGGATCTGTGGCGGTATCAGCACGGCCTATTTTACCAAATACAGTTTTAACTTCAGGTACAGTGCGAATGAGCTTATCGGTTTGTTGCAATATTTCTCTGGCTTTACCTACAGATAGAGCCGCGTAGGTAGTAGGCATATACATTAAATCTCCCTCATCTAAAGGTGGCATAAATTCAGTACCAATTTTAGTTAAAGGATAAAAACCTAATACACCTATTATGCTTGCCACCAGTAGAGTGGTTTTTGGAACACTTAAAACAAAGCGTAGGGCTGGTAAATACAAAGCTTTAAGTAAACGATTAATGGGATTTTTTTGTTCGCTGACAATTTTTCCGCGAATAAAAAATCCCATCAGTACCGGCACTAAGGTTACTGCAATACCTGCTGAAGCGGCCATGGCATAGGTCTTGGTATAGGCGAGGGGAGCGAACATTTTACCTTCTTGGGCTTCAAGGATAAAAACAGGTAAAAAACTGACAGTTATGATCAATAAACTAAAAAACAGTGCTGGGCCTACTTCGGTAGCGGCTTTACTCACTACTTGCCAACGATTTTCGTTGGTTAACTTGGTTTTCTCCATATGTTTATGCATATTTTCTATCATCACAATAGCCCCATCTGTCATAGCACCTATGGCAATCGCTATGCCTCCTAAGGACATGATATTGGCATTCACACCTTGCCAATACATGATGATAAATGACACTAATATTCCCAAGGGTAAGCTGACAATAGCCACCAATGATGAACGGATATGAAACAAAAATATTGCGCAGATCAGGCCGACTATTAATAACTCTTCAGCTAATTTTGACCATAAATTATTCACGGCATTGTCGATTAGCTCTGAACGATCGTAAACCGGCACTATTTCTACGCCATCAGGTAAACTCATTTTGAGCTCATCTAATTTGGTTTTCACTCCTTCTATGGTTTGCCGTGCATTTTCAGCAAAACGCATGACCACTATGCCACCAGTCACTTCTCCCTGACCATTTAGTTCAGCTATGCCTCTGCGCATTTGTGGGCCTAAAGTTATATCTGCTACATCAGCTAACAGTAGAGGGGTACCTTGATTATTTGCCCCTAGAGTAATAGCTGCTAAGTCTGCAATATTTTCAATATAACCATTGGTATTGACCATATATTCAGCTTCGGCCATTTCTATCACCGAAGCGCCCACTTCTTGATTGCCTTGTTTAATTGCCCTTTGTATATGTTGCAAGGGAATGTTGTAAGCCCGTAATTTATTGGGATCGACTACTACTTGGTATTGTTTAACCATCCCCCCAATAGAGGCCACTTCTGACACGCCTGCTACAGTTTGTAATTCAAACTTTAACAACCAATCTTGCAGGCTACGTAATTGGCTAATGTCGTGTTTGCCTGTGCGGTCAACCAAGGCATATAAATACACCCAGCCAACCCCAGTGGCATCTGGACCCAGTTGCGGTTTAGCGGCCGCGGGTAAATTAGCCGACACTTGAGATAAATACTCTAAAACACGGCTTCTGGCCCAGTACATATCGGTTTTGTCTTCAAAAATAACGTAGACGTAAGAGTCGCCAAAAAATGAAAAACCTCTAACCGTTTTAGCTCCAGGTACTGATAACATGGCGCTTGTTAAAGGATAGGTTACTTGGTCTTCTACTACTTTGGGTGATTGCCCCGGGTAACTGGTTTTGATAATAACCTGTACATCAGATAAATCAGGAATGGCATCTACAGGTGTGTTTTTTAATGACAACAAGCCTGCACCAATCACAATACAAGTTATCAATAATACAAAAAAACGGTTGTTGATAGACCAACGAATAATGTGTGAAATCATTTATTGTTCCTCTTGGCCGCTAATTTGATAAGCCACTATGACAAACTCACCTTGCTGAATTTCGAAAGTAAAATGTATCGATTGGCCCTGAGATAAGGGGGCTAAAGCAAGTGAGTCGTCTAGATGAAAATCCATAGTGGCAGCGGGCCGACCCCATTTTTCGATCGCTTCTCGACTGATATTTATGCTGCGGATGTCTGCTGTTATACTATTGATCACGCCCATTACACTGGCTGATTGTATTGTCGCTGGTGGCATATCCGTTTTGGACTCTATAGACATATTTGGCATATTTGGCATATGTTGCATATCACTCATGTTATCCATTTCACTCATATCATCCATTTTCGACATGCGTTTAAAGTCCGAGTCAATGCTGCTTTCTGAATCCAATAAAAACTGGCCAGACACCACCACCTGATCTTCTGCTGTTAAGCCGGATAAAATTTGTGCTTGTTTATGGGTGACTTGGCCTAATGTCACGGCCACTGATTTGAATTGGGGTTGCTGTTGATCTTCTGTTAATACTAGTACCACTCTGTTTTGTTTACCTGTGCGGATTACTGCTTGTCTTGGCACTAATAAGCTAGGTTGTGATTGTTTCGTTTTGATTTGCACTTGGCCAAACATATTGGCTTTTAGTTGTTGCTCAGAATTGTCAAAACGTAAGCGAGCTCGGATTGTTCTATTAACAGGATTTAAACTTGGATATATATAGTCGACTGTTCCTTGCCATTGCTGACCAGGGAATGCGGCAAGAGTCATGTTTGCAGCAAGTTCATTTTTTAAAAATGAGGCTTGGTTTTCATGTACTTCTACTTCAACCCATATTTCAGTTAAATCAGCTATCGTCATCAAGGGATTACCCGGTTGGATAAAAGCGCCTTGTTTAATATTTAATTGCTCAATCACTCCTGATTGAGGAGCATAAAAAGTGATCTTGTTGAGTGGTTTTTTGGCAGTTTCTAAAGACTGAATAGTCGATTCAGAAACTTGTAGAGTGAGTAACTTTTGTTTTGCTGCCTTAATTAAGTCGTTATTTTTTCTTTTTAGCGCCAGTAAATAATCTTGTTGGGCATTAACTAATACAGGGGAATACAAGGTATATAGGGCTTGCCCTTTAGTGACTGCCTGGCCTTGGTATTTAACATGGAGTTGTTCTACCCAACCTTCCACTCTAGGATTAATAAAAACTAATTTGTCTTGGTTATATTGTAGATAACCTGCAGCATCTATATTTAATGCTAATCTAGCCAACTTAACTTTTGCCGTGCGCACGCCTAAATTATTCACCACCGATGGACTAATGCTCACCGTGCCTGCACTGGTGTTATTGTTTTGAGGGTAAACAGGTATCAATTCCATGCCCATAGGTGAAAGCCCAGGTTTATCTCGGCGGTAGTTTTTGTCCATAGGCGCCACCCAATATAAAGGGGCTGAAGCATCGGCAGCATTATCCTGATTTTTGCTGTCAGGCTTGGTTGTCTCTGGGATAAATTGCTTGGCCACTATGTAGGTCAAAACCGTGCCAGTGATTAAACCTATTATCAAACTTTGATAATTTTTCATTAGTTAACCTCTCTGTCGTTTTGTGAACTGGCATGTCCCAGTAAATAGGCTAGATGTGCCTGAGTTTTTAGTGTTTGTTTGCTAATGTTTATCATCTCAACGTGTGCATCATGTTGCTTAATTTGGGCTTCAATAACCTCTACTAACTGGCCATCATTTTGGCTAAAAGCAGCAAGGGCGGCTTTATGTTGCGCTTCTAATTGGGGAATAATATTTTGTTTATACCCCTGATATCTTTGCTCTAAATTGATTGATTGTTTGTATAGAGTGTTCACTTGGCCTAACATTTTTTTGATCAGTAATCGTTTTTCGGTTTCGATAGATCTGGCTTGGTAGCTGGCTGCAGCGACTTCATTATCATTCCTTTGATTAGAAAACAGTGGCAACTCCACTTTAATCCCCACAGAGAAAAAATCAGCTCGGCTACCAGTAAATGGATCATCATCGCGATAAGCATAACTTGCGCTTACTCCCCATAAAGGCTGGTACTTTTGTTTCGCTAAATCTACCGCGCTGACTTTGGCTTTTATTTGTTGTTGTATGGCTAAAACAGCAGGATGTTGACTGAGTAGATCTGCTAATTGATGTATTTGTTGTGTGGCCAAAATATCTGTTAAGTGATTAGGGAACTTGGTTATTTCAGGCCATGCTTTGCTGTCTGCAAGCTTAATGTTCGACTCAGGTAACCAACGACTTAATTGAGCTAAAGCGGTATCAAGTTGCTGCTGCATTTTCAGAGAGTGGTCATCTATTAAGGCTAACTTTATTCTAGCTTGAAGAATATCTTGCTGTTGACTGTTGCCTTGAGTCGATGTGTAGCTGGCATTAATGGTTTCGATCAATTGTTCGAACAAGGGGCGGTCTTTAGCAATATGATTAATCGCCTGTTGCGCAGCAAATGCATCTAAGTATAACTGTGAAACTGTTAGTTCGAGTTCAGCGAGTCTATTTTTTCTGAGTAGAGGATGTTGAGCGGCAAGTTGATTATATTGTTTTTGTTTAAGCTGGCGACTGGCACCTCGGGTAAAGTTTTGGCTAATGGCAAGCTTAAATTGGCTCATCGGTTCCTGGGAAAAGTCGAAACCATCGGTTGGTAAATTAAGTAAATCTACTGATATGGATGGATCCGGTAAAGAGTCAGACGCTTCCCCTGTGGCTAATAATGCTCGCTCGGTTAATTCGCTGCCTTTTAGCCAAACATCATCTTGTTTGGCCAGCTTTATGGCTGTGGGTAACGTGAGATTTGCCCAACTGGAATTAGATAAAAATAACAGGCTAAATAAGCTCAAGCTTATGAGCTTTGAGCGGTCGATAAATATAGTTTTGCGGTCAACTAATAAGTGCATAATGATGCCCTATGACAATCAAATAAAATGAGTATTCACATTGCGAGATTAGTTATTGGCTAAAACACTCACGCAAGATACTGAAGACAATCGATCCTAGGTCTATATTGCAGATAAAATTGCAAGGGTTAAAAATTAGACGGATCTAGATTGGGTTATGCCAATATGGGAGGTTTGCGTAAATTTAGAGGGTAAATTTCTGGGAGTAATAGATGATAACTATTGATAGCTGGCGATTTGCTAGGCTGATTGATTATAGCTAGCAGGTTGATAATAGCTGCAGAACCGCAAGCCGTATCTAGACAGACACAGGTGTCACTGTCTTGGGTGTCGCAGCAGTCCATATTCATACAATCATCTTCTTGCATATCCATCTCTTCAGTCATCATATGTTTTTCTTCTGCATCAGTATGCTCTGCAGAACAGAGTACTTGCACAGATGCAAATGATTGATTAATCAAGATGCAAAACATTAAACAAATTGTGAGTAAATTAATTTTCATTTATACCCAAGCTGATTGACTGCTAATAATGAGATATTGATCACATATGAATGTGAGTAGTTTACCTATATTTTGTTGTTAACACTATCCTATTGTTCATTAGACTGGCTAACGGTACTTTTTATTTCACCATCCACAAAACGACTAACAATGTCATCACCAACATCTATTTGTTTGACGCTTTTTATAATTTCGCCTTGCTTAAAGCTGATGTTGTAGCCTCGCGACAAGGTGGCGAGTGGGCTGACCGTATCTAATAAATGGCTATTATTTGCTAACTGTTGTTGTTTTTTCAATAACAATTGCTGACAGTTTTTATTTAACTTGTCTTGTAGTTCAAGCAATGTTTGCTGGTGGGTTTGCAAACGTTTATTAGGAGATGCAAGAAATAAACGACTTTCAAGGTGCTGTTGCTGTTGTTTGTTTTGCTCAAAGTTACGTTTAAAGACAAATGTGAGTTTATCTTGCAGTTGATCTAAGTATTGATACTTTTGTTGCAATTGTTTTTGTGGATGATTTTTTAATAAAGCTTGGGTTAAAACTTGATGTTGATGCATTAATGTTTGTTGATTGGCTTTATAACCTTTAACCAGTTTATGTTCTAAAGTGGCTATTTTAGTCATAAGCTCAGACTGATCTTTGCTAATCAACTCTGCCGCCGCTGATGGAGTAGGGGCACGTAAATCGGCGACAAAGTCGGCAATGCTCATATCTACTTCATGACCAACAGCACTGACTATGGGTAAATGAGAATTGAAAATGGTTCTGGCTACTGTTTCATCATTAAAACACCATAAGTCTTCTAACGAGCCACCACCTCGCCCAACAATCAATATTTCTACTTCATTTCTTTGATTGGCTATATTAATGGCATTACATATTTGCGCTGGGGCTGCGTCACCTTGCACTTGAGTTGGGTAAATAACCACTTGAATGGCTGGATTTCGTCGTTTTAATACCGTCAATATATCGTGTAGTGCTGCACCTGTGGCTGAAGTGACTATCCCCACTTTTAAAATTTGTATTGGAATAGCTTGTTTATGCTCGGTGGCAAACAAACCTTCATAGGCCAGTTGTTGTTTTAATTTTTCAAATTGTGCTTTTAGTTGCCCTTCACCTTCAGGTTCAAGGTGTTCAACAATTAATTGATAGTCACCTCTGGGTTCATACAAACCTATATTGGCCCTGACTAATACTTTGTCACCCTCTTTTGGCTTTTGTATTACTCGGCGATTGGCTCCCTTAAACATGGCTGCTTTTACTTGAGCACGATTGTCTTTCAAGGTGAAATACCAATGACCTGATGCCGCCGCGACAAAATTTGATATTTCAGCGGATAACCATATTTGACCAATTTCCGCTTCCAATACTGAACGAGCTAAGCTGTTTAGTTTGCTGACGGTAAGAATATTTTTTGAATGAGATAAAGTGTTAAACATTGAAGAACAATAGATGAATAAAATGTAATTATTGCCAGTTTAACTGATTTTATTTGCTTCTAGGTAAAAATCTGCGAGTTAAAGTAGATAAAAACTAGACTGAAATGAACAAATCCTCTAGAATTGCGCCGCAATTAAAACCCCCATTTATAGGTGATATTGCATGTTAAGGATCGCTAAAGAAGCCCTTACGTTTGACGATGTATTGTTAGTGCCAGGACACTCAACTGTCCTCCCTCATACCGCAAGTCTAAAAACTAGACTTACCCGCGGAGTCGACCTAAATATCCCTCTTATATCAGCCGCTATGGACACTGTATCCGAAGCGCGCTTAGCTATTGCTTTAGCGCAAGAAGGCGGAATTGGTTTCATTCATAAAAACATGACCCCTGAACAACAGGCCGAACACGTGCGTATAGTTAAAAAATACGAAAGTGGTGTGGTGAAGGATCCTGTCACTGTATTGCCTAGTGCTACAGTAGGCGAGATTAATTCATTAAGTAAGAAGCATGGATTTTCAGGTTTTCCTGTGGTCGACGAAGATAATAATCTTGTAGGTATAGTGACAGGACGTGATTTACGTTTTGAAAATAGCCTAGAAAAACCTATTACTAGTGTGATGACGGTGAAGAGTGATCTAGTTACAGTGAAAGAAGGTGCGCCTTCTGATCAAGTGTTAACTTTAATGCATGAACATCGCATCGAAAAAATCTTAGTAGTAGATGACGCCTTTAAATTAACCGGCATGATCACAGTTAAAGATTTTCAAAAAGCTGAGAGTAAACCAAATGCTTGTAAAGATGAATTAGGTCGTTTGCGAGTCGGTGCTGCTGTTAGTGTTGGAGCAGGGACAGACGAACGGATTAAGGCTCTAGTTGAAGCTGGCGTTGATGTATTACTTATTGATACTTCTCATGGTCATTCTCAAGGTGTGATTGATCGAGTGAAAAAAGTTCGTGCGGATTATCCAGATGTACAGCTTATTGCGGGTAATGTGGCAACAGGTGAAGGGGCTAAAGCTTTAGCTGATGCTGGTGTTGATGCGGTTAAAGTAGGTATCGGCCCTGGTTCAATTTGTACTACTCGTATTGTTACAGGTTGTGGAGTTCCGCAAATTACGGCTATTTCAGATGCTGTTGATGCACTTGAAGGTACGGGGGTTCCTGTTATTGCTGATGGCGGAATTCGTTTCTCTGGTGATATAGCCAAAGCATTAGTCGCAGGAGCAAGTTCTGTGATGGTTGGTAGTATGTTAGCAGGTACAGAAGAAGCACCAGGCGAAGTTGAATTGTATCAAGGTCGTTATTATAAATCTTACCGTGGTATGGGTTCTCTAGGTGCTATGGATCAAAGTAATGGTTCATCTGACCGTTATTTCCAAGATAGTAAAAGTGCTGAAAAATTAGTGCCAGAAGGTATTGAAGGACGTGTGGCCTATAAAGGACCTATAGCTAATATTATCCATCAACAAATGGGCGGTTTACGTTCTGCTATGGGCTTGACAGGTTCTGCTACTATAGAAGAACTTCGTACTAAACCTCAATTTGTTAAGGTGACAGCTGCAGGTATGGGTGAGTCTCACGTACACGATGTGAGTATTACTAAAGAAGCACCTAATTACCGATTAGGCTAACTTTATTAGTAGTTTGGCCTGTCATTTTCATTTTATGGCTTAGGTTCTGCAACCTAAGCCCATTTTCCAAATTTATAAGAGTAACCAGATGAGCATAGATATTCATGACCAACGTATTTTGATCCTAGATTTTGGATCTCAATATACCCAATTGATCGCACGTCGAATTAGAGAAATTGGAGTGTATTGTGAATTATGGGCTTGGGATGTCAGCGAAGAACAGATCCGCGCCTTTAATCCTAACGGGATTATCTTATCTGGTGGCCCTGAATCTGTGCATGCAGATGATTCACCTAGAGCCCCACAGTATGTGTTTGATGCTGGCGTGCCCGTTTTAGGTATTTGTTATGGTATGCAAACCATGGCAGAGCAGTTAGGCGGAGCGGTACAAAGTTCTAACCTAAAAGAGTTTGGTTATGCACAAGTTGAAGTAACAGGTGAAATGGCCTTATTTGCTAATATAGAAGATCATGTCAGTGAAAATGGCAATGCATTATTAGATGTGTGGATGAGCCATGGCGACAAAGTGAGTGCTGCCCCTGCTGGTTTTAGAACCACTGCTAAAACAGACAGTTGTCCCTTTGCTGCTTTTGCTAATGATGAAAAGAAATTCTACGGCGTGCAATTCCATCCTGAAGTCACTCACACTCGTCAAGGTCAACGTATTTTGTCGCAATTTGTGTTGGATGTATGTGGTTGTAAAAAATTATGGACTCCGGCAGCTATTATTGAAGATGCCATTGCCAAAATGAAAAAACAAATAGGCAATGACCAAGTTATTTTGGGCTTGTCTGGTGGTGTTGATTCGTCTGTCGTCGCTATGTTGTTACACAGAGCAATTGGCAAAAACTTGACCTGTGTTTTTGTTGATAACGGTTTGTTACGTTTGAATGAAGGCCAGCAAGTGATGGATATGTTTGGCGATCATTTTGGTCTGAATATCCGTAAAATTGAAGCGGAAGCCAGATTTTTAGATGCCATGGCTGGAGAATCTGAGCCAGAAGCTAAACGTAAAATCATCGGCCGAGTATTTGTTGAAGTATTTGACGAAGAGTCTAAAAAATTAGTTGATGCTAAATGGTTGGCACAAGGCACTATTTATCCTGATGTAATCGAATCAGCTGCTTCAGCCACAGGTAAAGCACATGTGATTAAATCTCACCATAATGTTGGTGGTTTACCCGACGATATGGAAATGGGGTTAGTTGAGCCTTTACGTGAATTGTTTAAAGACGAAGTACGCAAGATAGGCTTAGAGTTAGGTTTACCTTACGATATGTTATACCGACACCCGTTCCCTGGACCAGGTCTAGGGGTACGTGTTTTAGGTGAAGTGAAAAAAGAATATTGCGATTTATTACGCAGAGCTGACGCAATTTTTATTGAAGAATTACATGCTGCAGATTTATACAATAAAGTCAGCCAAGCTTTTACTGTGTTTTTGCCAGTTAAATCTGTCGGTGTTATGGGGGATATGCGCAAATATGACTGGGTTGTCTCTTTACGTGCAGTCGAAACTATAGATTTTATGACGGCTCATTGGGCGCATTTACCTTATGATTTCTTAGGTAAAGTGTCGAATCGGATCATCAATGAAATAGATGGTATTTCCCGCGTGGTTTATGATATTTCAGGTAAGCCGCCTGCCACTATTGAGTGGGAATAACTATCTGTAGCTAAGAGTCTGTTGAGGAGGTCTGCATAACCTTATGAGTGATATTGTAATAAGAACTGCTGTGGAAGCAGATTTACCTTTACTAAAAGGATTTGAGCAAAAAATTATTGCTACTGAACGTCCGTTTAATGAATGTTTGAAGGCTGAAACTTTTTGTTATTATGATTTAGCTGCCTTAATGGATTCTGCATCTTCTACCGTTATGGTAGCAGAACTTGCAGGTGAGGTTATTGCTTCTGGTTATGGGCGAGTACGTGAATCAAAACGTCACTTAACTCATGACCAACATATTTATCTTGGCTGTATGTATGTAACTGAAGAACATAGAGGTAAGGGGATTAATCAGTTAGTGATTAGGTCCCTTATTAATTGGGGGAAGGAGCGAGGCTTCACTGATTTTTATCTAGAAGCTTATGCTCAAAATGAGGCCGCCACTCGCTCTTATAAAAAACTTGGCTTTGAGCCTTCTTTGGTTGAGTTAAAGTTATGCTTGTAATTTCTTACTATTTTTTTATTTAGGTGTACAAACTACATGGCTCTTAAGCCTACAATTTATAAATTTAAAATTTCTTTATCTGATCTAAATCATGATCACTTTGATAGCCTTAATCTAACCGTTGCCCAACACCCTTCTGAGACTCTTGCCCGTATGATGGCTAGAATCCTAGCCTTTTGTTTACATGCTTATCAAGATCAAGACAGTTTATTGGCCTTTACTAAGGGCTTAAGCTCAGTTGAAGAACCTGATATTTGGCTTAAAGGTCTAGATGATCAATTACATATGTGGATTGATTTAGGTGAACCTGCTTTTGAACGTATGAAAAAAGCCACTCGCTTAGCTAAGTCTACTTATGTATACAGTTTTAATTCAAAATCTGATGTGTGGTGGAAACAGTCACAGGCACAATTTTCAGCTTTAAAATTAACTGTGACTCAGTTTAATTGGGATGAAATCCAACAATTGACTAAATTAGTCAATCGTACGGTAGACTTATCAGTGACTTTGAGCGGAGAGTCAGCATTCGTAGCAGGCTCTGATGAGCAGGTTGAAATTAATTGGCAAGTGTTGCAGTCAATTAATTAACAAATTATTTACTTAATAAAACAGAGCCGACCTTTATGAAAGCGTTTGCCGAATTTGGTATTTGTCGGCACAATACTTAACTGTAATTTTACAAAGACTATTCGTTACCTTCAATGACAAGCAAGTTTGATTCTATTCGTCCCTATGATGACGCCGATTTACCCGTTGTTTTAAATAAACTTTTTAATAATAAGGAATTTATTGCGAGTTTAGTGGCATTTAAGTTTGCTGCGTGGCCGAAATTTTTTCGACCTGTATTAGCTTTTATTACTAGGCAGTACATATTAAAACAAATGGCAGGAGTGAAAACCTTAAGAGGGTTTTTACATTTAGTTGAGCCCTATATGGAAAGGATGATAAACACCACAACTGATTCGTTTACCGTCAGTGGTATTAATAATTTAGATTTATCTCAGGCTTGTTTGTTTATTAGCAATCATAGGGATATAGCCCTTGATCCTGCTTTTGTTAATTGGGCATTACACGTCAATGGTCAAGATACCGTGCGAATTGCGGTAGGCGATAACTTACTTAAAAAGGAGTGGGTTGCCGATCTGATTCGTTTAAACAAATGCTTCATTGTGAAACGCTCTGCTACCGATAGAAGAGAGAAATTAGCTGCTGCTAAATTGCTTAGTGAGTATATCGAATTTACTCTAAATAATGATCAACAACATATTTGGATTGCGCAAAAAGAAGGGCGTGCTAAAGACGGACATGATCAGACTAACCCTGCTATTATTTCTATGTTTACTCTGAATAAGCCAAAAACAGTAGAGTTTGCAGATTATCTCAAAACCTTACGTATTGTGCCTGTGTCAATCTCTTATGAATTCGACCCTTGTGATATTAGTAAAGCGAGAGAGTTACAGCAGCTTGAAGAAGAAGGTTGTTACAATAAACCAGATAACGAAGACGTACAAAGTATAGTGCGCGGCATTACTGGGCAAAAAGGACGAGTCCATCTGCATTTTGGTGAACAGCTGACTGGCGACTTTGACAATGCCAAACAAGTCGCTGAACACTTAGATCATGCAATACTTGATGGTTATAAAAGTTTTTCTACAGGGCCTATATCGGCAAAAATGTTAGACAGTAATCTGGCCATTACGATAGATGATGGCGAAGCTAAAATAGCCAAGGAATATCTAAATAGGCGCTTACAGAAACTCACAGAGCAAGAGCAGGTTAAGTTATTGTCTATGTATGCAGCATCTTATTTAAAACAACAGGCGTACTAGGTTTAGTAGGGAGCAAATTTGAGAGCTAGTGTTATTATCATCTAAGCTCTCGAAGGCAGAAAATCCAATTCGTATTGAATGATCTGATAAACATTTTTCATTGCTAAAAATACAAGTTGACCACAACCGAAGTTTAACCTTCAAACAACTTTAAGCTGCGTCATCTTTTTTTAAGTCGTTAAATTGACGGTGAAGATCATATTTTTCATCAGTGACAATTTTTTCGAGGGTTTCAACACGTTCTCTTAGTGCAATCACTTCTAATTCAAGTTGGCTAGCTTGGTTATCTTTTTCAATGTCCTTTTTGTTTTTCTTTTTTCCTTTGGGTCCGTTAACCAGTTCTACTATTGCCCAGCAAGATATAGCTACGATGGCGATTGCTGTCATATTCATATTTGTGTTCCTCTTTTTCTTGTCTCTAATTATAAAAAGTTTATGCTTATGTTTGATATTTATCAAATAGCAAATATCTTACCAAAATTTAAATGTCCTATTTATCAAGTAGATAGCCATATAAATAGACAGTGATTTGTTTCTGGGTTGGTTAAATTAACCAATTAAATGATGAAATTAACCAAGTTATCAAAAAAATAGTGAAAAATAGTGAATAAAGAACTCGATGAAAAGTGGATGCGCCATGCACTGTTATTGGCAAATAATGCAGAACAGCAGGGGGAAATTCCTGTAGGAGCTGTGTTGGTTAAAAACGACAAGATAATAGGTGAAGGTTGGAATCAGTCTATTACTACTCACGATCCGTCCGCTCATGCTGAGATGATGGCCATCCGCCAAGCAGGTTTAACTATTGAAAACTATCGTTTAGTAGATACAACTTTATACGTGACTTTAGAGCCTTGTTTTATGTGTGCAGGATTACTGGTACATAGCCGAATTACTCGTTTAGTATTTGGTGCAGCAGATGCAAAAACTGGATCCGCGGGGAGTGTGATGAATATAGTGGCAGATGATAAATTAAATCACCAAGTAGAAATTACAGGTGGTGTATTAGCACAAGAGTGCGGGAATCGATTATCGGAGTTTTTTAAGAGGCGTCGTACAGAGAAAAAGTGGTTAAAAAAACAGAAGAACGAGGCAGGACATTAACACGCCTGTGCAAGTTCTTCTATTAATTCCATACCTTGGTACTGTTGTCTACGAGAAATGACTCTCTGATGAACACGTTTTAAAAGTTGACGTCTGCGGCAGTTACTGCCTAACGTTTTTCGATTAGACATAGTATTTCGTTTTTTCATTTAAATCTCCTTTGTTTTGATAATAGACAAATGATGAATATAAAAAGTTTCATCAAGATCAAAAATAAAGTAGAAATATGACCAGAATGTGACAACAATTAAACTTATTGATTTATTTTTGTACTAAATTTGTTTTAAATACTTATTCTTTGGCTGTTAACTCTGCAGCTTGTAACTCTTCTGCTGGTAATTCTTCAATTGGCTCAAGGATAGGCTCTTCAAGCATTTCTGGTCGTTGTTCCTTTAACCAAACCAGGGTGTCGTAGTAACGACGAATATTATCTACATATGTGACTGCTTCATGCCCTCTGGCATAGCCGTAGCGAGTAGTTTTATAATATTTTTTCTGTCTCAATTGTAATAATCGAATTTTAACGTCTACCCACATGTCGGGATTTGCCCCTTGTCGATCAGTTAACACCCTAGCATCTTCTAGATGACCTAAACCAATATTGTAGGCCGCTAAGGCAAACCAGACACTATCTGGCGGTTGAATACGATCAGGTATCCGACTTAGAATATTGGCTAAGTAATCAGAGCCACCTCTAATACTTTGTTCAGGATCAAGTCGGGATTCAATGCCTAAATCTTTTGCGGTACCTAGGGTCAACATCATCATGCCTCTGACCCCAGTGACAGATTTGGCATGTGGTTTCCAGTGACTTTCTTGATAACTCATAGCAGCGAGTAATCGCCAGTCTAAATCACCTGCGTATTGTTCAAACCAAGCTTGGTATTTAGGCAATACATTATTCACCGCTTTAATGAATTCACGGGTGTCTACATAATTGAATTTTCTAACATGGCCAAAATATTTATCTTCAAGGGCCGCTAAAATGCCATTATTTTGAATGATACCAAAATATTCAATTAGTGCTGCAAGTAGGGAATCATCTTGTTCTTTATTCACAGCCCAAGCAATGTCTTGCTCTGGGCTGATGGAAAAGCCAATCGCCAATTCTGGATGTCGTCGACGCATTAAAGCCAAAACATTAGAATCGGCCACTGTGTAATCGAGTTCGTTATTTAATACTTGTTCAAGTAACTCTTCGACATCTTTATCATCTGTTTGTTGCCAGCTAAGTTGTGGAGTGGTTTGTTGTATACGTGTTAAAGATTCATTGTGGCTGCCACCTGCAATGACGACTAGTTCTCCTGCTAAATCTTCGGCTTTTCTGGGCCAGGTATTACCTTGCTTAAACACCAGCTTTTCACTGGCTTTTTGGTATGCAGGGCCAAATTTAAAGGACTGATAGCGTTCTGGGCTAACACTTATCCCCGCTGCGATTAGATCTAGGTGTTGGTTTTTTAACTGCGGAAACAGTTCGTTAAGATTGTAATAGGGAAATACTTCTAGTTTCACGCCTAAGTAATCGGCAAAACCATTGGCTAGTTCATATTCGAACCCTACTGGACCAGAGGCGCCATTATAGTAAGTGGTCACACCATAAGTCGTACCTACTTTTAGTACGCCTGAATCTAATACTTCTCCTAAGCTTGATGCTTGTTTTGTATCGTTACAACCACTAAGCAAAAATATGGAGAGCAGTAACCAAGTTTGCAGTCGGATAATGTGTGCCTCATCAATTTTGATTGCCCATTGTGACTAAAATCTATTAAATCATCCAGTTCTTTAAGCGTGTTATCACTATCCAGAATGGAAAGTTATGGATTGATATTGTTATTAGAACAAATAAAACTCATTTATATAAATATGTACGCTTATCAATTTGATCAAATTACCCTATAATTCGCCGCTAAAATCCCCCCGAATAATTGATTGGCTAAAATAATAAATTTTAACCAATTCTGCTACAAGGTGATGACATAATGTTAGTGCTTCGCGGTACGCCTGCTTTATCTGATTTTCGTGTAAATAAATGTCTTGCTCAGTTTGCTGATAATGGACTTCCTGTAACTGGCATTTATGCCGAATATGTTCACTTTGCAAAAGTGCTAAGTCCGTTGACGGATGAGCAAAGCCAAGTGTTATCTAAGCTGCTTACCTACGGGCCGTCGATCCAAGAACATCAGCCTCAAGGCTTATTATTATTGGTGACACCAAGACCTGGCACAATTTCGCCATGGTCTTCTAAATCTACTGATATTGCGCACAACTGTGGGTTAACGTCTGTACAACGTTTAGAACGTGGTATTGCCTATTATGTTCAAGCCGATGCATTAAGCTCAGAGCAATTATCTCAAGTGAAATCCTTGTTACACGACCGCATGACAGAAGTGGTGTTAGCTGAACTCAGTGAAGCTAATAGCTTATTTGTTCAAGGTGAACCTAGCCCCCTGACTTCGGTAAAAATGCTTGAAGAAGGCAAACAAGCTTTAGAACAAGCCAATATCCGTTTGGGCTTAGCACTTGCTGATGACGAAGTGGATTATTTATTTGAGAACTTTACACGTTTGGGACGTAATCCAAATGACGTAGAGTTGTATATGTTTGCTCAAGCCAACTCAGAACATTGTCGTCACAAAATCTTTAATGCAGATTGGACTATAGACGGCCAAGTACAACCTAAATCATTGTTCAAAATGATTAAAAACACCTTTGAACAATGTGGTGAAAATGTTCACTCAGCATACAAAGATAACGCGGCCGTTATGGAAGGCAGTTTTGCCGGACGTTTTTTCCCCACTGCTGATACCAATGAATATACCTATCACCATGAAGATATCGATATCTTAATGAAGGTTGAAACTCACAATCACCCAACTGCTATTGCGCCATTTTCAGGAGCTGCAACTGGGTCTGGTGGTGAGATACGTGACGAAGGGGCTACTGGTCGTGGTTCTAAACCCAAAGCTGGTTTAGTGGGATTTTCTGTTTCTAACTTGCGTATCCCTGGTTTTCAACAACCTTGGGAAACAGATTTTGGTAAACCTGCACGTATCGTTAGTGCTTATGACATCATGGTTGATGGTCCTTTAGGTGGCGCTGCATTTAACAATGAATTTGGTCGCCCTAGTATTCTTGGTTATTTCCGTACTTACGAACAAAAAGTTAATAGCTTTAATGGTGAAGAAGTTAGGGGATATCACAAACCTATTATGTTAGCCGGTGGTTTAGGTAACATTCGTAAACAACATATTCAAAAAGGTGAAATTACTGTCGGTGCAAAACTTATTGCCCTTGGTGGTCCGGCGATGAATATAGGTTTAGGTGGTGGTGCCGCATCTTCTATGGCATCCGGCCAATCTAACGAAGATTTAGATTTTGCTTCGGTACAACGAGGTAATCCAGAAATGGAACGTCGTTGCCAAGAAGTCATCGACAAATGTTGGCAGTTAGGCGATAACAACCCGATTCAATTTATTCATGATGTGGGCGCGGGTGGTTTATCTAACGCTTTTCCAGAACTCGTCAGCGATGCTGGTAGAGGTGGTCGTTTTGAATTACGTAAAGTGGCAAATGATGAGCCGGGTATGTCACCGCTTGAAGTGTGGTGTAACGAATCTCAAGAACGTTATGTGATGTCGGTTGCACCAGAAAACATGCCAGTATTCGAAGAAATTTGTCGTCGTGAAAGAGCTTTGTTTGCGGTTGTAGGTGAAGCGACAGCAGAAGAACACTTAACCCTAAGTGATAGTCATTTTGGCAATAATCCTATCGATATGCCATTAGATGTATTGTTAGGTAAAACCCCTAAAATGCATCGTGATGTTGAATCTAAACAGTTAGATACCTCTGCAGTCGATACCAGTGTGATGGATATAGCTGAAGCGGCAGAACGTATTTTAAGTTTGCCTACTGTGGCTGAAAAAACATTCTTGATTACTATAGGTGACCGCTCGGTGACGGGTATGGTTGCTCGTGATCAGATGGTTGGCCCATGGCAAGTCCCTGTTGCCGATGTTGCGGTTACCGCCAGTGCTTATGATACTTATCAAGGTGAAGCCATGGCTTTGGGGGAACGAACTCCTATTGCTTTGATTAACTATGCTGCGTCTGCTCGTATGGCGGTGGGTGAGTCACTAACCAATATCGCAGCCGCTGATATTGGCGATCTGAAACGTATTAATTTATCTGCAAACTGGATGTCGGCAGCCGGTCACCCGGGGGAAGATGCTGGTCTTTATGAAGCCGTTAAAGCTGTGGGAGAAGAGTTGTGTCCTGCCTTAGATATTACTATACCAGTGGGCAAAGATTCTATGTCGATGAAAACCACTTGGCAAGATGATGGTGTTGAAAAGTCGGTGACTTCACCGTTATCACTTGTAATTACTGCATTTGGTGCAGTGAAAGATATTCGTAAAACCTTGACTCCAGAATTAAATACTAAAGTGGCTAATACAGAATTGTTATTACTTGATTTAGGCCAAGGTCAAAACCGTTTAGGTGCCTCTTGTTTAGCTCAGGTGTATCAACAACTAGGTAACCAAGCTCCAGACGTCGATTCAGCTCCTTTGTTGAAAGGTTTCTTTTTAGCTATTCAGCAATTAGTGAATGAAAAAATATTATTGGCCTACCACGATCGTTCTGATGGTGGTTTATTCGCCACATTAGTAGAAATGGCATTTGCGGGGAAAACTGGTCTAGATATTAACCTTGATACACTAACCGGAGCGGCTATCGATTCGTTATACAACGAAGAGTTAGGGGCTGTGGTACAAATTGCGTCAAGTAACAAAGATAAAGTGTTAGCTATTTTGGCTGAGCATGGCTTGCAAGATATCGTGCATAAAATTGGTGGTTTAAATAGCACAGATCAGATTGTGTTTTCGCAAAATGGCCAAGTAGTGTTAGAAAATAGCCGAGTGTTTTATCGTCAAACTTGGGCACAAACTACTCGCCACATGCAGAAGTTAAGAGATAATCCTGATTGTGCCGAACAAGAACATCAAGCCAAAGCTGATGCTGCCGATCCTGGTTTACATGCTGCATTAACTTTTGATGTGACTGAAGACGTTGCTGCGCCTTATATTGCTAAAGGTGCTGCACCAAGAATGGCGATATTAAGAGAGCAGGGAGTTAACTCTCACGTTGAAATGGCTGCTGCCTTTGACCGCGCTGGTTTTAATGCTATCGATGTACATATGAGTGACATATTATCAGGTAAACAATCTTTAGAAGACTTTAAAGGTTTAGTGGCTTGTGGTGGTTTCTCTTACGGTGACGTTTTAGGTGCCGGTGAAGGTTGGGCGAAATCTATTTTGTTTAACAACCAAGCTCGT
Organism: Paraglaciecola sp. L3A3; assembly: GCF_009796765.1. Classification (NCBI taxonomy): domain Bacteria; kingdom Pseudomonadati; phylum Pseudomonadota; class Gammaproteobacteria; order Alteromonadales; family Alteromonadaceae; genus Paraglaciecola; species Paraglaciecola sp. L3A3. Next base: position 1,689,805 of record NZ_CP047023.1, read on the forward strand.
GACCAATTTGCAGAGTTCTTTGCCCGCAATGATTCATTTTCATTAGGGGTATGTAATGGTTGCCAAATGTTGTCTAACCTTAAATCTTTGATCCCTGGTGCTGAATTATGGCCACATTTTGTGACTAATCAATCTGAGCGTTTCGAAGCTCGTGTGGCTATGTTAGAAGTAAAAGAGTCTAAGTCTGTGTTCTTTAATGGTATGCAAGGCTCTCGTATGCCTATCGCTGTTTCTCATGGAGAAGGTCGCGCTGAGTTTACTTCTGAGCAAGGTGCTGTAAATGCCTTACAAAACACAGCAGTTGCTTTACAGTATGTAGATAACTACGGCAAAGTCACTCAACAATACCCGGCTAATCCGAATGGTTCACCTTTGGGGATCGCTGGTTTAACCAGTACTGATGGTCGTGCCACTATTATGATGCCGCACCCTGAAAGGGTATTCAGAACCGTTGCTAATTCATGGCATCCTGAAGATTGGCAAGAAGATGGTGCGTGGATGAGAATGTTTAGAAATGCTCGAGTTTATCTAGGCTAAGCTGTTAAATTTATCATTCGATTAATGAATAGGGCGTTATCTAAATAACGCCCTATTTTTATGTTAATTTACAAAAAATTCACATGTCAAGTGAGTTAATCAATGTTTTTAATGAATATATAATAAATCCCTTGTACATCAGCTAAATAGTGATTAATATATTTTCATTGTTGACAAGGACTGTTACGTCTGCATATAAGCCATTCACGGAAGATTAGACAATCTACTTAATTAACTTAATAAAAGTAAAATAATAAGAGACGCTAATGAATCGTTCAAGTAAAGGTTTTGGTTTAGCTGGAGTATTGGCTACCGTTATTTTTCTAATTGTTGCCGCTCTAATGAGTGCTTCCGCCACATCCTCCGACTTGCCTCAACAAACAACAAGCTCTAACAATCAGTAATATAGTTAGAGCATGTTAAGTACACTATTGTTTATCTCGACTGGTACAACTCTCTGTTATGAGATTTTTGCTGCTGATTTTTCTTAAGTAATACATACACAGCGCTATTGCCTCCGTGATTTAATAAAGCGGTATGATAAGCAATCACTTCTGGCATTTGTGTTAGCCATTTGTTGACATAACTTTTCAAGAATCCAGCAAATGGTTTACTGTGTAAACCTAAACCGTGTTTGATTAAAATACTTCTATCGCCTGTTTGGTGGCTATTTAATATGTGGGTGAATAAACGACTTCTGGCTTGCTCAAATTTTAAATTTTGTAAGTTAACTACGGAATCTATTTTGTACTTACCTAGGCGTAAGTTCTTAAACACGCCATCTTGGATCCCGTCTTGTTTAAAACTCAAATGGTCATAGGGGTCTACAGGTTCAACATTTTCAACACTGAGATAATTATTTATTCGTTGAAGATCGGCTTCGATAGCTTTTCTTTTCAGTTGTTTGGCTAAACTGTTACTGGTCTGAATAGTCTGTACTACATTAGTATTTTTAAGAGGCACGACATCTTTAAATTCATTAAAAAAGTCATCGAATTCGGTTGAAGAAAAATTACTTTTCATTGCTAGCTCCTAATCACTCTATGTTTATACTTATTTGATTTAGATTACCTTTGAATAGAAAGTGTGACTCCTTATATGGCACAATTTAAAAAGCTATTATCCTTACAGGAAATAAAAATGACAATAAAAACCCTATTTTCCAGTGTGTTAATTTTAATTTTAATTTTTAGTACTGCTTGTTCCAAAAATATTATTACCGAAGAAAATAAACCTTCTGTTGCAACCGAGCAACGGGTAATAAAAACTAACGTTGAACCAATCCAAGTAGGGGTTGATTATCATTCTTTTGCTAATCCTGATGTTTTTAGAGTGACACACTTAACCCTGGATTTAGAAGTAAACTTCACCGATAAAGTGTTACAAGGTACTGCAAAATTAGATTTTGCTAAAGTAGACAAACTAGGTACAGAACTAGTACTTGATACTCGAGATCTTAGTATTAAAAAAATCACTGCTAATGGGCAGACTCTAGATTATAAATTGACCCCACAAGACTCTTTTTTAGGAGCCGCTTTAAGCATAAACATACCAAATGAAGTCAATAGTGTAACCATTGAATATCATACTTCGCCACTAGCTTCGGGAATACAGTGGTTAACACCTGCGCAAACAGCAGGTAAAAAGCAGCCATTTTTGTTTACTCAAGCACAAGCTATTCATGCCCGTAGTTTTATCCCTTTACAGGATTCTCCACAAGTAAGAATGACCTATGAGGCGATCATACGTACTCCAAAAGACTTGATAGCTGTAATGAGTGCATCTAATGAGCCTGATCCAGAACGTGATGGTATTTATGAATTTTCTATGCCACAACCTATCCCATCTTATTTAATCGCTTTAGCTGTGGGAGATTTACATTTTAAAGCTATGGGGCAACGAACTGGGGTATATGCTGAAAAAGGAATTTTACAAGCTGCGGCTCAAGAGTTTGAAGATACCGAATCTATGCTCATTGCTACTGAGGAAAAGTTTGGCCCTTATAGTTGGGATCGTTATGACCTATTAATATTACCGCCGTCATTTCCTTTTGGCGGTATGGAAAATCCTCGTTTATCTTTTATTACGCCCACAGTGATTGCCGGTGATAAGAGTTTAGTGTCGTTAATCGCCCATGAGTTAGCCCACTCTTGGTCGGGTAATACAGTGACCAATGCCACTTGGCGCGATTTATGGTTGAACGAAGGGTTTACCACCTATTTAACTTATCGCATTATGCAAATGGTCTACGGCGATAATCGTTATGCGATGGAATCTGTCTTGGGACGACAAGATCTACAAAACGATCTAGATAATCTAGCTGCTGAAGATCAAATTTTAGCGATTGATTTAAGGGGCAGGGATCCTGATGAGGTGTTCAGTAGTATTCCTTACGAGAAGGGGGCGTTGTTTTTACAAGAGCTAGAGCAAAAAGTAGGGCGAGATAATTTCGATCGGTTTTTATTAAGTTATTTTAACGAGTTTGCTTTTCAAAGTATTAGTAGCGACGAATTTGTCGAATATTTAGAGAAAACCTTACTTAAAGACTATTCTGACAAATTGTCGCTATCCCGTATCAATGAGTGGATTTTTCAATCAGGTATTCCAAATAATGCTCCTGTACCACAATCAACTGCTTTTACTGAAATAGACAAGGTAAGAGCTGATTGGTTAGTAGGTAAAATAAAAGCTAGTGAAATAGATAGTCAAGATTGGGTAGTACATCAATGGTTATACTTTTTAAATAATATGCCAGAAAAGTTAAGCCAACAGCAGTTAACTGAGTTAGATCTGGCTTTTAAATTAACCCAAAGTCATAATAATGAAATTGCTCATAGCTGGTTATTAATGAGTGTCAAAAATTGGTATCAACCAGCATTCCAACGGCTACATAATTATTTAACCACTATTGGTCGAAATAAACTGGTTAAACCTTTGTATAAAGCTTTGTCTGAAACGGTAGAAGGTAAAATGGCGAGAAAAGCGTTTGCCCAAGCAAAAGACAGTTATCACCCTCTTACGGTAAAAGCGAATGAGGACTTTGTTGAGTAATTGGAACCTAATTTGCAAAAAAATCCGATGACCAGAGGTCATCGGATTTTAATATTCACAGCACCGACAGGCTAAACTAATGACTACTGAGCATACTGCTTATCTTTTTGTCCCCATTGTAGGTAATGCTTATTTGTGCTGTATCTCCAGCGTTTGTCCCTGTATGTTCGATAATTACTGGTAAGCTGCCGTTAATATCCACTAACTTAAAATCTAGATCACTTTTAATTTTGAATTTATCACTATCTTTACCACTAATAGTGACGCTGCTAATAAAGCTGGCGGTATTTCCAGCTGAATTCTGTATAACTATTTTTTGGTTAGCGCCAGCAGTTATGGATATGCTGACTGGAATATTAAGAGTTGATGAAACTAACTTTTCGCCAGCAGGGGAATCTTGGTTAAATACTTCCATGTTTTTTTGACTGCCACCACCACGTATTGGTGAGCCCCCAGCAATATAAATACCTTTTCCAGAGACAATGGTTTGGGTTCCATGTCTGGGGTAATGCATATCAGGTTTGCGAGACCAAGTATGATTAATGGTATTGTAAGCCTCGACGCGTTTGTATGCGGGTCCTGATTTTTCTCCTTCGCCACCCATCACTAATAGTTCGTTATTAAAAACGGCAATACCGGGTGCAGCCCTTGGTGTGGGTAAATCAGCAGCTAATGAAGACCAAGTTTTCGTATCAAAATTGTATGTATTTACTTTTTTTACAAGCGGTGTGAATACTCCGCCTTGTCCGCCCGACAACCGGCCACCGGCAGCGTATAATTTATTGTCTATTACTGCCGCAAAAAAATGGTCTCTTGCGTTAGGAGCGTTTTCAAGCACTGTCCATGTATTGTTTGTTGGGTCATATTCATCGAACCAATTAACATATCCACCGTTGTGTCCTATGGTATTACCGCCAACAAGATAAAATTTATCTTTATAGACCACTAGGCCTGCGCCACCTCTTCGACGATTTTCTGGTATTTCTGGTCCTTGTATCCATTTTTGACTAGGTGGGTGATAGAGCCAAATATTGTCTTCAGGTATCTCTTTAGGAAAACTATTGGTTTTAAATGAACCAATTACCCAAATAAAACCTTTATAAGTGGTTGCTTGAAAATGGTTAAACTCTTTTGGAGCCAAGCCCCCTGTACTCCAACTATCGGTTTTATAATCGTAGACATCTAGTTTTTTAGCTGATTCTCTGCCACCAAACATAATAAATTTTTCACCAGCTTGTACAAATGAACATTCATGGCGCGGTGTATAATTCTCGTTTTCGTTTTTATCAATCCATTGTTCAGTGGTTTCTGCACAACTCAACGACGACATTACACAAAGGGAAATAACAAAGGTATTTTTAAGGGAAAGATTTATTATATTTTTCATTGGCCTCTACAAATTATATGACAAAATAATTTTCACATTAAGTGATATAGTAAATGCTTGTCAATATAACTTAGTGCATCAGACTAAAGAACCTGTTTCCCAGCCAGTCTGCCCTGACTATATGCACATTTAATCACTATTTTATGTAGGATTCATTGAATAGAATAACGATAGATATTTTTATTAGGCAATAAAAAAACGCCGGTTCAATGAACCGGCGTTTTAGTCAAAAATTTACTTGATTAACAGACTTCTTTAAATAAAGATTCGTCATATATTGTGGTGTCGATAATAGTTTGTGCTAGTTGTACACATTTTCCACATTGAGAGCCTACACCTAGTTTACTTTTAAGTTCACGCATATTACCCACACCGTCTTCTAAAACAGTCTGTTTAATCATTTTATCTGTGATGCCGTGGCATAAGCAAACGTACATAAATAACCCTAGTAATCTTGATGTAAATAAGAATAATTGTTATTCACATGAAGATCAAGTGTTTGATCGTATTATTAGTGTACATATAAAAAAATTAATCAAAATATTTGGACCTGAAGCATTGTTTTTTGCTTATCTGTACTTATATGTCTAAATTGATGTTTAATAAATTAATCCCGTTGCAGGGGATGTATCTTCCCTTGCTATTTTAATCATAACGAGTCGGAGAAGTTCATGAGTGTATTAGTTAGTCGTCCAGCACCAGATTTTACTGCTGCAGCAGTACTAGGAAGTGGTGAAATTGTAGATAGTTTTACTCTAAGCGAAGCCATTAAAGGTAAAGCAGCAGTATTGTTTTTCTACCCACTTGATTTCACATTTGTATGTCCTTCAGAGTTAATCGCATTTGATAAGCGTTATGCTGAATTTCAAAAACGTGGTGTAGAAGTTATTGGTGTTTCTATCGATTCTCAATTTAGCCATAACGCATGGCGTAACACTGCCATCAATGATGGTGGTATTGGCCCAGTTAAGTACACATTAGTGGCTGACGTTAAACACGATATTTGCCAAGCATATGATGTTGAACATCCTGACGCAGGTGTGGCTTTCCGTGGTTCTTTCTTAATTGATGCTAACGGTATCGTTCGTCACCAAGTAGTGAATGATTTACCTCTAGGTCGTAATATTGATGAAATGTTACGTATGGTAGATGCATTAAACTTCCATGAAGAGCACGGTGAAGTTTGTCCTGCTGGTTGGCAAGAAGGTTCTAAAGGTATGGACGCTAGCCCTGCAGGCGTAGCGAGCTACCTAGCGGAGAATGCTGACAAACTATAATTGTCAGATATCATAAACAAAAAAACCGCAAAGTAATTTGCGGTTTTTTTATATCTGTTTTTGACTAAAAAATTAATTATGTGCGTCTAGTCCACCGAAACTTTGCCATTTGTTCAAAATATAACAAAATAACTCAGCGGTTTTTTCTGTGTCATATAAAGCTGAGTGTGCTTCATTTTGATCAAACGCTATGCCAGCTGCCATACAAGCTTTAACTAATACAGTTTGCCCTAAAGCCAAACCAGATAAGGTAGTGGTATCAAAAGAAACAAATGGGTGGAAAGGGCTACGCTTGATATGACTACGTTCAATAGCTGCGTTGACAAATCCTTGATCAAACGCCGCATTATGGGCCACTATCACTGAACGTTGGCAATCTGCTTCTTTTTGTTCTTTACGTATTTTTTTACATAAATCTTTCATTACCTCAGTTTCATCTAAAGCACCACGTAGAGCACAATATGGATCAATACCATTAAAATCTAAAGCTGATTTTTCTAGATTTGCACCTTCAAACGGAACAACATGGTAATGAAAGGTTTTATCTGGGTAAAAGAAACCATTGTCATCCATTTTAGTGGTAACGGCGGCAATCTCTAACAATGCGTCTGTTTTTGCATTAAACCCTGCGGTTTCAACATCAATAACAACAGGGAAGTACCCTCTGAAACGATTTTTTAATTTAAATGATTCGGACATGTAAACCTAACAACTATTCAATTACCGTGATTATCGCAAGGTTCTATTTCAGTAGCTAGGGTAAATGTTATCTTGTTACTTGTTTCATCGACAGATATTGCAAATAATACTGCAATAAATACTTATCAAAGGTTAAGATAATTCAAGCTGTTGTCGATAAAGACAAAGAAGCGGGGGCTACTTTTTTATGATTAAGTGTATTTTAAGATATTTCATGTGTGTTGCTTTGCTAGCAATGTCATTCGTCAGTGCGGCTGCACTACGACAATATGCCGCAAAAGTAGAAGACTCCAGTTGGCAACTTAAAGATAAAAATCGCTTACAGTGTACGCTTAGCCATGATTTGCCAGGATACGGTGAAGCCATGTTTAGCAGTTTTGCATCTAAGCAACTTAACATGGAATTTGAATTAGACATGTTACGTTTGCCTAAGTCTTATGGGGTAGCGGCTGTTTATGCGGTACCACCAAAATGGATGCCTGGGCAAATGCAGCGAACCATTGCCGATATGACTATTCGTAAACAATACAATGGTGATCTGCCTGAACAAGCTGCTTGGACCATGTTGTCTGAATTAGAAAAAGGTTTCTGGCCAACTATTTATTATCAAGATTGGTACAATAAATACGATAGAGTATCAGTAGGGTTAAACGCCAGTAACTTTGCTGTCCCTTATCAAGCATTTGCAGAATGCGTATCTAACTTATTGCCTTACAGCTTTCAAGATATTGCCTACACCACCTTAACCTATCAGTTTAATAATACGGTGTTGACTAAATACTCACAAAAACGTTTAGCCATGATTGGTGAATATTTAAAAGAAGATACCGATTTAGAATTAGTCTTGTTGGACGGTTATACCGATAGTTACGGTAACAGGTCGGTGAATAAAGAAGTGTCAATTCGCCGCGCTGTAGAAATTAAAGATTTTTTCCGCTCCATGGGAGTTGCCCCTGAACGTATCGCTGTTACAGGCCACGGTGAGAGACGGCATATTTCACCAAATACCAATGATACCTCACGGGCAATGAACCGTAGGGTAGTGATTAGGATGTCTAAACCTTAGGCTGAAGGTAGTAGCTTTTTATATGCTATGCGCGGGTAATTCAAAAGCATGTGCTTCGCACATAAGTCATGGCTGCGCCACTAAAGCAGAATAAAGCAGAGTAGGGCAGGCTTAGCAGCGTGAAGCAGTAGGTAGAAGCTAGTAAATAGATCGAAGTAAAATATATCACTTAAATTTGTCGCTACAGTGTTAAATTATCTCTCCTTGTTGTCTTCCCTAGCGTCATCCGCTGTTTCCTATTAAGAATTGTTATGATGGCTGTCCAGATAAGACTTAAAAAGAATGGATTCCTGCTAACGACATGTAGGAATGGCTAATTTTTAAGTTAGCAGTAGACTTACCCCTCATACAGATCCGCCATTTATTTCAAATACAAATTCCATTAGCATGAACAATTTTAATAAATATATGGGCAGGGTCTTATACCAATCCACATTGATAATTGATCTCTCAGAATGCATCCAGCGGTTTTTGAACAAGGCGTCGGTGTGCAGGAATGGTTGTTCCCTTTCAAATACCGAGAACGCAGGGCAAAAGCCGCTGGGGCATTCCTTTCAGGCGAGTTTTAAATGCGCTTACTCTGTGTTGCTCGAACTCAAAAGAGGCCCACTATTCATTCGTTCAAGCGTCTTGATTAAGCGCATTTAAACTCTCGCTGAGTGGGCACTTATCAATACGGATTGGTATTATGTCTAACAAGGTGATTATTCTACACACACATAGTGCCGTTTAATTACTAACTAGCTATTTGATTAGAGGATATTTATGCCAGTGAAGTTAAAAGATATTGAGTGGGCAATTGAATTCGTGTCTTCTGGATTAGGCGATAATGAGGCGTACATCAGTTTAGATACTGGTGAAATATATTATATTGATGATGCAATGGAAGAACCGATACCAGATGATCTCTATACCAGTAATAGATATCTAATGTTTCCTAGCAAACAAGAGCTAGACTTAGGAAAACGTTTGGCTCTTAGTTTTATTGCCGAGGAGACCCCTGAAAAACTAGAGCTCGGCTACGATATTTTTAGTCGCCGGGGCGCATATGCAAAATTCAAGACCCTTTTAGAATCAACGGGTAAGCTAGAAAGTTGGTACGCATACGAAGAAGCTGCGTTAAAGCGTGCCGCAATGCAATGGTGTCAAGATAATGATGTCGAATTTGACACCGACATATAACCGGCTAGCCGGTGATTTAATTTAAAATGATCGTAGTCGTTTTTATTAGTTAATTTATCAAAAGGTCTGCCATGAATAATATTAATCCGAAAAAGTTGCTCAATAGTAAATGGACTGCGGTGGAGCCTTTGAACAAAGAGAAGCACTTTTTAGTGTCTGACATTGAGTTTGATGAAGAGGGAATTGTTGTTTTATGTTCTATCGAGGCTATTATGTCAAAACTCTGTATTTTGATAGATTGGCGTGATTTAAAAGATGAAACTAAATGGATTTTTGGCTGGAAATAAGTATAAAAGAATGGATTCCTACTAACGACATGCAAGAATGACGACTTTTTAAGAGCCTGTAACATACTTTGTGTAACTGCCTATCATAATTTACTCTAAGCAGAGTTTAAGGATAGGCAATGAAAATGAATAAAGAATTAGAAGCGTTTGCTAAAGAAGCAGCGAAAGGTATTAAAACCCCTCAAGATTTAAATGAGTTTAGTCAGATGCTCAAAAAAATCACGGTCGAAGCAGCATTGAATGCGGAGATGGATGAGCATTTAGGCTATGGCAAACATGAAAAATCAGCTGTCAGCAATAGCCGTAATGGTAAAACTAGTAAGCGCATAAAGACCGAGGACGGTGAGTTTGAGCTTGATACTCCTCGTGATAGAGATGGCTCTTTTGCGCCTCAGCTTGTCAAAAAACAACAAACTCGTTTTACCTCAATGGATGAAAAAATCCTATGGTTATACGCTAAAGGCATGAGTACCCGTGAAATTGTCGAAGCATTTGATGAATGGTACGGTGCAGAAATATCTCCCACCTTGGTATCAAGAGTCGCCAATGCCGTCATTGACGAAATCACTGAATGGCAGGCTCGGCCACTGGATACCGTTTATCCAATCGTTTATATGGACTGCATTGTCATTAAAGTACGCCAAGATAATAGGGTGATGAATAAATCTATCTTCTTAGCCTTGGGTATCAATCTAGACGGGCACAAAACCTTGTTGGGCATGTGGATAGCTGAGAACGAGGGAGCCAAGTTCTGGTTAAACGTCCTCACGGAATTACAAACCCGTGGAGTAAAAGATATCTTTATCGCTTGTGTCGATGGCCTAAAAGGCTTTCCAGAGGCCATAAATGCAGTGTTCCCTCAAACACAGGTTCAGCTCTGTATCGTACATATGGTGCGTAATTCGTTAAGGTTTGTGCCTTGGAAAGATTACAAAATCGTGACCACTGAACTGAAAAAGGTTTACCAAGCCAACACTGAGGATGAAGCCTTACTTGAGCTGCAGCGTTTTGGCGAAACCTGGGATGACAAATATCCACAAATCAGCAAGTCGTGGCATGCTAATTGGCACAATCTCAATACAATATTTAAGTACCCTAGCGATATACGTAAAGTAATTTACACCACTAATGCAATCGAATCACTTAACAGCGTCATTCGAAAAGCGTTGAAGAAGCGGAAAGTATTTCCCAATGATGATTCAGCTAAGAAAATGGTGTACCTGGCTATTATGGATGCATCTAAAAAATGGACCATGCCGATCCAAAACTGGCGTCAGGCAATGATCCGATTTATGATTGAGTTCGAGTCTAGACTCGAAGGACATATTTAACTAATGGCAGTTACACAGAATCTGTTACATCCTCCTTTTTAAGTTAGGTATTATTAGTTTTTTCTCTGTGGTGAATAGCTTTTCGCTTTTTCTGTAATCTTTTTCTCGTTGCTCGTATCTTCTAATCACTACTTTTTCTGCTTCAGGCTGCCACATTCTGCTTAGTCTGCAATACTCTGTATTTTATATTTAATCATCAGGTCTTATATATAACTTAAATTAGCCTCACGGATGTATACAATTAACAATAAATGCGAAATAATGTAACAAATATCTAAAAAGAACATAGGTGTGTATTAATGTTTAAAATCAAAAGAATCCAAGGTCAGTTATTTTGTGGATTGCTTTTTTCTTCACTTGCGCTGTCTTTATCAGTAAATGCCAAAACACTTTATGTGGCGACTGATGGTGATGATAGTAATGATGGGCAAATGGCATCGCCGCTTGCCACGTTTTCTCAGGCTAATAGCTTATTAGAAGCGGGAGATACGTTAATTATAAAAGCTGGGGTGTATCGTCAAACATTACAAGTGAGTAAAAGTGGTAATGAACAATCACCCATATTAATTAAAGCTGAAGATAACGCAGAAGTGATTATTCGTGGTACAGAGCCTGTGAGTGGTTGGTCTGTGTATCAAGGTAATATCTATCAAGCCAATGTGAATAGTGAAATAGAAGAAGCCTTTCGCCAGCTGTATCATAAAGATGAAATTATGGATATTGCTCGCTGGCCGAATAATACAGATGGCGATTTATATACCATTGATGCCGCTCCGTTATCAGGCAAAGGTACTGTATCAAGTGTCAATGCCGACAATATTCCAGACTCTGATTTAACTGGCGGTTACATTTGGTATTTAGGTGCTCACTCTGGTGCCAGTTGGACTCGTCAAATTTCAAGCTCTACTACGGACTCGGTTTCGTTTACTGCTATAGACGATACTAAATGGCCTTTTAATCCACATGCTCCTACTATTCAACGTCACGATAACTTTGGACGCTTTTTTGTATTTGGAAAATTAGCCTTACTCGATCATAAAAACGAATGGTTTTATGATGCAGAACAACAAATTATCTATTTGCAAACAGCAGATGGCCAAGCGCCAGCAGACAACGAAGTGGAAATTGCTAGCAGGCAAAACGCCGTCATATTAGATGGCCAATATATTTCCATTGAAGGCTTAGAAATATTCGGGGCCAATGTCCGAGTTAATGGTAATAACAACACGATTAAAAATAATAAGATATACCATGGCCTAGAACGTATGGATGATTTAACTAATTCATCTGCACAAGTTGGTGATGGTTCAATCAACGTATTAGGTACCCATACGACAATTACAGATAACGTGATTGAACATGGATCATTGAATGGTATTTTTGTCGCAGGTTGGTCTGGTCGTGGTCAATATGTGCATATTGAAAACAATACCATTCAGTATTTTGATACTTTGGGAATTCATGCTAGTCCTCTTAGAGTCAATGCCAATGATGCCACTATATTACGTAATACAGTGGCTTACACTGGTAGAGATGGAGTGTTTTTACCTAGTCAGAATAGTGAACTAGGATATAACGACGTGTCTCGCGTAGGGCTGATTAATAATGATGGCGGTGTATTTTATACCGTAGGCAATGATGACAACAAAAATACCCGTATTCATCACAACTGGTTTCATGATTCGGTCGGTCCTAGTTATGCCGATGGCCGTACCGCTGGTATATATTTAGATAACAACAGTAAAGGTTACCAAGTTGATCATAATGTGGTGTGGAATGTCACTTGGGCGGGAGTTCAATTAAATTGGGCTAACTGGAACAATAATATTTATCACAATACTATTATCAATGCTGGTCAAGCAATGGGCGAATGGGTAAATGGCTATACACGTCAAGATAATCGTGTATGGAATAACTACACCAACGTGGGGGATTGGCTAGTTGATCCGGCATATGATCTCGACAGCAACTTAATTGAAACTGAACAAGCCCAACTCATTGATCCTGAGCAATTGGATTTTATGCCTCTTGATACCTCACTATTAATCGATCAAGGGCGCACAATTGATGACTTTGAAAAACCGTTCGCAGGGCCTTCTCCCGATATTGGAGCCTATGAATTAGGTGGTGTTAAATGGACTGCCGGTGTGAATGCTATTTTAGATGATTGTACAGAATGTCAAAGTAACCCTGATGCAGATCCTGTAGTCGAACCTGCTCCAGAGCCTACGACACCAGAACCCACAACACCAGAACCCACAACACCAAGCACTGATAATTCATCTGGTGGTGGTAGTTTTGGTTTTAGTTTAATCGGTTTAGCCTTGTGCCGCTTATTTTGGACACGCAGAAAATCTTGCTAAAAAAGAGTTAACTTTAAATAAAACAGGCGACCAATAGTTCGCCTGTTGTTTTTGTCCCCATGTAGCTTGAGTCAGCTCCATTCTGTATTTAACCTTAGCTAGCTTTTTTATCTAAGCCCAAAAGGTGGTCAAGAGATAGTTTTCCTGGGCCATGGGCAGTGATGACCATTAGTGCCACAAACCACCAAACAGCTGGGTTCCACCAGTGATCCCATTCAGGGAATACCGCAAGCTGAATAAACAATGTCATGCCTATTAGTCCTAAAGCACCGAGCCTAGAAAATATACCTAGTATCAACATCACAGGTAATAACACTTCAACTACACCGGCGACAATTGCTAGCTTTTCTATGACAAATACAGTGAATGAACCTTCGGTATAATCCAATGTATTGGCGTCACATAATAAAAGAGCACCTTCTCGAACAGGGTCTGGACAAAAGAATTCATATAAAAACAAATCATATTTTTCTTCGTTAAAATCCATAAAACCATTCCACTTGCTCAGGCCAGACGCTAGAAAAACTTTTGCGGTTAGCAGGCGTACAAATAACAATGATAAATCGCCAAAAAACAAGGTGAATTTTTTGCTAAGTGTTTGATATAGATTAATGATTAATTTCATTAGAGAGTAATTTCCATGAGTAAATTATTAGCTATTAGTTGTGAAAATACGCTACTTATATCTAATTCACCTGTTGTTAACGCAGCCTCTGCAGATTCAATTAGTGTATTGGCTAAATGGATATTCGAAATGAAGGTCCATTCTGGTAAGGATAGTACTCGATGAAATATCTGCCCAGAATTACGCCATAAAATAGTATATTCTGCTTGTTGTTCAATAACCTGTGGTTCAGTGAGTACACCATTTTTTAACATAGACCAAACTTCAGTCACGGCCGATTTATTTTGTAATAGTCGTACACTCGCGCCTAAGGCAAATCTTTTAGATTCAATGTCTTCTAGCCAGGAGCTAACTACTTCGTCTGTTGGCGGCACTTGGTCCGTTGCAAAGTAACACTCATGCCAAGCAAGATCTAAACTTGCTAAGTCAGCTGCATACTCTAATTCAGGGGCTTGTTGTCGAAAATGTTCACCTATAAAATCCGCCATTAATTCACCGTACTCTGCTAGCACACTGGTTTTGGGAATATATTTCTGTGAATATTGTCGAGCCAGCATTTTAAAATAGTCTTCACCAAGTAAATTAACGCAACTTGGATATTTACGTTTCAGTATGTCTATACATGCAGAAAAGTAGGTGTTTCTGTAGATGAGTAAACGCTCTTGATCTCCCTCATGTGGCAAAAATGATTGTGTTTGTTGATGTTCACCATGTTTTAGGTAATGTTCAAACCATGCATAGAAGTCAGGCATTTAGTTTTCTTTTGAGCAATGATGAATAAAGTTTGCGGCGGTTTGTCTTTCGGCCATTAATTCAGCGAAGCTAGGCAAGTCTGAATCTCGTTCTATCAATACCGGTTTAGGACCACTTTTTTGTAACACGTATTGTAATAACTGCCAAACTTGTACTGCAACTGCGCAATCGTGTGAATCAATTAATAAGTCGGCTTGAATTGGGTCCTTTGAATGTCCGGCTACATGGATCTCACTCACCACATTGAGATCCAGAGTATTGATATATGTATTTGGGTCAATGTTCACATTCGCTGCACTAATAAAAAGGTTGTTCACATCCAGTAGCAAAGAACATTGTGTTCTATGGGCTAACTCCATTAAAAAGTCAGCTTCGTCTATATCAGACGGTAAGCGAATATAATTAGCCGGGTTTTCTATGGCAATGCTGCGCTGCAAGGTATCTTGAACTTGCATGACATTGTCAGAAACTGTTTTTAGCGTTTGCTGGGTAAGGGGAATGGGCAGTAAATTATTGAAAAATTGTTCATCTGTAGCTGACCAAGCTAAATGCTCAGAAAACGAGGCAATAGGTAAAATATCACACAGCTTCTTTAAACGTTGTAAATGTTGTTTATCTACTGATTTAGGGCCTGCTAAAGACGCCCCAACACCATGCACACTTAATGGATACCTGCTGGCTATTTCTTTTAATGCGGCGAGGCGAGGGCCTCCATCAATTAGGTAATTCTCGGCATGGACTTCAAACCATAACCCTTCAACGACGGCACTAGGCACATCGTTGAAGTACTCTGGTTTTAGACTGACACCTGCATTGTGTGGCAAACTAAAGCTAGATTTCACTGTTGTTCAATATTAAACAATGGGTTTGGTGGATGCGCTGCCATTAGGCGTGACAATAAACTCACACGAACCTTTAGGAGCGTATGTCCAAGCATCACCTTGGAAATCTTTAGTAGAGGTTCCTTCACAACTCGTGCCTGGGCCTGCTTTACAATCATTATCGCCAGCTAGTGCAATGCCATAACATTTATCTTTGCGACCCCTAAGTCTTTTACCTTCTTTCCATTCAGAAACGGCTTTAGTGATCTCAGCTGATGCACCTTCAGCAACAGTTAACTGCGCATTAGGTTTAGCTAGAGCACTTTGTGTGACTGCTAATGTACAACCTACTGCTAGGGCTAATTTTATACCTTGTTTGTTTATCATGTTTATTACTCCACTATTTATTAACGAAATTAACGTAAATTTTTGTCTAAAACTTATTGGATGATTTGTAAATAAATCTAGTTCATTTCCAACTATCAATAAAAGACCTGATAAGACAATTTAATATTTCAAAAAATTTAATTTTGTGGGAATTTTAGTGGAAGAAAACTCTTGAGCAGTTTGTTATTTCAGTGTCACTGGAAGACAAATACTTTACTCTTAATGTCAGCTGTGTTGGTTTTTATCTGCAATATTCTTATTCATCCTGCACTATTTTGTTTCATTTTACTTTGCTGTGCATTTTTTTGGTGCGTTTCTGTCTGTTTATGCATGTTCAACCATTATTCAACCGTGTTTTTACTTAACCCTGATTACTTTATTATATTCATTATTGTGAATAACCTGATGGTGGATAAGCGTTACAGGGTGATGACGAAATAACTGAAGCATATAAAGGCGATGTGGAACAAGGATTGCTGATGAAGAACGATAATAATTACTAAATGATAAAAATACTCAATGCTAAGTCTTTGGGCATATTTTTAGTGAAGTGATAGTGTTTAATCAATATGGAATTCCTTTTATGCCATCAAATAAAGGTATTACAAAGCGTTTTCTGTATGCCGCTAAAGTTGCAGAATTAGAAACCTTACAACAGTTGTCAAATAACTGTGTATTGGTTTGTCTGGTGTGCAGAGTGATCCACGATTTACAAAAAGAAAGAGGGGTGAATAATGTTTATTTAGCCTCATCTGGCCTGCATTATACTCAGCGTCGTATTTCGCAAATCACCTCTAGCGAAACCGTGATTAAAGAATTAACCGATTTATTGCATGATAATTATTTAAGTAATGATAAAAATGTGCATCACTACCGTTTGTTACATAACATATCCTTAGCGCTACAAGGGATTGAAAATATAGGGTTATTACGACACCATGTTAAGAATCATGATATTAGTGTACTTAAGTCAACTCAAGCTTATTGCCGACTTATTTCGGCTTTATTGAATATAGTGTTTGAAGCGGCTGATATTGCAAGTAATCCCACTATTTCTAGACAATTAGTTGCATTATTTAATTTTATTCAAGGTAAAGAATATGCAGGTCAAGAACGAGCTTGGGGGGCTGTGGGCTTTGCTGAAACAAGCTTTGCTACCGAGTTATGTCTGAAGCTTCGTTTATTACAAGAAAAACAAAATACCTCTTTTCAGTTATTTATGGAATTTGCCGACAAACCTTATTTAGAACTGTGGGAAAAACTTTGCCAAAGCAATACAACGTCAGAAGTGTTGCAACTGAGAAAGATGATTGAAAAATTAACCGAAGGTGAGCGAGTATGTTCAGATATTAGCGAAGTCTGGTATGAAAGAACCACAAATCGTATTGATGAAATGTATAGCATTGAACATGAGTTGACTAATTTTCTGTTGCTAAGTGCTGAGCAAAATGTCAAAGACGCCGAGGCTGAAATCTCTGACTATAATAAAAAAGTGGATACCTTAGTCGTTAATAATTCATCTGTTTCTAGTTTGTTGTATAACCTTCATCTGCCGAATTTACAGAATAGTTTTGAATCGCAAAATGAAGACGATTTAGGCGCTGTGTCGACTTACGATAGTTTTACTGGGCACAAATCATTATTTGAATTGTTAAAGAGTCAAGCTGAACGAATTGACAAAATAAAACATGAGTTAGAGTTAAGTCAAAAAGCTTTGCACGAGCAGCAGGTTATTAGTCGAGCGAAAGCGCTATTAATAGACAAACTTTCTCTGAGTGAAGATCAAGCTCACCGTAAATTACAAACTACTGCTATGGAGCAAAACTTAAGTGTTTTTACCGTGGCAACAAAAGCGATTAAGGCCATGCAGGCTCAAGCTTAAACAATTAACAACCGAAAATTAAAAGGCTAAATATTATGAAAGCGTCATTAATTAAATTATTTACTCCCTTACTGCAGCAATTTGACAATAATGAAGAGCCTGCTAATTATAAGGAATCACACAGAACCGCGTTAAAAGTGATGGGAGTGCTGTTTTGGTTTTTGTCCTGCGGGGCTATTGTGACCGGGTATTACGCCGGCAGTATGATTAGTGCCTTTGTTCCAGTATTGGCTTTTTTCTGTGTTGGTTTGGTTGCCTTAGTGATTGGTGGTCTTGGCTCAAATGGCGCAGTAGCAAAAATATGGGGCACTAATTAGTCTGCCTTACTCTGCCCTTATCTGTTTTCATCTAAATATTTCACTACTGTATCTGGAAAATCACTGAATACGCCGTCTACTTTGAGTTGTTTAAATAAGATATCTAGTAGTTGATTTGCACTGATGTTTTTAGGTAGATCATCTTGCCTAAAAGTGTAGGGGTGTACTGTTAAGCCGGCTTGATGGGCTTGTTTTACTAAACCTGTTGCTTGCATAGTCTTGTGATCAAAAATTTGCGGGATCCATGGACCAATACCTTGGGCAACTTTGGCTATTTCAGCTAAACCTTCGGTCGTTTTTAAATACTCATAATCTGTAGGGGATTCGAGCCAGTCGTTTTCGGCAATTAGTTGTACTATTTTAAGTTTTGCGCCTAGTTTATTGCGTAATCTTTGGGTTTCAGCGAAATCAAAACATTGCAGGTAGATAGCTTTGTTTGGGTCATCTAACTGACGTTGACGTAATACAATGAGTACTAGTTTACTAATATCGACACCTTGTTGTTTATGCCAAGCGGGTGATTTTATTTCGGGGTAAAAGCCTATGTTTTTATCAAACTGACGGTTCAGTTGTTGAATCAGCTCAATTTGTTGTTCAAAAGTGGTTATTTGAAACTTGCCTGTACCTTGATAACGATTGGAAAATACTTGTTTACCCAAGAGGTCATGCCTTTCATATACCGTTAATTTTCTAAGCTCAGCTAAAGTGAAGTCTAACGCGTAATAACGTCCATCTGCACGTTTTCTGCTGGGGTATTGTTGGGCAACGTTAGTTACAGTATCTAAGTGAATATCGTGTAACACCACTAATTGATTGTCTTTTGTTACCACTAAATCTTGTTCAATAAAATCTGCATTTTGTGCAAAAGCCAGCACTGCAGATTCCATTGTATGTTCGGGTAAATAACCTGGGGCGCCTCGGTGGGCTATGACTAACGGTTTGGCAATACTCATTTGACTCATAGTTACTAGCATAATTAAGCTAAGGATTAATTTACCCATGTTATCTCTTTATTCTTTTTTAATATATTAGTCTTGGATCAGTTCAATCGCATAACCGTCAGGATCGCGGACAAAAGCTATGATGGTATCACCACCCAATACTGGACCGGGTTTGCGATAAACATCACCACCTTGGGCTTCAATTTTTTCACAGACTGAATAGATATTGTCTACACCTAAGGCTAAATGACCAAATGCATTGCCCATATTATATTCTGTTGTGCCCCAGTTGTAGGTTAATTCGATAACACTGTTATCAGATTCAGCACCGTAACCTACAAAAGCGAGTGTATATTTGTATTCAGTATTTTCACTTTGTCTAAGCAGTTTCATACCCATAATTTCAGTATAAAAATCAATGGATTTTTGTAGGTCTGTAACCCTAAGCATAGTGTGTAATAAGCGCATGTTTTGTGTCCATAATAGATAAATATATTTTCTATTATGGACATAATAGGGTAAAGATATAATGCTTTTATGACAAAAATTTGATTAATCGCTAAATTAATTTCCTAAGGGGACTGCTAAACATTGGATTAACAGCTGAGCGCTGTGCCTGCAGTGTTTTCGTTAACACCGTCTTTATTACTATCAGTGCTCATTTTCACTCTGCCCTGTAATGTAATAGACAATGAGCGGGCATATTCTGCTTGTTTATCTTTATGGCAAAGTAAAATTTCTGTGGCGATACCCGCTTCACCTGTTTCTTCAAAGGTTAATACCACTGCTGGACCTGTCATGATATTGGTATTTGAAACGGCAGGAATACTAACCAGTAACTCTTCTGCGGCTCCTCGTTCATTATTATCATCGTCGTCGATGAAAACCATCTTTGCATCATTCCAATCAGTGGTACAATTGGTGTAATCTTTTGATGGGCAGATTGTGACTATAGTTTGTTCATCTATTGCTTGGTGGCGGGCAAATTGGATCACTGAACTTATTTCATTGATTTCCGCTACAATACGATTTTTAATTAATATACTTTGAATGCTTGGTCCAACCGAAGTTAAAATGATGGTTAATATTGCAAGACTGATCATTAATTCAACGAGTGTTACGCCGTTTTGATGTTTCACGTTTTTAGCTCCAATTTTAGAATTCTGAATATAAACTAATTGCGTAACGGCTTAAGTATAAATTATCAGTAATGGGTCAACGGCTATATACATAACTATAGTGTGTTTAATGTAACGAATGTTTTGAGAGAAGATATGCACAGTCAAACTGTAATTGAAGAAATGCGAGTATTACCAGAAATAAACGTAGAGTTTGAAGTGGCACGAAGAGTGGATTTTATTAAATCTCAATTACTTAATAGCCAAATGAAAACCTTAGTATTAGGTATCAGTGGTGGCATTGACTCTTGTGCTTTGGGACGTTTAGCTCAATTGGCTGTGAACGAACTGAACCAAGACGCTAATAAAGGTTATCAATTTGTTGCGGTACGTTTACCCTATCAGGTGCAAGCAGACGAGGCCGATGCTCAAGCATCTATTGATTTTATTCAGCCGAGCCAAAGTTTGACAGTTAACGTGCAACCAGGGGCTGATGGGATAGACCAGCAAACTATTTTAGCTGTCAGCAATGCCGGTTTATTAGCTGACAATGCAAGCAGACAAGATTTTGTCAAAGGTAATGTAAAAGCCAGAACCCGTATGGTAATTCAATACCAAGTGGCAGGTTTGTTAGATGGCTTAGTTTTAGGTACAGATCACTCAGCCGAAAATATTACTGGTTTCTTTACTAAATATGGTGATGGAGCTTGTGATTTGGCTCCTTTATTTGGCTTAAACAAACGTCAAGTTAGACAAATAGCCAGTCATTTAGGTGCGCCAACTCATGTGGTTACTAAAGCGCCTACAGCTGATTTAGAGTCTCTATCACCGCAAAAATCAGATGAAGCTGCATTAGGCTTAACTTATGATCAAATTGATGACTTTTTGGAAGGCAAAGCTGTTTCCCATGAGGTATCAGAAAAACTTGTTGATATTTTTGTCAAGACTCAACATAAACGTGTTCCGATTCCTACTATTTACGATTGATATCAATAAGGATCTCTAATGAAAAAAATTGAAGCCATAATTAAACCATTTAAAATGGATGATGTAAGGGAAGCGCTTTCTGAGGCTGGTATTAGTGGTTTAACTGTGACAGAAGTGAAAGGTTTTGGTCGTCAAAAAGGTCATACAGAATTATATCGTGGTGCGGAGTACAAAGTAGACTTTTTGCCTAAAGTGAAAATTGAAATTGTTGTTACTGACGATCAAGTAGATAGAAGCATTGAAGCTATAAGAAACGCAGCTAAAACCGGAAAAATAGGTGATGGCAAAATTTTTGTTTATGAAGTCGAGCGTGCAATTCGTATCCGTACAGGTGAAGAAAACGATGAAGCTATTTAGCTGGTAGCGCTCAAAAACCTGTATGTTTCATAAAATTAACTAGGGCGTCTATTTTTCGCCCCTTAATTTTTGGCAAACTTTAGGGTAACTACATTGTTTATCTAGCCATATACGTAAAAATTGATAGCCAAAGTTAGGATCAATAATTTCGCCCAATTATTTTCTCATTATAGTAAAAAGTACTACCTTTAGTTTTATCTACATGTACCAATAAATTATCTCCATCACTAATATCCGGAAATATACCTGCTAATAAAGGCAACCATTTATCAACTTGTTCTGCCGACAGTTGTAATTTTTGCCATTCTTGTTGTGTTTGTTCGACTAGTTCTAGGCTTTCTATGTTACGTAGATAATTGATTTGTAATACTTGCGGATAGACATTTTCTTGGTATAAACCACTTGGGTTATAAAAAGTAGCATCATAAATATCCCAAAATAATATTTTTAACTTACCTTGGCCAACTAATTTTAGGTTTTCAGTGGGGTTGGCCATTGCGAGTGGCAGATTACATATAGCGAGTAAACTAATTATTAATAATGGATATTTCATAGAGATAAGTACTTTTCGTAGTGTAATAAGTATTACTACGTTGCAGACACAAAAAACGCGCATTAAAGCGCGTTTTTTATTGGAATTGTTTTAATAAAAAGATGATTAACTAATAAAACTACTATTGGGATAGTTAAGTTTTAGGGTTTTCATGGCATTATTTTTCAGTTCGTCCAGTTTTAATTGGTCGTAGCATTCCACCATTATCTCTAATGCTTCTTGTACATGATTAGTGTCGAAGTAATTTTCAATCACGTATCTACCTCTATTGGCAGCAGCTACATAAGCTTCTCTGCGCATATAGTATCTAGCGATAGCAATTTCATATTTAGCCAAACGACTTTTAATATGCAACATACGTTTTTGTGCATCGGCAGCGTATTTACTGTCTGGGTAGGTTTCAATTAGACGACGGAAATCGTTAAATGCATCCCTAGAATTACTAGGATCTCTATCTGAACGATCTATACCTACTAGTTCTTGAAATAGATTGTTGTCTACTTCCATGTTGGTTAAACCACGCATATAAATAGCGTAATCTACGTCAGAATGATTAGGATTAAGACGCACAAAACGGTCAATAATAGCTAACCCTTCTTGTGTTTTCCCCGTTTTGTAGTAACCATAAATTAAATCAAGTTGCACTTGATTTGAATGGGGCCCAAAAGGAAAACGTGAATCCAAAGAACTGAGGATTTCTGTTGCGGCACTAAAATTACCCGCTTTCATTTTTTCTTTAGCGTCTTGGTATAAACCTTGAACACCTTTATTTTTAAGAATTAAATCAGTATCTTCGTCTTTAGGAGCTGACGAACAACCGACTAATACGGCTAGTACACTGGTGAATAAAATGTTTCTAAATTTGATTTTATTGATCATATTGCTCTTAATTTCTCTCATTTCTTAATTCGATCGGTTTTGTATGATTCATTAGCATGAAAAATCCGTTAGAATAGTCATTTACCTAATCGATAATTACAATGCATTCTACCCTAGCATATAGGGCTATGCACATATAAATCGTCACGAAACACATTCAGGATGTTCTAAGCATGTCTACCCCACATGAAAAAATACAATTACAGGCAAGTGTGCCGGAAAATTTACTCGGCAAAAGGTTAGATCAAGCTTTGGCCGAAATGTTCCCTGATTATTCAAGATCTCGCATAAAAGAATGGATTTTAGCGGATAGCGTGAAAGTTGATGGTGAAATTTTAAACAAACCACGAGAAAAACTAGTGGGTGATGAGTTCATTGAAATTAACGCAGAGATTGAAACTCAGGTTCAACATAAAGCCCAACAGATAGAATTAAATATAGTTTATGAAGACGAACATATATTAGTGATCAACAAACCAACAAATTTAGTTGTACATCCAGGTGCAGGTAATGGCGATGGTACAGTATTAAATGCGTTGTTAAATCATGCTCCCGAAATCGCTAATGTGCCTAGAGCCGGTATAGTGCATCGTTTAGATAAAGATACCACTGGGCTTATGGTGGTGGCTAAAACTATTCCTGCGCAAACTCACTTGGTGGAGCAACTACAAGCTAGAGAAATTAGCCGTGAGTATGAAGCTGTGGTGATTGGCACTATGGTGGCTGGTGGTACTGTGGATGCACCTATTGGTCGTCATCCAACCAAAAGAACTAATATGGCGGTAAGAGAGTCGGGTAAACCTGCTGTCACTCATTATCGTGTGAAAGAAAAATTTCGTGCTCATACCTACGTCAGGCTCAAACTTGAATCGGGTAGAACCCATCAAATTCGTGTGCATATGTCTCACCTGAGGTACCCTTTAGTGGGGGATCCCGCATATGGTGGTCGTCCTAGATTACCTAAGGCCAGTAGTGAAGCCATGATTGACATGTTGAGGTCATTCAAAAGACAAGCCTTACATGCTATTCAGTTAGAATTAACACATCCTGTCACTGGCGAGTGGATGAGCTGGCAGGCGCCTCTACCTGATGATTTTGCCGAATTATTAACTGTGTTACGAGATGACAAGTCTATACATGGCACAGGTGAAGTGTAGATACTGATGTCAACATTTGATTTGTTACAGCCATCATCATTTATTGTACCTAACTGGTCGGCAGCAAAAAATATCACGGCTTTTACCACCACTAGATTAGGTGGTTTAAGTCATGAACCCTATGCAAGTTTAAACCTTGGTCAACATGTGGGTGATGATCCTTTACTAGTAGCAAACAACCGTCAACGTCTACCCAATTGGCAAAACTTTTTTTGGTTAAAACAAACCCACAGTACCATTTGTTTAGCTGTTGATGAGATAGATAATAATTTGAGTGGCACTCTTGAAGGGGATGCCTGTTTTTCAACAAAAGCAAAACAGGTTTGTGCTGTGATGACGGCTGACTGCTTACCCATTTTGTTATGTGACAAAGCGGGTACTACAGTCGCTGCGGTTCATGCTGGTTGGCGCGGTTTAGCAGATGGCGTGATAGAAAATACTATCCTTAAAATGAAGCTACCTACAGGTAACTTAATGGCATGGATGGGGCCGGCAATTAGTCAAACATTTTTTGAAGTGGGCGAAGACGTTAAACAAATTTTTAGCCAATATCCCCAAGCATTTAAAACCAATCAACTTAGCTCTGAAAAAAAATATTATGCTGATCTTTATTTTATTGCTAAGCAAAAATTGTTGGCTTTAGGGGTACAAGATATAAGTGGTGGTAATTATTGTACTTATGAGCAAGAAACGCATTTTTTCTCTCATCGTCGAGCCTGCCATCAACAAGATCCAATTAATACACCAGCAACGACCGGTCGTATGGTCAGTGCAATTTATTTCGAATAAATAACCCTATTTTTTATAATGTTTTTATACTCTGCTATTGAACCGTTGAAAAAACGTACCCATAACAGTGGTATAGAAATAATTCATTAAGGTAGGATCATGCGATTAGATAAATTTACCAGCAAGTTTCAAATGGCGCTTTCTGACGCTCAGTCTTTAGCATTAGGTCGTGACCATCAATATATAGAGCCAGTACATTTAATGACGGCTTTATTGAATCAACAAGGTGGTTCAGTTAGATCACTTTTTGACCAAGCTAATGTCAATGTTAATAGTTTTCGTTCTGCGTTATCTGAAGCGGTGGAAAGACTTCCTAGAGTTGAAGGTACAGGTGGTGAGGTTCAGTTAGGCAAAAGTACAGTTGTGTTACTTAACTTAAGTGACAAGTTGGCTCAGAAACGCAAAGATGAATACATAACCTCTGAAGTATTTGTGTTGGCCGCTTTACAAGATAAAGGCACATTAGGGGATATTCTGAAACAACTAGGTGCTGATGAACAAAAAATTGAAGGCGCCATTGAAAACATGCGTGGCGGACAAAAAGTAACTGACCCCAATGCAGAAGATGTTCGTCAAGCCTTGGATAAGTTCACCACAGATTTAACTGAACTTGCCGAGCAGGGCAAACTCGATCCTGTGATCGGCCGGGATGATGAAATTCGTCGTACCATACAAGTGTTACAGCGTCGTACGAAAAATAATCCAGTTTTAATTGGTGAACCTGGTGTAGGGAAAACCGCAATTGCTGAAGGTTTGGCTCAACGAATTATCAATTCTGAAGTACCAGAAGGGTTAAAAAATAAACGAGTCTTATCCTTAGATATGGGCGCGTTAATCGCAGGCGCTAAGTTTAGAGGGGAATTTGAAGAACGCCTAAAAGCTGTACTGAATGAGCTGAGCAAAGAAGAAGGCCGAGTAATTTTATTCATTGATGAGCTGCACACTATGGTGGGTGCTGGTAAAGGTGAAGGGGCGATGGATGCAGGCAATATGCTCAAACCCGCATTAGCAAGAGGTGAGTTGCATTGTGTAGGCGCGACAACCTTAGATGAGTACCGACAATTCATCGAAAAAGATGCGGCATTAGAGCGTCGTTTTCAAAAAGTATTGGTTGATCAACCTAGTGTAGAAGACACCATAGCTATTTTACGTGGTCTAAAAGAACGTTATGAATTACATCACTCGGTTGAGATAACCGATCCGGCTATTGTTGCTGCTGCGTCATTATCCCATCGCTATATTAGTGATAGGCAATTACCCGATAAAGCCATTGATTTAATAGATGAGGCGGCTTCTAGCATTCGTTTACAAATGGATTCTAAGCCAGAAGATATGGATAAACTCGAACGACGAATTATCCAACTTAAATTAGAAGAACAAGCCTTAGCTAAAGAAAAAGATGAAGCCAGTCATAAACGATTAGAAGCTATTGAACTGGAGCGTGAACAAGCTGAAATTAAATTCTCAGATTTTGAGAAAATTTGGAATGCAGAAAAGACAGCTGTACAAGGCACACAGAACATTCGTTCTGAATTGGAACAAGCTAAACTCGATTTAGAAATTGCACGAAGAGCATCTGATTTAAGCCGTATGTCTGAATTACAGTACGGACGTATTCCAGAGCTTGAAGCTAAACTTGAATTAGCTTCTGAGTCAGAAACACAAGAAACAACTTTGTTAAAAAATAAAGTAACCGAAAACGAAATCGCTGATGTGTTATCTCGTTGGACAGGTATCCCTGTTTCAAAAATGTTGGAAGGTGAAAAAGCCAAATTGTTGTCGATGGAAAGTGCTTTACACGAAAGAGTGGTAGGCCAGAGTGAGGCTGTGATTTCTGTGTCTAATGCGATACGTCGGTCTCGGGCGGGATTGTCTGATCCTAATAGACCTATAGGCTCTTTCTTGTTCTTGGGACCTACAGGTGTGGGTAAAACAGAATTATGTAAAACATTAGCTAACTTTTTGTTTGATACTCAAGATGCCATCGTACGTATTGATATGTCTGAGTTTATGGAAAAACATTCAGTTTCTCGTTTAGTGGGCGCACCTCCTGGATATGTTGGCTATGAAGAAGGTGGATATTTAACCGAAGCAGTAAGACGTAAACCATATTCAGTGATATTGCTAGACGAAGTAGAAAAAGCCCACCCCGATGTGTTTAATATTTTGCTGCAAGTATTAGATGATGGTCGTTTGACAGACGGGCAAGGTAGAACTGTCGATTTTAAAAATACTGTGATTATTATGACCTCAAACTTAGGCTCAGATATCATTCAGGAAGCTAGCCAAAAAAATAATTATGCAGAGTTGAAAGGGTTAGTTATGGGCGTGGTGGGTGAACATTTTAGACCTGAATTTTTAAATAGGGTCGATGATATTGTGGTGTTCCATCCATTAGGAAAAGAACAAATCACTTCTATCGCAAAAATCCAATTGGCTACCTTACGAGATCGCTTATTAGAAAAAGGTTATACCTTAGAAATGAGTGATGCTGCCTTAGATAAATTGGCAGATGCTGGGTTTGATCCTGTTTATGGTGCTAGACCACTCAAACGGGCAATTCAAACCGAAATTGAAAACCCCTTAGCACAAAAAATATTGTCGGGTAATTTATTACAAGACAGTCATATTAAGATAGATGCAGATGAAAATGGTTTAGTGATTTCATAAACTTTGAATCACATTTTTATTAAGGTTTTCATTTAAAAATACCGCTAACGTTAGCGGTATTTTTTTATTGATTATGATAAGTACAGTGCTAACTCTCTGTTATTCTATTTGTTCTAATAGAGCTTGTGCTTTTACTCGATTATAAAATGGGCGTTTAACATTAACCGCTTTATTCAGCTCACTTTTAGCTTCTTCAAGTCTATCAAGTTTAATTAAGCTATAGCCCAGATGGTAACGTATTTCTGGGTCATTTGAATCTCTAGCAAAAGCTCTTCTAAGTATGTCTAAACCTTCTTCATGTCGATTTTGTAAAATTAGAACCCAGCCATAAGTATCTAAAATTCTGGCGCTATTAGTGTTCAATTTCATAGCTTGTTTTATGTAATCGGCACTTTTATCTAAATCACTTTCTATATTCATGACCGCCAATTTATTTAAAACCTCGGCTCGATTAATTAGTTCTTCAGCCTGGAGTAGTTCTTCATATAATTCAATTGAACGAGCAAAGTTCTGTTGGATATAGTGATACTGAGCAAGTATATTTTTAGCAAGGACATTATTAGGCGAGGCTTGCAAAACCTTTTCAGCTTCTAAAACAAAATTAGCACTTTGAATACCCTGTATATCCATTTCATAAAGTACTATTAATGCTTGATGAAAGTTAGGACTAAGTTTAAGAGCTTGATGTAAATAATCACTTGCGTTTAATGAACCTTCTTTAGAATTTACGTATAAGGCTTCAACGAACCAAAAGTTAGGATTGTTTTGGTTTTGAGTTCTTATTGAGTTTAATATTATTTTTGCTTGTTCAAAATCTTGCTTAGTTATCAATAGTTTTACTTTATCTAAAATAATAAAAGTATTATTTGTTGTTAGATTTTCGGCCCTTTCTAGAGAATGTATTGCGGCATCATATTGCTCAATATTACGTTGTAATCGACTAAGCGAAATTAGAGTCTCTACTGACAAATCATCAAACTGTGTAATTATTCTCAAAATATCTATTAACTCATCACGCTTATTTTGTTGCGATAAAGCTTGTGCTTTGAGTAAGAGGTATTCAGAGTTATCAAAGTTATCTGCTAGTAAACGATTAAGCTGGTATAACGTTTGGTCAAATTTACCTTGACTATAATAAAGCTCAGCCAGTTGACTTTGGGCATACTGATTTCGAGGGTTTATCAGAATAATGTCACGATATAAGTCGATTGCTTCTTGTGTTTTACTCTGTATGGTCAAGTTGTGTGCTTTGAGTAATAAAGTTTGAGAGTGTTTAGGTGAAACTACCAATAAACTTTCTATAATTTCATTCGAACGCTCAATCTCTTTTTTGCGGCTGTAAATAGACGCTAAATTAAACTTAGCTGGAAAGAGTTTGGGGTTGGCTTTTAATGCCATTTCTATTGTATTGATAGCTTCATCTAATTTTTCCATACGGATCAAGATTCCCGCTTTTAGATTCAGAAACTCAGCCTCATTTGGGTATAACTCAAGCAATGCTTGCGCACCTTGCAGGGCTTCTTCCGGTTTTTTAGCTTGAAGTTTTAACATGCTGTAAGTGAACAAAAATGTCGCGTTTGTTTTATTCTTATTAAAGCTGTTATCGAGTATTTTTAAGGCTTCTTGTTGTTTTCCTCTGACCATCATCAGTTTGATTTTGAAAAGCTCTAACCTAGGGTGTCCTTGGTAAGTTTTGTCTAGAACATCGGTTAGGTCTTGTGCTTTAAAAGCTCTGTTCAGTTTGATAAATAGTTCACCTAACATTAAGGCTGAGTCTAAATTTTCGACTAACGTATCTTGGTGTTTTTCGAGTAAAAGTAGTGCTTGCTTATCTTGCTGTGTCATTAAATATGTGCGAGCAAGTAACATCACCGCTTTCATGTCACTAGGATTTTTATAAAGGTATTTGGCAAAATTGCTAGTCGCCTGCTCTGCATTGCCATGAAAAAACGCAGTCAAACCACTGATATAAAGTAATTCGGGTTGTGCAGCAATAAACTCGGGTGATAAGCTGGCCATAATTTCATTTAGCTTTTGCAGCCTTTCATTCGTTAGCAACTTTGATTTGTCTCTACTTTCGATCCAACTATTGAGCAAGATAGCCAGTGGATCGTTTGGCGTTTTCTCTATAATTTCTTCTACAAAAGCACGAGCGCTTTCAAAATCGTTACTTTCTAAATAAATATCGGCCAATTTACGCAGGGTGACGGGGTCATCACTTTTAAGTTTAAGAGACTGCTGGAGATCATCAATTGCTTGTTCTAATTTTCCTTGGGATTTCGCTAATTCTCCTTTTAGCCTCCATGTTGTGGGATCTAATTCAGAGATGTTTAAAGCTCTGGAAATATAACCTTCAGCAGAATCTAATTTGTTTGAAAATATAGCAATAGATGCCAACCCATTTAAAGACATTTGATGCTCAGGAGTAATAGCAAGGCTATTTTGATAGGCTTCTGTAGCACAATCTAGTTTTTGTAAACGCATACAAGCACTAGCACGAATCTGCAGCCACTGTACCTTATCTTCTCCTGCTAGTTTTTCGGTGTAATTTAGTGTCAGTATATCGGCATACTTATTTTGAAATAATAAGGCATTCCCTAGAGGCTCAGCGATTAAATTGATATCAGCCCCTTGTTGCAAAGCTTCATAAAATTCTGTTTCAGCGGCAGACAAATATCCCTGGATCAATAATATTTTGCCCATTAGTATTTTTGCAGCTAAGTGGTCAACATCATTTTGTAAGCTGTTTTTTAAATGGATAAAGGCTTCGTCATATTGCTGAGAATTATAGGAGGAGAGGGCTTTTTCATAGTCATTGCTTGACTCAGCTAATGTGTTGAAAGAACAAAACACACACAGTAATGAAATGGCAAATATTTTATAACGCATATGAAGTTGGTTTCACAGTTAAAATGGGAATATATAGATAGTTTGAACAAAAAAGGCGGCATAAGCCACCTTTTTGCTTTTATACTGGGTAATTTTATTTTGCTTTACGTCGGCGTAACGCGATTAGTCCACCACCTAATAATAATACTGCAAATGAATTTGGTGCATTTACGTTATCCGTTGGGGGAGTGGTTTCTTTAACAAAACCGATAGACGCTAGTTTAAATGAGTCGTCTTTTGTAGTGAATCCACTTACATAACCAAAAGCAGTATTATATGCACCCACTAACCAATATTGAGCGGCTTGGGTTGTTGTAAAATCTGATTTATATACTCCAGCTGCGGCATTGATGCTGAAAGATCCTTTGTCTACTAATGACGAACTGCCATTAATATTTGACCAGGTTTTATTGCCACTGGTTAAATCAGTAATGTTATTTAAGCCTACTGCTGTTACTTGTTGGTTATTTGTAGAGCCTAACCAGCTGAATGTTGCGCCAGATAGTGAAACTGCTTCAGAAAACGAAAATAAAAGCATATCGTAATCGGCTGCACTTCCTTGATTATCAATCGTGTGGGCATTGGCATGATTATCAAAGTTATTTTCATCATCATTTAAAATACCATAACCAACTTCACCATTACTTAACCAAGGTCCTGCGATATCAGCGCTTTCTATTATATCGTCGCTGCCACCACCACCAGTGTCAGACCATGCTGATACTTTAATTGATACACCGTCAACCATAAAACCACCAGAAGTACCTGTGCCACTAGAGACATTACTACCGCCATTACAGGTACCTTGGTATAAATCATATGTGTTTGCTCCGGCCCAAGTATCACCTAATGTAGCAGCTGAACCAGCTGTACAACTAGCATATACTGAATTGGTAAATCCAAGAGCAGCACCAATTAGTATTATTTTATTAAGTAGTTTCATCTTTTTTCCTCACGAATTATAATAGAGTATTTTAAAATACCGCTAAATTTGTCACTTCCTAATACATATTAATGCAATGTTCAGGCCTTTTATTTTAAATGCTTATTTATCAAAGGTTTGTGTGTTTTATTTATTTATAATATTTTCTTTGTGTAAAAAAATATGACATATTTTTTTTGGCTTGTATCTTTTTTTACTCACTAACAGCCAATTTTATAGTAAATAAAGGGTAACTACTGTATGGGGCCCTGAACATGGGTATTGAAATTGATTCCTTAAAAATGTTGTATTGAACCTTTCATGGTTGTTTTATATCCACTCAACTGTATTTTAAGTAGATTGTTTTGCTTGTATTTGTATTCGTTCTTTTCTGAATTTTTGCTGTTGAAGGGATAGGGTTATGGTATATTTGCTGCAAATTATTAGGAGAATGTAAATGACTGAACAAAAACGCCGTGGGATTTATCTATTACCCAATTTATTAACTACGGCAGGTCTGTTTTCTGGATTCTTTGCTGTTGTTTCTTCTATGAACGGTCGTTTCGAAGCCGCGGCTGTGGCGATATTTGTAGCCATGATTTTTGATGGACTTGATGGTCGTGTTGCCAGAATGACTAATACCCAAAGTGAATTCGGTGCTGAATATGATTCCATGGCAGATATGGTGTCTTTTGGTGTTGCTCCTGCTTTAGTTGCTTATAATTGGGGGTTGTCTGGTCTGGGTAAAATAGGTTGGTTAGCTGCGTTTATCTATGTGGCTGGGGCCGCGCTTAGATTGGCTCGATTTAATACTCAAGTAGGCATTGCTGATAATCGTTTTTTTCAAGGGTTAGCTAGTCCAGCTGCAGCGGCTTTAGTCGCTGGTTTAATTTGGGTCGGAGTAGAATACGACGTAGATGGCAATGATTATGGCGTAATAGTCGCTTTAATTACTGGGCTTTCTGGCTTGTTGATGGTCAGTAACTTTAAATATAATTCTTTTAAAGAAATTAATTTAAGTGGCAAAGTGCCTTTT
This sequence comes from Paraglaciecola sp. L3A3, assembly GCF_009796765.1. Taxonomy (NCBI): domain Bacteria; kingdom Pseudomonadati; phylum Pseudomonadota; class Gammaproteobacteria; order Alteromonadales; family Alteromonadaceae; genus Paraglaciecola; species Paraglaciecola sp. L3A3. The sequence goes on from NZ_CP047023.1 coordinate 1,722,068, forward strand.
GTAGCCTTGCTATTGATCATGTTAGTGTTTGTGGTTGTGGCAACCGAACCAGCATTAGTCTTATTTATAGTTTTCGCTTTATATGCCTTAGCTGGTCCTATTAATACGTTTAGAACTGTTGATAAGGTTAAATTAGAACATGTAGTAGGCGACCCAGAAGAACATGATGCCGACTTTGCAAAAGATAAAAGTAAGTCAGAAAATAAAGACGAATCTAAATAACCTGAGTTCTGGATAAGAAGTATCGTCCAAGATAAATTTAACGATATAATTCAATAACATAATAACGTTCGTCCAAATCACCTCACCTAAATGCTCACTCGGTGACGAAATTTTTCGTGTATAGCAAGGCGGATTGTCGTAAGTAATAACGTGTTGTTGCTAGACAATCCAACGCCGCTAGGCACAAAAAGAGCGTTATCGAGAGGTTCATTTTATCCAGTATTCAGGGTAAATAATTAAATATAATTTATTTGATATAAAAAAGCCGATATTGAAACAATCAATATCGGCTTTGTAGTTTTAGCAGTATTGCTTTATGCAGCGTTTGCCTTGTGATCTTTTGGCTCAACCAAATTTTGCTCAGTGTCGAGTAATTCTAAGTCGAATGTAAATTCATCTACTCTAACGGCTAACTTACGTTTGTCGTTGTAATCAATAACTAAGGCCACTTCTTCAGCAGTTAATTCACCTGCTTCTTGTAATTTACCAACAGCATGCTCAAAAGATATATAAGGTACTACAGGTTTATTACGTAGCGCTTTTTGGATTTTTTTAAGCTGTGGCATAACTTTATGTTTAGCCACAAATGCTTGATGGTTAATATCGTGACCATCACCGGCTATTGGTTTTACTAGGTGAGTTAACTCAGCCATAATTGAACTTTCTGCCATGCTAGCGTTAGATAAAGTTTGTTTTAGTTCATCAGAGATGGTTTTTACTGAACGAGTATATGTGTTGGTTAATACTCGCATTAACCCTCTAGCCGCTATATTAGGGAAGTTATCAATAAAGTCGACTAATGCTTGTTCACCTTGCTGTAAACACCATTGAATCGCATATTCAAAGAAAGGTTTAGCTTCGTTTCTGTTTGATACTTTTTGTTCATAAAAACGTACCACAGCCATAGACGCGTATAGATAACTCATCACGTCACCTAAACGGGCTGACAACATTTCAGCTTTTTTCAAGTCGCCACCTAATACTAGTAACGATAAATCGGCCATAGGAGCCAATTTAGCAGACAAAGCGTTCATCCGTTTTTCGTATTTCTTTACTTCAGGTAAAGCTGTTTCTGAACCACGGGTAAAAGGTAAATAGCTTTTAGATAAACTACGGAACGCATTTTTCACACTAAAAGCGATGGTTTTAGCTAATACTTTATTGAATTGGGCATCGGCATTTTTTTCTTCGCTGTGGATCAAATCAACCATATCTTTAAGATGTGGGTGACAACGCATAGTACCTTGACCAAATATCATCAGACTGCGAGTTAATATATTCGCACCTTCTACTGTAATACCTATAGGTTGTGACATGTAGCCATTGGCTAAGGTATTTTGTGGACCACGTTGAATGGCTTTACCTGCCTGAATATCCATTGCCATATTATTTACTTCACGGCCTAATTCAGTCATGTGGTATTTAGCCATGGCAGTAACAACAGAAGGTTTTAAACCTAAGCCTAGGCCTTCTGTGGTTAATACACGCATCGCTTCAGTGACAAAGGTTTTACCTGCCATATCGGCTAATTTTTCTTGAATGCCTTCAAAGCGACCAATGGGAACACCAAATTGCTCACGTATAAATGAATATTCGGCTGTAGATCTAAAAGCTGATTGTGCGCTTGCAGTACCCATAGCTGGTAAAGAGATCCCTCGTCCTGCCCCGAGGCAGCTAACTAACATCTGCCATCCTCGGCCGATATTTTTTTGTCCACCAATAATAAAGTCCATAGGAATAAACACATTTTCACCACGAGTAGTACCGTTATAAAAACGTGCACCCATAGGATCATGACGATTACCTAGTTGTACTCCTGGATGTGATTTGGGAATTAATGCACAGGTAATACCTAATTCTAATTCGTCGCCAAGTAGTTGTTCAGGATCAAACACTTTAAAGGCTAAACCTAATACAGTGGCTATAGGGGCTAGGGTGATATATCGTTTGTCCCATGTAACCGATAAACCTAGTACTTCTTTACCTTCCCAAGTCCCTTTAGTGACTATACCAGCATCGGGTATGGCACCTGCGTCAGAACCTGCTTCTGGGCTAGTTAAAGCAAAACAAGGTATATCTTTACCTATTGATAAATTGGGTAACCATTGTGCTTGTTGTGCAGCTGTACCGTAGTGCATTAATAATTCACCAGGGCCCAAGGAATTGGGCACCATAACGGTTACTGCCAGAGCGCTGCTTTTAACGGCGATAGTGGCAACAATAGTCGAGTTGGCGTAAGCCGAAAATTCTAGACCGCCAAATTTTTTGGGGATTATCAAGGCAAAGAATTTATTGATCGATAAAAAGTCTATTAGATGTTGAGGAACATGCTTACTGTTATGTAAATCAAAGTCATCAATCATAGTCAGAAGCGTAGCTAAAGGACCATCCATAAAGGCTTGTTCGTCTGCCGTTAAGGTCGCTTTAGGAATCGATCGTAAAGCCAACATATCAGGTTTACCCTGATAAATTGAGGATTCTAACCATACGTCTCCTGCTTCTAACGCTTCTTGTTCTGTTAGTGATATAGGAGGTAATACTTTTTTAAGACTTGTTCTAATACTCATTTTTGCTCATCCGCTCATCTGACCAGTTGTTGTATATAATACTGATTTTTTAACTAAGGTCAAAACTCTTTGTTATGTTTGTTAAATAGATGTTTGTTTTTTTTTATATCGAAAATTTAATTTTCAGAGTTTTCAATAAGATATAGTGTAGTGCTAAATAGCGATATTTTTGGGTAAGTAATAAATTATTTTCTTCATAGGGCGAAATACAGCAAACTGAGTCAATTGTTTATTAAATTGAAAAATTTATCTTTTATTCTATTCCATGACTAAGTTCAGCATCACTTGCAGTTGGTTTGTCTACTATTTTGTTAATTTATCTGGCGCTAATTACCAGGTTAATTGACTGAGGGAATAGCAATATGATGGGCGAACTGAGTATACCTCACTTAGTCTAGAATGTTATTTGTAGCTATTTTTTGTGGAGCTATTCACTTTAAAAAGTATAATTTTGCTTGATAAACATGTTAATCTGCGCCCGTTTTTCTACTCACTCACATCTGCAACAGGTTTTATTATGCAAACTTGGACTCAATTAGATACAGCTAAAATTCCCAATAATGGTGGAGAATTAATCTTTTCACAAAGAGGTAATGAATTTTCAATACGGGTAGCCGGCACCCGGGGTGAGTTGATGAATAGTCGGGTATTTAATTCAGAAAAAAAGTTATCCCAATTGGGCTGTCATTATTTAAAAGATACTCAAGAGGCTCAAGTTTTAGTAGGGGGCTTAGGCATGGGATATACCTTAGCCGCAGCGTTAAATATACTCACTGATAGTTCAAAAATTACTGTGGCTGAATTAATCCCTGAAGTGGTTAAGTGGAATCAAGGCGAGCTTGGTAACTGTGCTAAAAACCCGTTAAAAGATCCTCGAACACATGTTCATATTGGCGATGTCAAACAATTACTTAGCATAGAGCATCCTAGCTATGATGCCATTTTACTTGATGTGGATAATGGCCCTAAAGGTTTGACCCATAAAAATAATAATTGGTTATATTCAACAGCAGGCTTAGCGGCTATTTATAATGCACTTCGACCGCAAGGCATGTTAGCAATTTGGTCAGCTGGGCCAGATTATTTATTTACAGTTAATCTTAAAAAAGCTGGATTTACTGTAGATACTCGTACTGTTAGAGCGCAAGCGACTAAAGGTCCGCAACACACAATCTTTTTGGCTAAAAAAGTAGTAGCCTAATAAACCATTAATAGGTCAAATCTCTTCGTTTATTAATGAAGTAATCGAGTTATTAAGCGAATTCCTAATAAATGGTAATATAATAAACTTAGCTCTAGGGTTGTTTCTGATATACAAATCCTCTGTAGTTATTTTTAGATTAGTAGTAAGAGGACAGAAGGTAGTTTATGAGTCGATTTTCGATTGGTAAGAAGTTATGCAAGGCGATACATGTTTTAGAAGCCAAAATTGCAAATTTATCAAAATATTCTGTTGCAGCCAATAATTTAGATATTCCCTATCTGAGTAATGTTGAGAGGTTTACTCATGACAAACCTGTTTTGTTGTTATTACATGGGTTTAGTGGTGACAAATATGTGTGGAACCGTTTAGCCAAATATTTTAAAAATGACTATCAATTACTCATTCCTGATTTAATGGGCCATGGAGATAGTGTATATAGCGAACATGGTAATTATTCTATGCCGGCTCAATGTACTACATTACTGAGTGTCTTAGATAATTTAAATGTAGATAAATTTCATGTAGTGGGTAATTCAATGGGGGGCATGATCGCCGCTACTTTGATTGAACAAATCCCGCAACGTATTGAAAAATGTGTATTAATCGACCCTGCAGGCGCTAAATCTGACTTTGTCATTGATTTGGCTAAAAACAAATTTAATCCATTTAATTATTGTACTGAACAAGATTTTTTTGATTTTTATAAAACGTTAATGGCTAAACCACCTTTTGTTCCTAAATTTATTTTAAAGTCTGTGGCGCGAGATTATATAAATAAGAATGCCCAACATGCGCATATGTTTTCGCAATTCTATAATATAAATGACTTTTTTCCTGCTAGTCATCACTTCTCGTTTACTAATACCATGTTGATCTGGGGGCTGAACGATAAGTTATTACCAATAGAGGATTATCAACAATGGAAAACAATGTTGACAGGTTGCACTAGGATATATGAAGACCTAGGACATTTGCCTATGATTGAAGACGCAAAACGTGTGTCTGAGGATATCTTAGCTTTTCTACAAGAGCCTGTTTAATGTAGGCTGAGTGCACACTCATCCTACATTAAACAGTATTTTTATCATAAATACTTAGCATGAAATCTAAGATGATCTTCTATCAAACTAGCAATAAAAAAGTAGCTATGGTCGTAGCCAGTGTGGTATCTAAATTCAGCTTCATAGCCAATTTCTTTCGCGACATCTTCTAAAGGTTTAGTTAATTTTTGTGCATGATAAAAGTTATCGTCCAAACCCTGATCGACCAACATAGGTACATGTAAAAAGCTCCCTTGTTGACGCATTAATGCGCAGCTATCGTAATCAGCCCATTCGCTTTGGTTATCTCCTAAATAATGAGTAAAGGCTTTTTGCCCCCATTGACAGTCTATAGGATTCACTATGGGCGCAAAAGCCGAGACAGAGCAATAACGTTTGATATTAGACAGGGCGATAGTTAAAGCACCATGTCCACCCATAGAATGTCCAGCTATGGCGGCTTTGTCTTTAACTTTGAATTCTTTACTGATTAAAGCTGGAAGTTCTTCGACAATATAATCATACATTTGATAATGACCTTGCCATGGTTCTTGTGTGGCATTCACATAAAATCCAGCACCTAAACCTAAATCGTAAGCTGCATCGGCTGCATCAGGAACTTCATCACCCCTAGGACTTGTGTCCGGCATAATTAACATAATGCCAAGTTCAGCGGCTACCCGCTGCGCACCTGCTTAAATGACAAAATTTTCGTCGGTACAGGTTAAACCGCTTAACCAATACAAAGCAGGGAGTTTTGCTTCGGGGTTAGTCACAGGAGGGATAAATACGCTAAAACGCATTTCACAATTCAGTACTGTAGATTTGTGACTAAAACGTTTCTGCCAGCCACCAAAACATTTGTTTGCGCTTAACTCAGCAAGTTCTGTGGCTACAGGCATTAGAAATGCACCACAGAACGAATTGATTTACCTTCATGCATTAAATCAAAAGCCGTATTAATGTCTTCTAGTTTCATGGTGTGGGTAATAAATGTATCCAATTCAAATTCGCCGTTCATATATCTTTGTACATAATCAGGTAATTGACTGCGGCCTTTAACGCCACCAAATGCTGTACCACGCCATACTCGACCGGTTACAAGCTGAAACGGACGTGTTGATATTTCTTGTCCGGCACCGGCGACGCCTATAATCACTGATTCGCCCCAGCCTTTATGACAACACTCTAAAGCCGAGCGCATAACGTTGACATTGCCGATACATTCAAAAGAATAATCCACACCACCGTTTGTCATTTCAACAATGACCTCTTGAATTGGTTTATCAAAGTCTTTTGGGTTAACGACATCTGTTGCGCCTAATTGTTTAGCCGTTTCAAACTTACTTTCGTTGATATCGATAGCAATTATGCGTCCAGCTTTGGCCATTTTTGCGCCAATCAAAACAGATAAACCAATGCCTCCTAAACCAAATACCGCAATTGTGTCACCGGCTTGTACTTTTGCCGCATTGGTTACAGCGCCCATGCCTGTAGTTACGCCACAGCCTAATAAACAGACTTTTTCAAGTGGTGCTTCTTTAGGTATTTTAGCTAAAGCAATTTCGGGTACTACTGTATGTTCAGCAAATGTAGATGTGCCCATATAATGATAAATGGGTTGACCATTTATAGAAAAACGACTGGTGCCATCAGGCATCACACCTTGGCCTTGAGTGCTACGAATCGCTTGGCATAAATTGGTTTTACCTGATAAGCAGTATTCACACTTTCCACATTCAGGGGTATAGAGAGGAATTACGTGGTCGCCTACTTCGACTAAGGTCACACCTTCGCCAACCGCTTCAACTATGCCTGCGCCTTCATGACCTAAAATAGCCGGAAATAAACCTTCAGGATCATCACCTGATAAAGTATATGCATCAGTATGACAAACGCCTGTGGCGACTATACGTACGAGTACTTCACCTTTTTGTGGTGGCGCTAAATCTACTTCTTCTATTTTTAGTGGCTCGCCTGCTGCCCATGCAACCGCTGCTCTTGTTTTTATAGAGTTCATATAATTACCTTACTTTCTGAATAATGGTGGATTATTTACCTTTAATAACAAAAACCTAGTAAACGAATATTATCTGCTTTCCAAGCAACATTACTAATATCGTACCCTTTGGGGCACAGTTTTTCTTTTGCTAAGCGTTTTTTTAAACCCGCTGCGGCTTTATCTTCCAATTCTAGTTTGGTTTGTTTATCAGCTTGTAGCAAAAACTTTTGTTTTCTTTCTGGCTCTTGATATTTCTGGCCACGTTTGGTTTGCCTTTCGTATTCTGGTAGTTCACCCAATGACTCTTGGGAGGTGTTTTTCCATGATATGCCATAGACAAATTCAGTGACTCCAGTTGGGCTGATTCGGCTATCAAACTTTTCATCTGTCATGATTGGCGGAGGGGGAGAGAGTGAACAGGATCCGAAAATAATTACGGCAGTTAAACCAATGATAAATCTATGAGTAAACAATTGTCGACCTTAACTATTTAGTATGGATTGATAGTAAACATCACTAATGGAGATAACAATTAGCAACAGCATTTTAAAACCATAATTTATTAATACAGAATGGTATCATCATGTATTAACAATACACTATCCAAAGTTTAAATTAGTGTACTAGCCTTAAGATATAACAGAGTTGGATTACTGAAAACGATGAAAAAAATTATATTGATAATTATCTGTTGTTTGTTTTGTGTACCAGCTTTAGCTGTTGATAAGGTTTACACTGTGTTGGTAGTAGGTTATTCAGATGTTGAGGATTCACAGCAAGACACGGATGGAGTGGCTTACAAGCTAGGTTTGGGATATCAATTTGATCCTCAGTGGTATGTTGAATTTGGCTATCAACAGTTGATAAATGATAAATTGCTTATCGATAGTTTGCCTAGTGCCTTACAAGTTGAGCAAGCGAGTCATCGATTGCAAGGTGGCGCGTTATTTTTATCATTTTTAGGTAAAGCAGCAAATAATGTTGGTGAGTTGTTTTATCGATTAGGCCTACTTAAAACAGATTTCAAAGGGCAAACAATACATTCTGGCACACATACCTGTGATTTTGGTGAAGCCAGTGTGGTGTCTATCGACTCATTTGGCAGCGCCACAATTTGCCAGTATGACAATGACGGTGCAGCAGCTGTGATAGGTTTAGGATTCGATTATTTTGTCAGTGCTAGGGCTATGGTTCGCACTGAAGTGGAATATATTAAAGGCCAAGATAACTTGGCTATGAGTGTTTTCTCAGTTGGCCTCAGATATAATTTTTAGCAGGTTTGGCTAATTTTATGGATATGCCTTGATTGCGTTTAATCAGCTAAACGATACCAGTGTTTAGCGTTGTCATAAGTGATTTTCTGCAAACAGTTGGCATCTAGTTTATCGGCTAAGCGTAAATATATTTGCCATAATTCTGCATAGCTGTGCGTTAATACACAAACGGGGAAGTTACTGGCCAGCATGACCCGCTCAGATCCGAATGTATTGAAGCAATCTATCAGTATTTTATCTAGCCAATCAATTGTCCAACTAGAATTAAACATCTCCCAGCCTGATAGTTTAATCGCTATATTTTTGCATTCAGCCAGTTTTAAAATGTTTTCTTGCCATGCTAGGACATATTCGTTTTGTCCTAGTGTTGGTGGAGTGCCACAGTGATTAATGATGATGTTTAACTGAGGGATAGTGTTTGCCAATCTAATGAGTTGATTGATTGTGTTGCTGTCATTCACTTGTAATTGGGCATCAAAACTTAATTGCTGGCTGGCTAATAAAGTCATGTTTTGGGCAGTTTGGGCGGCACTGAGTATGTCGTAACCTTGTTCATCTAGAATATGGCGAATACCCACCACACTTTTTCGTGTTAAAAGCTGAGTGATGTCTTGCTCAAATGAGTTGGCGGTGATATCAGCAAAAGCTACACTGCTAAATGGTTTAGTGCAGTGTGCTTCTAACCAATCTATTTCTCGCCAAGGTTGTTGATTATCAAATCCTGCTTCGATATGGACAAATCCGGCTAACGCTATATGAGCGGGTAATATCAGATCTTTTTCCAAGTAAGTTTGACTGATCTTAGCTTTGTTGGGCCAAAAGGGTGGGTTTTCTGCTTTTAACCAATGGTAATCCCCATCTTGTAAGGCAAAAAAATGTAGATGAGGATCTATAATTTTATATGTTTTTTGGCTCATTGATTGCACTCACACTTTATCATTGTGCGGTATAGCCACCGTCAATAACCTGCAAACTACCAGTGATAAATTTAGCATCATCACTGGCCAGAAAATAAGCTAAAGCAGCCACTTCATCGGCTTGACCTAAGCGACCAATAGGTTGTAAGGCCGCCTCTTCGGCATGTACTTGATTTTTATCTGCGCCAGAGCTAGCAACATATTTGTCTATGGCTTGATGATAAAGAGGGGTTTCTATAGTACCAGGACAAATTGCATTGGCTCTGATTTGATACTGTGCATAATCTAAGGCCGTAGTTTTGGCCATTGACGCCAGAGCAGATTTACTCAAGTTGTAGGCAAATGAATTACGCTTAGCGACCAAAGCTTGTTCTGAGGCCATGTATAAAATCACTCCTTGATTTTGTTCTTTCATTTTTGGCAATACAGCTTGTGTAGCCGCTATGGCACCTTTTACATTAAGTGAAAATAGGTGGTCAAATTGTGCATCCGTGGTTTCTTCTATTGTGGCAGACATATGGATGCCTGCATTAGACACTAAAGTATCGATTCTACCGTATTGGTTGATAACTTGTTGAATCAACTGTTTAACGGCCAGACCTTGTGTCATATCACATTCTAACCAGTGTACGTCTTGGTTTAGTTTAGGGTTTTGACTAATGTCTAAATTTATCACTGCATAACCTTGCTTAATAAATTTCTCACACACTGCTTGGCCTATGCCAAAACTACCGCCTGTTACTAGGCAAACTGGTTTATTTGATGGGTTTGTCATGTCAAATTTAATCAATGGGTTTGCTGTAAGGGTAAAACATAACTATCACTTGACCAAGGCTTAAATTTTATTACAGTGCGTGCTAAATCCTGTATTATTGTTTTCAGTAAAATGGTGTGGTTTTAATGCCCTGTACATTAGCTGCCCATTAATATATTGGTTATTTTTATTAAGTGAGAAACTGTTTGTCAGCCCCCATCAATCAACTGTTCCGTTCCTTTGTTTTCGTGTGTTTTTTCTCAGGTTTCAGTGCCTCAACCTTGGCTGCTGAACTAGAAATTTCTGGCGTCGATAACGATAAAGTACTCGAAAATATAGAGGTGCTTGTTGCGTCTATTGCGCTGCCTAAAGATCGTTCTGATTTTGAAAATTACCAACAAACGGTGACACAAAAAGCAAGTAAAGCTGCCCAAGTGTATGGTTACTACCATTTACAATTTTATTTTACCCCAGCAAAAACCGTTAAGGATGATTGGCTGCTGAAGATTGATTTAGGTAAGGTGACAAAAATTCGCAACTTGTCGATCAAAATAGATGGCCAAGCGTCTGAAGATAAAGCTATGCAGAAGTTACTGAGTTCTTTACCTCTAAAAAGTAATCAAGTTTTAGATCACACTGATTACGAAAACGCTAAATCCCAGCTACAAAGTTTGGCCTTGTCTCGCGGCTATTTCGATTTTACCTACGTTGAAAGTAGTATTAAGGTTTTTGAAAGTTTGTATGCAGCAGATGTCACTTTGCACATGACTAGTGGTAATCGTTATAAATTTGGTGAGTTAAAATTTGGTGATGATCAGAGAGCCGAGTCATTAACAAATAGTTTAGTGCCATTTAAAACTGGCGAGTTTTATCAATCAAGTAAGCTAGGTTTGTTTAATCAGCTGTTAAAACAAACTCAATATTTTAGGAATGTACTGGTGCGCCCTGTAATCAGTGACGCAGAGGATCTTAACGTACCCATACAAGTGATCTTAACCCATAAACCTAGAGATAATTTTGATGTAGGTGTAGGTGTGTCTTCGGATGAAGGGCCGAGGTTTACTGGTAAATGGCGTCGACCTTGGGTTAATAGTCATGGTCATTCGGTTGGAGGGGAAGTGTTTGTGTCTGCTCCCGAGCAGTATGCTTCTTTTGATTACCGAATTCCTTTAGAAGATCCAGTACAAAATTACGCCAGTTTTCAAGTGGGTTATCAAGCACAAAATAATAATGATACCCAAAGTGATAAGTTGTCTATTGGCGCGACCAGACATTGGGTGTTTGCCGACTCAGATTGGCATCGCTCGGCCTTTGTTAAACTCGAACAAGAAACCTTTTTACAAGGTATAGAGCCAGAACAAACCATACGTTTAGTCATGCCTGGTTTTACCTTAAGTCGACTTAGAAGCAAAGGTGGCTTAGATGTTCATTGGGGGGATAAACAATCTATCACTACAGAATTTGCTGCTGATTCTTTGTTGTCTGATATCAATTTATTTAGGGTAACTGCAACCTCTAAATGGCTAAGAAGTTTTGCGCAACATCGTTTTTTACTGCGCTTTCAAGCGGGTGGTATAGCAACCAGTAGTTTTGACCAGGTACCATCTAGCTTACGTTATTTTGCTGGTGGCGATCAAAGTGTACGTGGTTTCGGTTACGAAACCTTATCTCCCTTTGAGTTCGATGATGAAGGTGAAAGGCGTTTAACCGGTGGTCAATATTTAGCTGTGGCTAGTGTGGAATATTCTTATCCTGTGGCAGAAAAATGGCGTGCGTCTGTGTTTGTTGATGCAGGTAATGCTTCAGAAAACCTAGCTGAAGATATAGCAACAGGTGTGGGAGTTGGGGCTACTTGGTTGTCGCCTGTGGGACCCATTCGTATTTATTTGGCTCATGGTGATAGTGATACCGAGTCTAATTGGCGAATTCACTTTTCTATGGGGCCTGCATTATGAGTACTAAACAAGCACCAGCAGTCGACAAAAAATCAGCTAAACCTTCTATTACCGGTAAAGTTTTTCGTGTTATTGCCTATACCTTCATCAGTCTGTTTTTGTCTATTTTGTTTTTGCTGTTAACGCCTTGGGGCACACATTTGGCTGTGTCCGTGGCCGATTCGTCAATTGATGAATTAGAAATAGAATATGTCAGTGGCGGGATATTTTCCGAGTTACATTTATCCTCTGTGACCTGGCAACAGGTGGGTACACAAGCCAAGATTACAGACCTTAAACTTGATATCAGTTTGTCCTGTTTATTGGTTGCAGAACTCTGTGTTGAATCCATTAGTACTGCCAATATTGAGGCAAAAATATCAATTAGTACTGATACCGCAGAACCAGAACCTAGCTCATCTGGTTTACTGACTATGCCTTTGCCAATAAAACTTAAAAACATAGACTTGGGTGAATTGTCGCTTTCACTAAAAGATCAGCTCGATCTAAGCTGGCAATCTTTGCAGGGAAAATTAACCTTTTATCAATTGTTAGATTTAGACAAGTTACTGATTGATACATTAGTGGTCACCACTTATGAGCCAAAAGGTACGGTTGTTGCTGCTAAACCTCAAACAAGTAGCAACAAACCCTTTGATTTTTCGGGTTTAAAATATCAGCCTATTAAGTCTTTACCTATAGATTTACCCCTACACTTTCAACTAAAACAAGTAGAACTGCCTAATTTAAAATTGAATTTAGCAGGGCAAACGCCTATTGAATTTGATTCAATTTTAGTCAAAGCGTCGGCAGGAGCAAAAACTGTCTATTTACGCCAGTTGTTAGTTAAACATAAGCAGGGGCAACTAGACGTTAATGGCAAAGTGGGATTAGTGGGGAACTTAGAACACCAATTAAATGTGACGGCTGAAGGTGAATTCCTGCCAAATAAAAGTGCACACTTACAGCTCCGCTCTGCTGGCAATATTGACAATATCACTACCGATATTAAATTTTCTGGACCATTTGAAGTAACTTCACAGCTTAAGGCTCAGTTATCTAGTGAAAAATTGCCATTGAGTTTGAAGGTAAATTGGCAGGATCTGGTATGGCCATTAGTGGAGACAGAAACAGGGACTGAATTTGAATCAGCCAAGGGAAGTATCGCCTTAACCGGTGATTTATCCAAATTAAGCTTACTGATTGACACTCAATTGGCAGGAGCAACAATACCTGAGACAGAGTTACATTTATCGGGTTCGGCTAATTTATTTGCGAGCAGTAAACAATTTGATATAAGCCAATTATTACTGCAAACATTAGGCGGCAAGATCACTAGCCAAGGACAGCTTGTATTAAACGACAACTTAAGTTGGCAGGGCGCTACTCAGCTTGATTCTATTCAGTTAGCCGGTATCGCGCCTGATTATCCTGCAGAGTTAAATGGTGAATTGAATTTACAGTTGAGCAATCAACAAGGTGTGTGGCAAGGGGCAATTGATAAATTAGACATAAAAGGCTCTTGGTTAGGTTATCCCTTAATCGCCATTGGCAAGCTAGATTACCATGAAAAAAATGGGGTCAAGGTTGAACAGTTTTTAGTGGCTAATGGCGATAATACAATTGAAGTCAGTGGCACCTTAGATCAACAGAATAAGCTTGATTTTAGCTTTAATCTTGATGCTCCTAAAATTAGTCAATCCTTACCTGATGTTACCGGTGCTATTGTCCTAAATGGCAAGGTGAAGGGCTCTGTTGAGCAACCCCAAGTCAGTTATCATATCGATGCTAACCAATTGACCGCTGCGGATATGCAAATTAGTAAAGTGGGCGGTGATGGACAGCTATTGTGGGATCAAACTAAACCTGTGGCTTTAGACTTAACCGTTGATAATATTGTGGTGGCTGGCAATAAAGTCGATAAGGCAAATTTAAAAATTAGTGGTAATGCTGCTAAGCATCAACTGGTGTTATCAGGTTCAGGTGAAGAATTTAATGTTAAAGTGTTATTCGCAGGTAACTTAACGGCTTCTGCTTGGCAAGGTAAATGGATTTCTGCAGAAATAAAAACCGCTTATACTGACCTTAGTTTATCTGAACCCTTTGATATTAATGCCGATTGGCAGCAACAAAGTTATACAATCTCTCCCCATTGTTGGCAAGAAAGAGCCAGTCAATTATGCATTAAACAAGCTAGTTTTAAACAGCAAAAAGCCCAATGGGAATTATCTTTAGCGGATTTTGAATGGGCGACTATCTTACGAAAATTATCCCTAGATATACCCAATATTCAAACCACTAGTTTATTTAATTTACACACCAAAGGCAGTTGGGATACTCAGCAGTCTTTGTTGGCCGATGTAGATATGTCATTAACTCCTGCTCCTTGGACAGTTTCAACTGAGAAAAGTGTGACTCTCGATTTACAGGCTTTTGCTCTTAAAGCAAAAGTCACTGATAAAGTGGTTAGCGGTGATATTCATTTACAAGGCTCTGAAATAGGTGAAATCGGCATTAATCTACAAACAGATAGTGCGGTATTACGTAATGATTTATCCAAAGCTATTTCCGGTAAGTTATTACTCAGTGGCTTTAACTTCGCACAATTTAAGCCATTAATACCTGAACTGGAAGTTTTACAAGGTGTGATTAAAGGTCAAGCGGATATCAGCGGTACTTTAACTAAACCATTAGTTACAGGTAATTTAGCCCTAGAAAATGGGGCGGTAAAAGGCGAGGCCTTGCCTGTTAGTTTAAGTGAAGTGCAGCAAAATATTAGCCTAAATGGTGACAACGCAACCTTCGATGGTAGTTATAAGTTTGGTAAAGGTTATGGTGAGTTATCAGGCGACATTAGTTGGTTACCTGAGTTAATCGGTAATATAAATATCAAAGGTGAAGCGTTAGAATTGAATTATCAGGATATGGTCAAAGCTAGGATCAGCCCTAATATTGATTTGGCTTTTTCGCCTCAAGGCGTGGATGTTAAAGGCGAAGTCGTAGTGCCTTATGCTAGAGTCAAAATACGCGAGTTGCCACCGGGTTCTGTGTCTCCTTCTGGTGATGTGATCTTGGTTGAACAGCAACAAACCACAGCTGCAAGTCAGCAACAGTTAAATCTTAAGTTACTGCTTAAAATTGACCCACAGAAAAAGAATGAAGTGAAATTAGATGCCTATGGTTTAACCAGTGATCTACGAGGTGAGTTGCGGATCACCAATGATAGCAAAGGTATGTTAGCCAATGGTGAAGTCAATTTAGTGAATGGCCGTTATCGTGGTAATGGTCAAAATTTGGTGATTAGGGAAGGCGATATTTCATTCAATGGCACACTAGACCGGCCGTACTTGAACATAGAAGCAGTACGTGATCCTAAGTTGACTGAAGATGATGTGATTTCTGGTTTACGAGTACAAGGGCCAGCGTCAAAACCCACAGTTGAGATATTTTCTGAGCCAGAAATGGAACAACAACAAGCTTTGTCTTATATGTTAACCGGCCGAGGAATTGGTGAATCAAGTGATGATAGCCAAGATACTGTGATCACCAATGCCTTATTGTCTATTGGTTTGGGGCAAAGTGAAAACCTAGTGTCGAAAGTGGGCAATAAGTTAGGCTTTGAAGATGTGGCTTTAGATACGTCAGGGCAGGGCGATCAAACTCAACTTTCGGTAACTGGCACTATCGCCCCAGGTCTACAACTGAGATATGGGTTAGGAGTGTTTGATTCTGTATCAGAAGTGGCCATTCGTTATGAGTTGTTGCCGAAATTATATGTAGAAGCTGTCAGTGGACTGAATAACGCGATAGATTTTTATTATCAATTTAGTTTTGAAGGTAGCCAAAATGAAAAGATTTTAGCTGATGAAAAATAATCTAGATTTGCAAAAATCAGATGTTAAGGGGCAACTAAATGTTTGAATCATTGGCCTATGCTTTAGCAGTCACCCTGCCTATTAGTATCATTATCTTGCTCGGAATTTTGCTTAAACGGATCGGTTGGATCAATGAAAATTTTGCCGAAGTAGGCGCTAAGTTAGTATTTAATTTAACCCTGCCATGTTTGTTATTTGTTAATGTATCAAACACCCATTTGTCAGAAAATTTCCCGGTTTTATTATTTTTAATAGCCGGTGGTGTGGTGGTCTGTTCTTTTATTGTATTTCATTTTTTTGCCCTCACCATACCCACACAAAATGCCCGTGGCGCTTTTGTGCAAGGTGTGTGTCGAGGTAATTTAGCCATTGTGGGTTTAGCTTTATCTGTCAGCGCCTTTGGTGAACAATCTTTAGCTTTAGCGTCTATGTATCTAGCTGTTTTGGTCTTGCCTATTAATATCATGTCTATTTTTACCTTGTATTATCACCAAGCACAAAATCCTTCTTTTAAAAAAGTGGGTTTAAGTGTTGTTTCTAATCCTTTGGCCATCGCTATTATATTGGCCTTGTTAGTCTCAGCCCTATCAATAAAAATGCCTGATTTGGTAATGGATACAGGTAATTATTTGGCAAGAATGACATTACCTTTAGCACTTTTGTGTGTTGGGGCATCGATCCGGTGGCATGAATTTCGGGCATCCAGATTGTTGTATATGGCCATGGCTGGTAAGTTAATTGTATTACCCGTAGCTGCAACCCTAGTGGGTTATTTATTTGGCTTTAGAGGTGAACAACTCGGTGTATTGTATATGATGATGGCGGCACCGACAGCCGCGGCAGCTTATCCTATGGTCAGAAGCATCGGCGGCGATCATCACTTAACCGCAGCGATTATTGCTGGTAGTACTTTGTTGTCTATGTTTACCTCAACCTTTGGTTTGTTTTTGTTACGTTACTTGGGCTGGGTTTAGTATGTGCTGCACAATGAGCATGGCTTCGCCACAAAGCATCTGCTTTGCACACAAGGGATAGCTTCGCCAGTAAAAGCAGAGAGGGGCAGACTTAGCGGCATGAAGTAGTAAAAGTAGTGGGTAGAAGCTAGTAAATAGATTGAAGTATAAGTATAGAATCAGTCGATAGAGTGGAGATTTATCACCCTCTATCGTCTTTCCCTTTCGTCATTCTGGTAGTATTTTGGCCGGAATATAAAGCACGGCGTTGTGTTTGGGAGTTTTATTGCAACAGATTTAATAACCGGTAAAAACCGGTTATTTATCTAGATTGATATTATTTAAAATTAATTAATAAATTCATCATTTTTACCTTTTGGCATCGGCTCTTTGCGACGCAGAACTAAAAAGGCTATGCCAAATAAAAGCAGCATAATAGTGTGAGGCTCTGGTACATCGTTACTAGCAGTCCAACTGTCGTCATTAAATATATCAACAGCAAATCCACCCTTAGCATCGTCCCATATCACAGCCCAATCTAACTGTTCGGCTAGGCCCGTAACCACAAAGCTAGTTACGCTTAGTAAATCAAGGTTAATAAAGTTATTAAATAAAGAAAAATCAAAATCTAAGCTATCAAGTGGGTTGTAATCAGCTGCAAAAATTAATTCAAACTGGGTCGATCCGCCTACGGTAACGTCGCCATGAACATCTAACATAGACAATAATCCGGAACTGTTCATATCAATTTCGAGGGTGCCGAACAGATCAAGGTCTTGCATCAATATTAAACTGCCACGACCAATTCTTCCGTCTACATTTACGGTGACATCAGCATCCACCACGCCACTTCCGGCTAAACTGCCTTGATCAATAGTCACATTGCTGGCAAGTAATTTACCATCCACTTTCAGTTCTCCGCCTTGTTGCACAAAGTTGCTAGCCAAGGTCAGAGTTGAAGTTGATTGAACATCCACTTTGCCATTATTCACCACTTGATTGTCATCGATTTGCATACCACCATCACCACTTACTTCAACCTTGCCATTGTTAGTAAATAGGTCACCTTTCAAATCGAAAATTAACGCTTTACTACCATCGGCATGAATAGTGCCTTGGTTATCCATGGCTAACTCATCTACTTTACCTTCGCCCTTAAGGGTACCACCAGCGGCGATATTTAATTGTCCATCGCTGGCTACCGGTTCAAAGGTCACAGTACCATCAGCTTGTGTTATGGTTTTTAAAGTAGTAGCTGTGATAGTGGCATCGTGCATTACAATTTCACCACCGTTTAAGGCCGTCAGTGACGAGGTATTGATGATAGTGCCATGTAAGTTAAATTCACCGCCATTAGCCACCTCGGTATTGGCGTTAAAACTCATGTTAGTAAAATCACTTGAGCCTAAATCGATAATTTTGCCATCACCTATGGTTTCCAATCTGCCACCGTTCATGGTGATATTTTTTATTTCGACCACCGAGCCTTCTCTGGCTTCAATTAAGGTACCACCACCATTATCAAAATCACCTTGGGTTAAGAGTAAAATACCACCGTTTTCAGCACGCAAAGTAGCACGCATCAACTGTGCGGTTTCGCCAGGATCAAGGGTTAACCTTTGGCCATCCACATTAGCGGTAACCGTGCCTTCGGATATTTGCAGAGCGATATTATCCAAAGTACCGTAACCACTTAACACCGAGCCGTTACCAACCACTTCAACGGCACCCTGAATAACAGTGATACCTTTGAGGTCAAGGGTACTGCCTTGATCAAGTCTGATAAGGCCGCCATCATTTTGCAGTGGCTGTCCTTGTAACGACATGTTCGAGCCATTGGTGGAGAGTATAGTGCCGGTATTTGAAGAGCCCGAAGCGAAATCGATGTCCAACCCTGTGCCATCGGAGACTATCTTGCCCTGATTGGCAACTAATACTCCGTCAATGTTGCCGGAACCTTCTACCTGACCGTTTTCAGCCACGTTAAGATTTCCACCAATGACATGGGTATTGTTTAAATGCAGTACATCACCGTATGTGTTGGCAACTTCGATAGTGCCTGTTTCGAATGAGTCACCGTTTGAAATTACAGAGCCTAGATTTAGCTGGCCACCAGAGGCGGTAACAACACCTGTGTTGATAACATGAGTGTTAAGATCGCCGTTTCCAACAATCTCACCTTCGTTGACCACAAACACACTGGACAGCTTCGCATCATCTAAGCGGATTTGGCCCTGGTTTGTTAATAAACCACTCGTCGCAAAATGTTGACCGTTCTCAAGTGCCAAGGTTGCTGTTGAACTGATCTTTTCTAGAGAATCTTGTAAATCAATGTCTTGAACAGATATTCTGCCGCCAGCATCAGGAATAAAAGAACACGGTTGTATTGAGATTGGCTTTCTCTCCACTCAGGATCACTGTACCGTTACTCAAGGTGCTAATACCTGGAGGGTTGTCATTAGTGCTGGTGTGATTTTGGAGAAATCCAAGAGTTGCCGCTTGATCATCTGCATAGGCTGCCCATCTGCCGCCATTACCATCGAAAGTGTCTGACGCAAATACTCCAGTGGAAAGCCGAGCTCCCCCCATGACTTCAACAGTACCTTTGTTAACAAAGGTTCCCGAACTTGATGCTGTGTTTAAACGTAACCATCCGTCTTGTGCTCTTATGGTGCCGTTATTAACATAATCGTTACTGTTAGCGCCCAGTGCCGAAGATAATACAATTTGACCATAGCCTTGTACTAACCCGCCGGCATTGTTCTCTAACCCCTTAAGGGTGCCATTTGCCAGATTAACTGTGCCGTTATTTTGAAAGCTAGAAGTGTTGAATGTAGCGCCATTATTTAGAGTCAATGCGCCGTCGTGCTGATTATTGAACACACTAAACTGATCTAGTGACTTACCCACTATCATGTTAGACGTCGCGCCATCTAAGGTAATATCTGCACTATTTTTAAAAGTAGTGAAATGCGATGAAACCGCTTCAGTTCCTAGGGAAATAGCGCCACCATTGCTTGCTTGCCATTGTCCACCAGTTAAGGTGATGGCATCTGTCGACGTGCTCAAATTGCTTAGGTTAACAGGACCAGCCCCAAGTTGAGCCTGGTTCAACACCGTGCCAGTACCTATGGCCTCTACTTTGCCATTATTAGTCCAAGCGCTAGTGATATTCAGTATACCGTTGTTTTCTGCTTTCAATTCGCCATTATTGACCAACGTATCATATGTGGCGACTCTAAGCTCACCACCCTGTGCAATAATGACACCTTGGTTATCAATGCTAGAAAAACCGGAGATGGCACCGTTTCCAGTGATAGTATGTTGAGTGCCGTTAACTAAATCTACCCCTGCAGCCCCTTGAATTTGGGCACCATCGCCGAGTTCATTTTTCTCTCCAGATAACACGATACTGCCATCACCAGTAAAGGTGTAATCTTGTTTTACGGTCAGAATCGATTGACTCCTCACACCAAAACTATTGGGAAAGTTCCCAGTGTCATCAGTGGCTAGAATGATAGTGCCATTGTTAACTAAGGTATTTCCCTCTGCGACACCATCCAGTATTAAGGTTTTAATATTGGCAGGGTACCCACCTTGTGTCTGACTTAACAACTCAATGCTTCCATCTAAAGCAATAACGCCTGAATTACCGGCTTTCCATTCAACTGTATTTTTATTTTGGTACAAGATACAGCCAGCTTGATCGTTGCCATAAATACATTGAGTATTATCTTTATCACCCACATAAAACTCGCCATTTAAATTCAGGTTTTCTAATTTCACCGAATTTAAAGCCATGGAGCCATTGGTGTAGGTGCTTAGTGTCGTATTGCCGTCACCTTTAATTGAAGCATCATTGATCGATAATTGACTGTTGCTAGCGGTAATGGCACTACCATTTTTTAATTCAAGAGCTATATTGCTAATTGTCGAATTACCAGACCATGAACTAATGTTGGCGCCATCGAACCTGACTTGTGATTCTGTATTAATTGAAGTGAGTGTTGACGTACCACTTAAGTGGAGCACACCTTCACCGGTGATATCCATATCCGTAGCACCTAATTTCAACAGCCCATTACCTGACACGTTTAAAGAACTTTGCGCGTGGTCTAAATGAATGAAATTTCCACCAACAGTCAACACACCATTATTGCCTATACTAATTCCACTTAATCCATAGATATTTATTGCCCCACTTTGCGAAGCACTTGTAATGTAAGCGACGGTATCGTGATTCTGGTTATTATTATGATTGCGGATAGTGACGTTGTTAATAAGTGGTATATTGCCCCCCTCCCAACTATCTTTATCATTCCAATCAAGTCTATCTGCCTTAAAATCAAGATTGTCAGTACTAAACAACAGCTTATTGCCAGCTGTGCCATCAAAACCAGCTAAAGCAAAACTACTGTCAAATAAAGGGGGCAGTTCAATACTGCCCAAATCAAAAGGTATTTTAGCTAAAGGCCCAAACTTAGAGGTGCCCATATCTATACCAAACACTTCCCCTGAAATACTGCCTTTGAGTAAATCAATATCAAAGGTGGTATCAATACGCAAACCTGTATTGTTAGTTAAGCTCACATCAATATTGTAAATGGGTGTGATACCTAAGCTTTCATCGTCGGTCCAAGTGATGTCAATTTGCTGATTTAAATTGAGATTATCTAAGCTAGTTACATTACTTAACGGCCCACCACTTACCCCAGCTAATACTGAGTCGTCAAAAGCGTAACTAATACCAATATTATCGATAGATAAACTAAAATCTTGGGTTAAGGCTAAAGACGGCGTCAAGGTTAAATCGATTAAATCCACTGCTGCCGATACACTACCAATACCAAAATCCACATCTGCGGTTACACCTAAAGGCGGCAAGATCCCTAAACTGGTGCCTAATTGATCAACATCTAAACTGATGTCTAAAAAGTTATCAGAGCCGCTAGTCACTAACACATCTTTTTTGCCATCGGTCCCAACATTAAGGCCTGCTCCGCCTAAGTATTCTTTTTCGACGATATCGGGCAAACGCACATCCACCTCAACTAAGGGTGAACCGCCCACGCTTACCTTTGGTTTTAAATCTATTGAGACCTTGTTCTTCTTTTTGCCTTCAGGATCATCGGGATCCTTTTCTTCTGTCACTTCAACTACACTGGCTACCGATTTACCCACTGCAAATAAGGTACTGAAACCATCAAGCACTCTTACTTCACCATCTTTGTCACGATTAAGTGATAACAACTCAAAGCTTTCATCAATATCGAACAGGTTTTTGCTTTTACTACCACAATCAGTACTGACCCAGACGTCATAACAACCTTTTGCGGTAACCGATGCATTAGCTTCAACGATAAAGTCAACATAGGTTTGAATTGTGGGCGAGATGGTTTGTAAAAACGCGTCACTTAACAAGGTGGAACTTGTGACCCCCATAGAAAATGCTTGCTTGTCTTGGAGCTCATTTAAATCAGGCAATTGAAAGGTAAATTCAAAAGGCAGGCTGGCATTGACTGTACCACTGTCGATTTCCCAGCCGGTTTCTAGGCCAATTCGCCCACTTGTGGCACCATCAACTCTTAAACCATTGCTGCCCCATTTTGCGCTACCTACTTCAAAAATCTTGCCACTTTCATCCCACTGAGCACCTAAAAATAAGGGATTAGCCAAATTGGAAAAAGCCACTGAACTGCCCGTGCCCCACATACTTTGACCACTGCTAGCCAAGGTCACCTTTTGGGTGACATTGGCAGCTGAAGACGCTGAAAGGGTGCATACGTATAGCGCGGCAGAGACTGAAACGCTTAACAAGGTTCTGCGGGGTAAATAATTTGATTTAAGGCTGTGCATCACATTTCCCTTACGCATGTAATCATGCTTTATATAATTATCCCAATCTAATAATGTGTCTGGACTTAGCGAATTAGGCTAAGTAGAAATTCTCTGTAATGAGAATTTTAGAAGATTGATGTTATTTAATACGGTTCGAAGTGGTTAAAGTCTTAGAAGACTATTGTTATGAATTTATGTTACACCGCCCATAAACTCTGTATAAGTAGCCAAAAGTCTGGGTTTGCAAAAAGTACTGTAAAATATTCTGACAGTGGGCCGGTAGGTATGCGGATTGGTATTAAAATGAATTCTAAAGGCTATTTAAAGGTTTACAAAAAAGAAGTTTCGGCTCTGTTGATATCGAGATAGAAAGATAAATAGAAATGAAAAAAGTGGTTTTCAGGGATTATTTAAACCCATACCCACAATGAAACTTCGAGCTTTTTTACGCAGTTGTGGTTAAATTTTGGGCTAGAAAACGCCTAACTTCTGTGCAGCGAGCGTTGCTTCAGTTCTATTGTTTACACCTAAATGTTTAAATATCGCAGTGACATGCATTTTAATAGTTGCCTCAGCAATATCCATCTCTAGCGCTATTTTTTTATTAGATAAGCCTTGCATCATCTTAATAATGACTTCTTTTTGTCTTGGGGTAAACGCATCTGATGTGTTTTGATTTTCGGCTGTGGGTTGTTCGCTTATTGACGCTGGAAAATATATGTCACCTTGCATAATAGAACGCAGTGCGCTCAACATGGTTTTACTGGAGGCGTCTTTAGGAATAAATCCCATGGCGCCACCTTTGATAGCCTGCATTAAGTCACTCTGTTGTTTTGTGGCAGACAAAACGACGACCGAAATAGTAGGGAATTGATTTCTACAAAAATCTAAAAGTGTAAAACCATTTTCACCAGGCAAAGCTAAATCCAGTAGTACTAGATCTATATCAGGCTCTAATTCCAACCGATTAACTGCTTCTTGGTAGTTGTTGGCCTCAATCGTTGTAATTGCATGTGCTAAATTCTCGAGCACGTAACTTAGACCTTCACGAAAAAGAGTATGGTCATCAACAATTAAAATTTTCATATAATAATCTTCAAATTAACAGCATGAAATTAACGTTAAATAACTTCGTATTTTTAGCCAGTGATAACAAAATTAAGTCGATTCATCTTCGACTATTTCCTTACCCATTTTTAATGTTCTGGTGGCTAGTTGTACTTCTTTTAAAAAAGCTAACAAAGCAAAAATTAATAAAAATAAGGCGATAACGAACAAGGTCATAATGATCCGGCTAAAATCAAACAACAATAAGTCCCCTAAAAATAGCAATACCACTACAGAACAAACAAATAATGCACAAGCTGTACATAAACCAATAGAGCTATTGATTAAGGTGATCCTGCGCCAGAGGTTTTTTAATTCGAATTCTGATTGTTCAAGAAATTCTGGATTTTTAATGGTATGGACCCGGCGCTCCATTATACGCGCTCTATCAACTATACGGCCTAATCGGCCAGACATAACATTTAAAAAACCTGCAATGCCGGTCAACATAAAAATAGGAGCGACCACTATTTGTATGACTTGCGCCAGTTCGTTGATTGTTGCCACTTAATATTTCCCTCGTTATTGCTGTAAAGCAAAATTAATTTCTGTGGCTAATATACTACAAATTTTAACCCTAAATAACGATATATATAGAAAAAGGGGGGGCAAGCCCCAGATGTTTTAGCCAAAAGGTTACATTTTACTCTGTGTTAATTTTTTACATTGGCGAGTATGTTGTCATAAGTTTTCACTTTGAATATTTTACTGAGTATATTTGTTTTTGTGTCTTCTTTAGCGCTTTGTTTTATGGATTCTAAAGGTTGATTTCTAACACAAAGTAATTCTGCTTTAATCGTACGACATGTACCTTTATATAGGGTGCTTTCAGTTTGATATGAACAAAGGTCACTGAGCTTTTTTTCTTCACATGCATGCCAAGGTGCTTTGTTTGGGTGGCCATTATGACCATGGGCGTTAAAAGCAATAAAGCTAACCAAACATAAAGTTAAAAATGAATGTGAGTTAATGTATTTATTAAGTTTTCTTAAATTGAATATCATTGTATTACTCCTAAAAACTTCGCGCTGTTTCGCCACGAAAACAACCAATGAACATATTTTCAGCCACACTCGCTGCATGGTAATGGTAACCACGGACAGCATCTATATGCCCGCGACATTCATCAAGATCAGTCGATTCTTTACCTTCGTTATCTAACATGGCAAAAATACCGTAACCATCTAATGCATAACCAAACATGGCGGCATGACCATCATCTTGAGCAATAATGTCATTACAACCTGCCGCTCCATGGTAATGATAACCTTCGTTTAAATTAATATGCCCAGCACAATCATCAAAGGCCGCTATGGTATAGGCGCCTAAAATGGCATCTACAGGTGCGGGCGCCGCTAAGGTCACGCCATTTAGAGATACCCCTGGCTCAGCTCGACCAAGTGAATTGAAGGTGGATGCGGCTACGGGGGTGACAGGAATTAAATATTCTTTACTTATCCCGCCATCTACATAATCAATTGAACACACTACGCAATGGTTTTGGTATTGTTCTTCGACATCGGGTCTGGCGGCTCCGTCACATTTTTCTTCAGTATCAGTGACATTGACTAGGCCGGTTTCAGGATCGTATAACAACCATTTGTCGTCATTATATAAGTTCGCCAAATTCAGAATGAACTCCCCTGTAATATCATACACTTCGCCACTTCCGTCGAACCAAATTCCCCCTTCATCAGCGGTGCTATAAATATCGGTAGGGCAAAATACACCTATGTCGTGGTTGGCTGGTACCCCTGCAATCACTATGCGGTAACAATCTGCTTGTTCGCCATTACTTAAAGTGCAAGTCTCAATAGCTATACTGTCGACTAAAGCATTACTAACGAAATGATAAGGATCGACAGGTACTATGGTTTCGCTGGTTGTTTCTGTTTGTTGTTCGCCACTTGTTTCATTGTCACTGCTGCCGGTACAACCCCACAAACTTATCACGCAGATAAATACAGCTGTTAGCAACGTTTTTTTGTTGATCCAATTCATAATAAGTAAACCTTGTTAAATAATAACCACAAGGTAATGAATAAATGTGTAAGCAGTATGCAAATAATGTGGAAGTGAGAAAAAACAGGTTCTAACAAGATTAGATAAATGGCCAATACTGAAGAAAAGAGCATTGGCCATTTGATAACAGAATTAAATGATCAATCTTCGACGCGCACACCCCAAACATCGTGTTCGTCGGCATGAATAATTTGCACCCAAATCTGATCGCCAGGCTCTACATCAAATTCATCGGTTAAATACACTTTACCGTCAACTTCTGGTGCATCCATATAAGAGCGGCCAATGGCACCTTCGCTGTCTACTTCATCAATCAACACTAGGTATTCTTGGCCTATTCGAGCTTGTAGCTTGGCGGCGCTAATCTCAGCTTGTACTGCCATAAAGCGTTGTAGCCTGTCTTCCATTACATTATCAGCAACATGATCAGGCAGGGCATTGGCTGTTGCTCCTTCTACCGGTGAATATTTAAAACAACCTACGCGGTCTAGCTGTGCTTCTTTTAAAAATTCTAATAATTCTTCAAATTCTTCTTCGGTTTCACCTGGGAAGCCCACAATAAAAGTAGAACGAATGACTAATTCTGGACACATCTCGCGCCACTTGGCAATACGTTCTAATACACGCTCTGAACTACCCGGACGTTTCATTAATTTAAGAATACGTTTGTTGGCATGCTGAAAAGGAATGTCTAAATAAGGTAAAATTTTACCTTCGGCCATTAATGGAATGATTTTGTCTACATGAGGGTAGGGGTAAACATAATGCAAGCGCACCCACACCCCTTGTTTGCCTAACTCTTCACACAATTGTTGCATGTGAGTTTTAACTGGCATGCCATCCCAAAAATCAGTTTTATGTTTTACATCAACACCGTAGGCTGAGGTATCTTGAGAAATAACCAATAATTCTTTGACCCCAGCTTTAACCAAACGTTGTGCTTCGCCTAACACATCACCCACAGGGCGAGAGTCTAAGTCGCCTCGCATTGAGGGAATAATGCAAAAGGTACATCTGTGATTACACCCTTCAGATATTTTTAAATAAGCATAATGTTTAGGGGTTAATTTAACGCCTTGTGGTGGCACTAAATCAATAAATGGATTGTGTACTGGTTTGGCTAAATGCTGATGTACTTGGGTCAGTACTTCATCATAAGCATGAGGGCCTGTCACCCCTAACACATTAGGGTGTAACTCGATGATTTCATCTTTTTTTGCACCTAAACAACCGGTTACTAATACTTTGCCGTTTTCTGCAAGGGCTTCACCTATGGTATCCAAAGACTCTTGTACAGCAGAATCAATAAAGCCACAGGTGTTTACAATCACCATATCAGCATTGTCGTAACTAGGTACCACTTCGTAACCTTCAGTGCGAAGTTGAGTCAAAATTCGTTCAGAGTCCACAAGGTTTTTTGGACAACCCAAAGAGATAAATCCAATTTTTGAGCCACTTTTGCTCGACTGATTTTGTTCAGCCTGCTGCTCAATGATTTTAGCTGGAATGTTTAAGGTCGTCGTTTGACTTTCAGCTGAGTTACTGCTTTTTTTAGCTGCGTTTGGGTTGTATTGTTCTACTGTCATATTGGCTCTCAACATACTCTTTATTGTTTTAATAAAGAGCTGAATCTTTATTGGAAATGTTAACGACTTTATTGCAAATTTAATCAATTAGCATAAGCCGTTTTTAATGTGTGGGATGATACAGTAATGTAGCCAGAGGATGAATAATTAGTTTTTATCATTCCATTAAAATGAGAGGGTTATACACCATACATATTATTTGCACATTGTTTTGTTATCGTTGAACAATTGACGTATGGCTAAGTTCTAGGGCTTTTGTGGGATAGGTAAGATGAAATTACAGAAAAAGCTGTTTTTATTATTATTTGGATTTAGTTTGTTTTTGGTCAGCATTCTGGTTTTACTAATGCAGTGGAGCATAGGTAAAGGTATGGTTGACTATGTAAATAGCAAAGAGATTGAAACCTTAAAACCTGTGGTACTTGAATTAGCCAAAGAGTACCAAGTAAAGAATAATTGGCAGGATATGCTGGGCCGGCACGATAAATTTAGATCATTAATTTTTGCTCAGTTGCAGGGCTCTGATTTTGATGTGAGAAAAAATGAGCCTCCACCCAGACCTCGTCCTTTTTCTGGCCCTGAGTCTATGCAAAATGCGCAGTCACAAAACAGACCATCTTCCAGACCTATGGATGGCCGCCGTCCTCCTCCTCAAAATGAGTCTCATTATGTATTACTGGATAAAAATCAAAACTTTGTGGTGGGCAGTTATCTAGAGTCTTTAGAATATAGTCAAACACCTATTACAGTAGGTAAGGAAGTGGTGGGATATTTTGCTGTGTCTAAGCGCAATAGCCTGACCCAAGGTTATGAATTAGACTTTTTACAGCAGCAACAAGAGTATCTGTGGGTGATTGCTTTGCTGTTAATGAGTTTAGTGGGGTTAGTGACTTTTTCTTTAGCTCGCCATGTGATTGAACCCATTAAACAAATTACCCTTGGTATGCATAAGCTAACCCAAGGTGATTATCAGCAGTCTATTGATTTAGATAGACGTGACGAGTTGGGCGATCTCAGTCGAGACTATAACGAACTAGCCATAACCTTGGCTGCCAATGAGTCTGCTAGAAAACGTTGGTTAGCGAATATTTCTCATGAATTACGTACTCCGGTTGCTATTTTGCGGGGCGAACTCGAGGCAATGCTAGACAATGTTAGGCCACTGACCATCAAAAATATTGGCTCTGCTAATGATGAGGTCAAACACCTACAAAGGCTGATTGATGATTTAAACCTGTTAACCAGTGCTGATATAGGTGGCATGCATTATCGCAAACAGACTGAAAATCTAACGGCTTTAATTCAAGGAGAGGTGGAAAAGTACCAAGGGTATTTAGCTGATGCAGGTATTACTCTTAAGCTTATGTTTGATAAGCCTGAAATTAATGTTTACGGCGATAAAACTAGGTTATGTCAATTGTTTGAAAATATTATTAATAACTGTATTAAGTATGCATCGGCCAGTGAGTTACAGATTTCTTTGCTGGTTGACGATAAGCATTATGCCAGTAATGATTCGGCAGTCATTGTAAAATTTTCAGATAACGGTGTAGGGGTAGATGAGCAGCATTTTGAGCATTTATTTGAGCACCTATACCGGGTGGAAGATTCGCGCAATAGAAAAACCGGCGGTTCTGGTTTGGGTTTATCTATTTGTCGCCACATAGTACAAGCTCATCAAGGGCAAATTAGCGCAGAAAAATCGCCACTTGGTGGTTTAGCCATTGTTATCACATTACCTTTAGCTTAAGGAATAAAATGTCCAATTTAATATTAATAGTCGAAGATGAAATTAAGTTAGCGTCTTTGCTAGCAGATTATTTTAGTCTGACCGAATACAGCCCACATATGATCCACCATGGCGATGATGTGATCCCTTGGGTCAAAGAAAATAACCCCAGTGCCATTTTATTAGACATTATGTTACCAGGTAAAAATGGCATAGATTTGTGCAAAGAAATTAGACAGTTCTCGAATGTGCCGATATTGATGGTCACCGCTAAAGTAGAAGAAATTGATCGTTTACTGGGTTTAGAGTTAGGAGCAGATGATTATATTTGTAAACCTTTTAGTCCTAGAGAAGTGGTGGCTAGAGTAAAAGCGGTACTAAGAAGAACACAAACGATTGAGACGGTGAGTGACAATTTACAACTCGATGAAAATCGCTTAGTTGTGAGTTTTCATCAACAAGAATGCAGCTTAACCTCCGTTGAATTTCAACTGTTGAAAAGACTAGCAGAACAACCTGAGCGAATTTTTAGTCGCGATCAACTAATGGATAATATGTATTCTGATCATCGTATTGTGAATAACCGCACCATAGACAGCCATATTAAAAAGCTCCGTAAAAAACTGATTGAAATTAGTGATGGCAAAGATTGGATCCAATCTGTGTATGGCGCTGGTTATCGTTTAGTCTTGTAGTGATACCTATCAACATAATTTTTCAAGCAAGCCATGAATTTGCTACTAAAAGCAGAATAAAGCAGTGCTTAGCCGCGAGATTCGAGCGGCGAGTTTAAAAGCAAAAAAATTGTCACAGAGTTACACAGAGATTAAAAATGCGGCTGCGCTACACAGAGAAAAGCAACAAAACAGAATGTAGTAGACTAAGCAGAGTGGGGCAGACTTAGCAGAATAAAGCAGTGCCTAGCTACGGGATTCGAGTCACGAGTTTAAAAGCAAAAAATTGTCACAGAGTTACACATAGGTTATTAGGTGCGGCTTCGCCGAAAAGCCAAAAGTCTTAAACCACAGAGGCTGCGCTACACAGAGAAAAGCAACAAAACAGAATGTAGCAGACTAAACAGAGTGGAGCAGAAAAAGCAGTTTAAGAGCAGTAGCTAGGAGATAGGAGATAGTACTATTCATTAGTCATATTGATAGTCTTAAATTTCGTCATTCCGGTGTGCTTTTTAGCCGGAATCCATAAACGCAGAATACGGCAGAGTGATGCAGACTAAGCAGTTAATAGCTATGTGCAAAAGAATAAAAGAGACTCACTCATTGTTTCTTTGCCTGTCCTTGTAACCATTTTACATACCTATTAGTGCTGTTTTTTTATACAGTTTATGGTTGTTTCCCCCATATTTAGAAAAATGTGCGATTCGCGCACTATTAAATTGTTGGACCTGCCTCGCAAGCTCGGGGAAGTGACTTTAAGGGCCTAGGTTTCTGGATAAATAAGTAGTGTTGTTCTATCTTTTTTAGATGGAAAAATGGTCAATTCAAAAACTGTTTCAATCGCAATTTGATGGAGCAGCATCTACACTCAACGTTCCTCTATATCAGTTTAAGGCTGCACAAGCGATTAGCGGCTGTCGTACTGAAACTATGGGCAGTCATGCTCAATATTGTGCCAATGGTCATCTTTGTGGCGTATTTTATAATTCCTGCCGACATCGCGGTTGTCCTCAGTGCCAATATGCTGCGAAGGAGCGGTGGTTAGCTGAGTGGTCTGCGCGGTTATTGAATGTTCAGCACCACCATTGGATCTTCACTGTGCCACACGAGTTGCTGATGTTATGGCGATATAATCGAGAATGGTTTCAGAACCAAATGTACCTTGCGGTATCGAATACTATCAAGCAACTTAGTCGCACTAAAGCGCATTTAGGAGCTCAACCGGGCTATTTACTGGCGTTACATACCTGGGGCAGAAACTTGAGTGAGCATCCTCATATTCATTGTTTAATCACCCATGGTGGTTTGGATGACTCCGGTAAATGGAAGAGTCCTAAGCGTGCAGTGATGTTTCCGGTGAAGGTCATGAGGCGTTTATTTCGTGGCAAGTTTTTGTCGGGCGTTAAACAAGCTTTAGCCGATGGTATGTTGGTTTTTCCGCCGGAGCAGCAAGCAAGACAATTGACTAACCTGAGCAATAAACTCGGTCGAATTGACTGGCAGGTTTATGCCTGTGCGCCTTATGCACATGGCTTAGGCGTGGCTAAATATTTAGCTCGATACATGCGCGGTGGTGCGATCAATAACAGTCAGATCGTCGCAGTAAAAAACAACGTGCTCACGTTTAAATATAAATCTCATCAAACTAAAAAGACCGAACGACAACAGGTTAGTCTGCCCAAATTTAGCCGTATGGTGCTGAGGCATCTGCCATTAAAAGGCAAACCGACAATTCGCTATTACGGGGTATATCATCCAACAGAGGTAGCCAAACTTAATTTGGCAAGAGCGCAATTTAAACAACCAGTATTTATGGGGATCCAGTTGCCTACATGGCAAGACATACTCAATAAATTAGGTACAACATTAAGTTGTCCAGAATGCGGGAGTCAGGAGCGAATAGCGGCGGCACCAGTTAAACGCTAAATGTGCTTGTGGGAACAGTCTGCGCTTAGGCGCGGAGCAATAGAGTGTGGGTAATGGGTTTAAAAAACACCCAAATAACAGTGGTTATAATTGCCAGAGATGGTTATCATTCGAACATAATTAATATGTTTGGCGACTGAGATACGCGATGGTTTTCCACAGCGACCCCGGCAGTCCAACAAAAAGATTAATCGGACAAAGCTCTTTTGAATATAATGAAAAACTTAAAAAATTTTAAAGAGATCTTCGCCGTTTATCTTAAGCGTTAGTGCGTCAAGCGAAGCTTGATGCATCTTGCAGGGTGTAAGTCCCTGTCAGGTAAGGTTTAGCCAACCACCTGTATCGAGTGTTGCGCCTATGGCGGAGTCTGGGATTGGTGAGATACTTATCAGCGATGTATTCGCAACCAGATGAACAATATAGGTGAAGCGTACACAGAGAATTATATAGGCCATAGGGAATGCGTGTTCCTGAAGTGCTGTTATCGCTCCGATAATAAATTAAGTTCTGACTGACGAGGCTTGTAACGCCGTCGAAGTCCAAGCAAAGCAACCGTTATTCAGCGTGTCTGAAATGGCAAGGTTGTGGCGAGTCAGCGGAGTTATTAAGCCGTGGCATGTATAAAGAGATGTATTGAGAACTTGAGAGAGCCAAAGGTGTTCCATAAGGAAAATGGTAGGGTAGCCAAGCCACAAGCAAGGCGAACGATGACCCTTTGGCAGTCAGACTTGCTCATAGTAGTTTGAGGTTGGGAAAGCCAACCACATGGCGAAGGGGCAAGCAGTTATATCAGGTGTTTAGCAGATACATAGACCGGACAAAGTAGGGCTGGACTCACTATGACAACCGCACTAAATGCCATCACATTTAAATCACAGACACACCCCAACCATAGATTTCAGAACCTATATGGATTGCTAGGAGATGATTTACTGTATCAAAGTTGGGGGCAACTGAATAAACGAGCTGCGTCAGGTATTGATGGTATTACGGACCAAAATACCAGACATCGCTTGTGGAAAACCTCACACGTTTAAGTTCAGCCTTGAAAGCTAAGTGCTATCGAGCAGGTGACATTAAGCGTGTATTCATACCCAAAAGTCATGGTAAACAACGCCCATTAGGCTTACCCACAGTGGATGACAAACTGGTACAGCAAAGCGTGAGTCAGATACTGCAAAGTATCTGGGAAGCGGATTTCTTGCCTAACAGTTATGGTTATCGGCCAAATAAGAGTGCGCATCAGGCGGTGCATAGCTTGAGTTTGAATCTTCAGTTTAAAGGTTATGGCTATATTGTTGAGGCAGACATTAAAGGCTTCTTCGATAATATTGACCACAACTGGCTGATGGAGATGCTTAAACAACGCATTGATGATAACGCGCTCTTGAGCTTAATCGGGCAATGGTTGAAAGCACGAATAAAATCGCCAGAAGGGGAGTATCTCAAACCACAAAGCGGTACACCACAAGGCGGTATCATTAGCCCCGTGCTAGCTAATATCTATTTGCATTATGCATTGGATTTATGGTTTGAGAAGAAGATAAAACCTCGCATGAGAGGCAGGGCTATGCTGATACGTTACGCAGATGATTTTGTGTGTGCGTTTCAGTATGCCAATGATGCCGAACGGTTTTACAGCGTGTTGCCAAAACGACTCAAGAAATTCAAACTGGATACGGCACCAGAAAAGACCAGCCTAATAAGGTTCAGTCGATTCCATCCAAGTCGTAAGCGCCAGTTTGTGTTCTTGGGGTTTGCGTTTTACTGGGGCATTGATGCAAAAGGTAAACCGAGATTAAGGCGACGAACTGCGAGTCAAAAGCAGCGAAGTAGCCTGAGCGAATTTTACCATTTCATCAAAGCCAAACGCTCGCAGAAACTAGCGACTTGGCTACCTCAATTAAAACGCAAACTCACAGGGTTTAGAAATTACTTTGGGCTACCCGACAACAGCCGTAGCGTAAGTAAGCTATATAATTATGTGCTACATAGTTTGTACAAATGGCTGAACAGGCGCAGTGGTCGTCGAAGTTACAATTGGTGTAATTTTAAGAAGATGTTAGAGTATTTCCAAATACAGAAGCTACGAGTTAGCAAAAGAGTGATCCATGTTGACTGGTATTAAAGTGGCCGTGATTTACACGGGTGAATATATAACTGAAGAGCCGGATGCGGTAATTCCGCACGTCCGGATCTGTGTGGGGTCGGCTCAGTAATGGGCCGCTCTACCACGATTGTACTAAAGGATATAGCATGGGTGAACGCAATAAATTTGGGTTAGGAAGAACTATACCTAGCCCAATCAAAAGGGAAGTCAGACAACGTTGCGGATTCGGTTGTGTTAGATGTGGCTTCAGTCTTTTTGATTATGAACATTTTGATCCTGACTTTAAAGATGCAACAGAACATAACCCAGAAGGAATTACATTGTTATGTATGCAGTGTAATCAAAAGAGAAATCGAAAAGTGCTTTCCGTTGAAAGTGTTAGAGCATCGAATGATAACCCTATATGTCTCCAACAAGGTTTTGCTAATGAAGCCTTTGATTTTGGTTCGGAACCAATTGAAGTTGTTTTTGCTGGTGTTACGTTCACGAATTGTACCCACTTAATAAGAGTTTCTGGTATTCCAATTTTATCCGTTGCTAACCCTGATAATGCAGGAGAACCTTATAAGCTTTCAGGTAGGTTTGCAGATGACTGTGGGGAAGCAACACTAAAAATAGAAGAAAATATTTGGTCCGTTGGTGCGGATAATTGGGATGTTGAATGTGAAGGTCCTAAAATAACGATTCGAAGAGGTCCCGGTGATATTGTATTAGTCCTTAAATCAGAGCCTCCAAAGAGGCTTGTAATTGAAAGGTTAAACATGGAGTTTGAGGGGATGTTTTTCCGTGGTAGCCAAGACTTACTTGAAATATCTAGAGATCAAATTAATTGGATGCATTGGCAAGGCTGTGGAATGACTAACTGTTTTATTGGTATGGAGTTCAATTAGTACATAACAAACTGTTCAAGCGGGACAAATTACAGTTGGCTGTTTTCGCTCCGCTCAACATTTTAGCCAACTACAATTTGCCCCTTAACAGGGCGTTGAGGCTGTAGAAAAACCCTAAGTTTGTTTGTTTTTTATACACAAAACACTTCCCTCAGATCATGGTTTGTGATCCAATAGGTATTATCAATTAGGCGAAAGGAGCCTTGGTAATGCCACGTTTTATCCCACTTAATTACCAACAAAACACTATGGTAGTGATCAACTACCAAGACCAACTTCAGGCGGGAACGTTTGAATATGCTATTCATCATTTGATTGAAGATAAGCTGGATCTGTCAGTGTTTTATCCTAAGTATCAAAATGACCAAACAGGCCGTCCCGCCTACGACCCAGCTGCGTTGCTGAAGATTATCTTGTTTGCTTATTCGAAAGGTATTACCTCAAGCCGTGAAATCCAGTGGTGCTGTGAAACCAATATTATATTTAAGGCGTTGAGTTGTGATTCCGTGCCGCACTTCACGACGATAGCGGCATTTGTCAGTGGCCGCAGAAGCGAAATTGAATCGGTGTTTGAACAGGTGTTATTGATATGTCATGAGCAGGGATTGTTGGGCAATGAGTTGTTTGCTATTGATGGCTGTAAAATGTCGTCTAATGCAGCCAAGGAATGGTCGGGTACCTTTAAAGAGTTAAAAGAAAAACGCGATAAGCTTAAACGCCAAATCAGTTATCACATGAATGAACATGAGAAATTAGATAAAAGTGAAGGCGCTGATGAGGCTCGTAAACAACGTGCTAGTCAAGCGATTGAAACCTTGAATCATGCTCACGACAAGATAGAGAAGTTCCTCGAGGAAGCCGAGCCACGGATGGGGAAAGGTAAAAAAACGAAGGAAGTGAAAAGCAATATTACGGATAACGAGTCAGGCAAAATGACGACTAGTAAAGGCACCATTCAAGGCTACAATGGTGTGGCAACGGTAGATAAGAAACATCAAATTATTGTGGATGCCACGGTATTTGGGGAGGGGCAAGAGCACCATACCTTAAAGCCCGTATTAGAAGGTATTCAAGACCGATTTAAACGCCTGGCGATTAGCGACGATATTTTAAAAGCCCAAACCATCATCACCGCCGATACGGGGTTTGCGAACGAGAAAAACATGCAGTACCTGCATGACAATGACATCAATGCGTACATCCCTGATAATCAATTCAGAAGTCGTGCCCCTAAGTTTAGTGAGCAAAAACAAAAATACGGTAAACGCCATCAAGATAAGAGAACCAGAAAGAAAACAGTCATTCCTGCCAATGAATTTAACTTCGACCCAGTGACTAATAGCTGCATTTGCCCGTCGGGCGAAAGCATTAGTTTTAGAGGGATACGTGAAAGTGACTCAGGCATTAAAATAGCTTATTTCGAAGGCAGGTTATTGCAATGTAGAAATTGTGATAAAAAGCAGCAGTGCATGCATAACCCAAAAGCCGCAGACCATCGAAAAGGGAATGGTAGGCAAGTGAGTTTCACATTAAATGAAACCAGAGCCCCAACCTATACCGACTGGATGAAGCATAGAGTTGATAGTCCAAAGGGCAAACAAATTTACAGTCACCGCATGTCTGTGGTTGAACCTGTGTTTGGCAACATAGGGACCAACAAGAAGCTCAACAGATTTAGCTTACGAGGTAAAAGTAAAGTGCAAGGCCAATGGCATTTATTCTGTTTGATACATAATCTGGAGAAACTCAATAATTATGGACAGTTAGCGGCATAATGGGTCAAGTACCGACTCCAAATACCGCCCCTCAAGCTAGGTAATAGCGTTAATTCGGTTGGACAAAAGCGAATATCTAGAAAATCGAAGTGTAGAGTAAAAAACTTTGCAAAATCAAATCATCCAAGGCAAAGTTGATAGAATATAAAAATTAAAGAAAGGTGAGGAAATGGTCTGTCATAATCGACTTTTTCTACAGCCTCGTTAGGGCTTCTTTGACAATCCTATCTCGTGTACATACAATGTACATATGATTAAGTTCGAGTGGAATGCGGCTAAAGCTGCAACAAACATTAAAAAGCACGGAGTTTCTTTTGAGGAAGCTAAATCTGTGTTTTTTGATGAATTTGCGGTGCAATTCTATGATCAAGATAACTCAAAAACCGAAGACCGCTTTTTGATGCTGGGAATGAGCAATGAAACCAACTTGTTGCTCGTTTGTCACTGTGAGCGTGATGATGGAAACACAATTAGAGTTATTTCCGCTAGAAAAGCGACAAAAAATGAAAGTAAAAACTATCTGCGAGGGCATTAATAATGAAAGATGAATATGATTTATCAGCGATGAAATCGCGTAAAAACCCTTACGCAAGTAAATTGAAAAAACCTGTGACTATGCGTCTTGGAGAAGATGTTATTTCCTACTTCAAAAGTATGGCTGAAGAGTCTGGTGTTCCTTATCAAAGCCTCATCAATTTATATTTGCGTGACTGTGTTGCAACACATAAAAAAATCGATATCAACTGGCATGCGTAATCGCAGCCCTAACAAGCACAGCCAACCGACGCTGAACAGCGCGCGGTTGCTGTGAAACGTTAGCTGCCTTTTAAGCTCAGGAGTTGTTCTTTATATTGCACATGTATAATTAATCGGTTAGACTTGTCTTATTAAATGTACAACTAATGAGGTGTTTTATGCGTATAGTATCGTTCACTGAAGCTCGAAATGGGCTTAAATCTGTTTTGGATCATGTCGTAAATGACGTGGATTATACCGTTATCACACGAAGAGACGCAGAAGATGCAGTAGTAATGTCGATGGAGCATTACAATAGTTTAATGGAAACGGTTCATTTATTAAAATCACCAGCTAACGCTGCGCATTTGTCAAAATCCATAGAGCAATATAATTCCGGTAAAATTCAATGCCGAGATCTCGTAGATGACTAGGCAACTTGCATGGACAGATGAAGCTTGGGATGATTATGTTTATTGGCAAGGACAAGATAAAAAGACGTTAAAACGTGTTAATAAGTTAATTAGTGATTGTAAGCGTTCACCATTTGAAGGTATTGGTAAGCCAGAGCCATTAAAAGAGAACTTGTCAGGCTTTTGGTCTAGGCGAATAGATGAAACCAACCGTCTAGTCTATGCAGTATCAGATTCATATTTAACAATAATATCATGTCGATACCACTACTAGTCCAAGCGGCAGCTAACAAGTCATTTCAACAGGACAAATAACAGTTGGCTTTTGCTCCTCCGTCGCTTATTTTAGCCAACAATTTTACGCCGCTTAGTAAGGCGTTGAGGCTGTAGAAAAACCCTAAGTTTGTTTGTTTTTTATACACAAAACACTTCCCTCAGATCATGGTTTGTGATCCAATAGGTATTATCAATTAGGCGAAAGGAGCCTTGGTAATGCCACGTTTTATCCCACTTAATTACCAACAAAACACTATGGTAGTGATCAACTACCAAGACCAACTTCAGGCGGGAACGTTTGAATATGCTGTTCATCATTTGATTGAAGATAAGCTGAACCTGTCAGTGTTTTATCCTAAGTATCAAAATGACCAAACAGGCCGTGAGTTATCATGACACCCATCATTAATTAGTTCTCATCAATCATGACACCCATCATTAATTAGTTCTCATCATAAAAAGTTTTCTAAATCGTCATTTTGCAATTAATTTAGCCAGAATCCATTGTGTTATTGCTCAGCGCACTTCTATTGTTGACTGCTTTTTCTTTATGCTTATTCTCGTAACTGCTATTTCCTAGCTCCTATCTACTGCTTTTCATTTCCTTTTTTCTTACACATTTTTTGCAAAATCCGTTGTTAATCTTCTTTACGAACTCAGAAACAACAGGATATTTTTTTATGAAAACTCGTTTACTTACATTTATTACAGTTACAGCTTTATTTTCTTTCATTGGTTCAAGCCAAGCGGCTGACCGAGAAGATAGGGAACGTCCCGTTAGGCCTAGCTTTGCCTCATTAGATCTAGATAGTGATGGCAAGGTGGTTTATGACGAATTTTTATCTCATGAAGTGCCTATGGGTGACCATAAGACAATTTTTGAAAATATTGACGCAGATAATGATGGCGAAATCAGCGAAAAAGAATTCACCAATCACAAACCGCCTCGTAGAAACGAACATAAAGGACCAAAAAGAGATTAATTTTACCGAACTAGGCGCGGTCTTTATTGATAACGCGCTTTTTCATATCCGCCATAAAAAGATATTTATTTCTAAGGTACTTAATAATGGAACATAAAATGTCAGGTCTACACTTTTCTAACCGCGTCTTCTTAAGCCTTTTGTTAACAGGCTCTTTGCTTGCTTGTAGCTCAAGCGATAATAATGATTCTGAGGAAGTTGATAATGGTGTGACTAACACGGCTCCTATTGCCAATGCCGGTAATGATCAATATGTATTTATTGACTCTACCGTTTTACTTAATGGTGAATTAAGTAGTGATGCAGATGGCGATGAGATTAGCTATGTTTGGAATATCGCTAGCTTACCTAGTGGCAGTCTAGTTTCTTTAACTGATGAAGCTAGCGTTAATCCGACTTTTACTCCGGATGTTGTTGGCAGCTATATGTTAGAGCTAGCGGTGAATGATGGTGAATTAACCAGTGCAGTGGATAGCATAGAAGTGTTTGTATCAGCTGTTACTGCGTCTGGTACAGATGGGGTGTTATGTGACTATGACTACAATGAGTTTAATGATTCGCCATCTGTGTCTTATACCAGTAGTGCCCAATGGACCTGTGATGACGGAATGCGTGAGTTGGTCGCTAATGGTATTCCAGATCATGAGGTAGGCACTTTCCCCAATGCTGGCAACCCTAATAGTATTGAAGAGCAAAGCATCTCAGATAGCATGACGTTATCACCCAATGAAACCTCTATTGCTACCGAGTTAGGTGGGCCACGTGGGGTAACAGGTTACGTGTTAAATGGTGTGAAAATTGACGCAGGTACTGCAGGTAGTTGTGATGATTCAGGTAACGATTGCAGTTTAATTGATAATTCTGGAAGTTGGAGTATCGAAGCTTTAGGCCAAACAAGTTTTAACTTTGGTACCGACGACAATAATGCTCATGTTCAGCCTGGTGGT
The DNA here is from genome assembly GCF_009796765.1 of Paraglaciecola sp. L3A3. Classification (NCBI taxonomy): domain Bacteria; kingdom Pseudomonadati; phylum Pseudomonadota; class Gammaproteobacteria; order Alteromonadales; family Alteromonadaceae; genus Paraglaciecola; species Paraglaciecola sp. L3A3. The sequence continues at coordinate 1,761,821 of NZ_CP047023.1, forward strand.
ACTTATCATTACCACGGTATGCCAGAAGGGTTTATCGAAAAGCAAGGTGGCGATAGTAGTAAAATGACCTTAATTGGCTGGGCTGCCGATGGTTTTCCTATCTATGCTCGATATGGTTATACGATTGCTAGTGATGCCAGCTCTGGAATAAAAAATATAACGGGTAGTTATCAGTTGGTAACAGAAGTGAGTAGTTCACGTCCCTCCACTGAGGTTTATGCATTAGGGACCTTTGCTCAAGATTGGCAATATGTAGAAGGTTCTGGAGATTTAGACCAGTGTAATGGTCGAGTAGGGGTGACACCTGAGTTTCCACAAGGCATTTACCATTATTTTGCCACAGATACTTATCCTTATTTTTTACGCTGTGTAAAAGGTGAAGTTGAAGCGGCGGCTGGTGGGCCTCCCCCTATCTTTTAACTGTTAAAAATTAGCCTCAATTCAATGTTGCATTGAGGCTAAAAACGAGTTGTTTAACTCAACACTTTTATAGAATATGGAATTAAACTCATGAAAACCTTGTATAAAACACTGTGTAAAAGTTTGTTTGTATTTTTCACCCTAGGGGCAGGGCAAACAAGTTATGCCCATATGATGGTAGCGCAACATGGCACGCTTAATGTGATTGATGATGGCGTGTTTATGGTGTTGTCTTTACCTGTTTCTGCATTTTCAGGCGTAGATGATGATCAAGATGGGAAACTATCTAAAGCAGAATTTACCTTACATCGCCCTGCAATCGCCAAACTTGTTAATGAAAATGTAACTCTCAAAGACAGTAATGGAAAACTCACTTTGCAAGGCATGATGCTTTCTTTGGTGACGTCACATCATTCACCTAACCAGCCTGCATCGCAGCTGGTAGTAATGGGCCGTTATGGGTTAACCGAGCCCGCTAGTTTGTTGCACTACCAAGTGGGTTTATTTGGTAATAAAGCAGATGAGCAATCGTTAGAGATCACAGCTACGCGCAAAACAGATAATAAAAAACAGCGCTTCAAATTATCTCCCAAAAACAAACAGATGATGTTTTTCGAATAACTTTTAGGCAAGGAATACTGAAAATATATTGTTGTATAAGATTGAATAATTGTGCGCTAGGATCGCAAACCTAAACATTGATTGAGGGATTGTATCTTGCGTATAAGAATAAGTGTTGTGGCCAGCTTGTTGGCTATATTTTTCAGTTCATTGCTTGGTGCCGTTGAAGTACCTGCTTTTTTTGCCAGTAACATGGTGGTCCAACAAAATAAGCCGTTTGTTATTTGGGGCACAGACAGGCCCAAGCAAAGTATTAAGCTGCAGACCAGCTGGCGTGGCATAGCGAATACCCAAGCTGATGAAAATGGCAATTGGCGATTAGCGGTTAATACACCAGAAGCGGATCATAAACCTCACGAAATAGTATTGACGGGTAGTGACAAAAAAGTCTTTTCTAATGTGTTATTGGGTGAAGTGTGGTTTGCCTCAGGTCAATCTAATATGGGGATGCCTCTATTAGGTAACGTTAATCAGCCGGTTACCGATAGTAACGAAACCATATTAAATTCTAGCAATCCACAATTACGTTTGTTTAAAGCCGCCGCAAAAGCCAGTGTTCAACCTATTGATGATGTGCAAGGGACATGGCTAGCAGCCCAGCCTGCGACAGTTAAACAATTTAGCGCGACTGCTTATTATTTTGCTGCTAAGTTGCAAACTTTGTTAGACGTCCCCGTTGGGATTATTGTCAGTGCTTGGGGCGGTACACCAGTGGAATCTTGGATCGATGCGCCCACTTTGTCGCAATATGCAGATTTTGAATTTCATCAAGCTTTAACCAACCAGCCACCTCATAGGCAACCCAGCCAACTATTTAATGGCATGATCAATCCATTTTTAGGCTTACAAATTAAAGGCGCTATTTGGTATCAAGGCGAAGCTAATCGCACTAGAGCGGCTGAATATAAAGAGTTGTTTCCGGCTATGGTGCAAAATTGGCGTAAGTTGTGGGACAGTGGAGAATTTGCTTTTCATTTTGTACAAATAGCGCCATTTTCTTATAAAGGAGATAGGGCATCTGCTTATTTACGTGAAGCTCAATTACAAAGTGTAGACGTGATCCCCAACAGTGGTATGGCAGTGACATTAGATGTAGGAAATTGTTCGCAAATTCATCCAGCAGAGAAACGACCTGTTGGAGAACGTTTAGCTTATTTGGCTTTGGCCAAACAATATGGAATGGATGTGGGTCATACTGCCCCAGTATTTAAGCACGCTGATATACTTGATGATGGCAAAGTTAACATAGAATTTACCAATGCACCTTTAGGGCTAACCAGTTTTTCTAAAGCGATTACTGAGTTTGAACTAGCCGGACAAGATCAGGTGTTTTATCCAGCACAAGCAAAAATTATTCATAGAAAAGCAAAACTAACGGTTTGGAGTGACAAAGTACAACAGCCCGTGGCAGTAAGGTACGCATTTAAAGATTGCCCTAGAGCTGAATTGTTTGGTGTGAATGGTTTGCCTATTTCATCATTTAGAAGTGATAATTGGTGATTTTTTACAAAGGGAAATAAGTGTTTTAATTCTTTCTTTTTTTAAAATAACAGGGCGACTTGTTCGCCAACGTTTTAAAAATAAGACATAAGATAAAAGTTTACAAAATATTTACTTGTTTATATGTGAAATTGACAGTTTGTATATTGAATATGAAGCTCTGAGTTGTTACCTTTAGTTATACGGCTTATTCTATTTTGATGAATAGTTGATAAAGCTACCGATTTTAAATAAACAGGCAATCATTTATGAAAAAAACACTTCTCTCTTTAGCTGTATGTTCACTGCTAGCTGGGATATCAGGTTGTAGTAATACAACTGACTCTACAGCAACAGGTTCTGCCGTCTCTGCGACTAGCAAGGATGCTCCTTATGCAGAAGATTGGGAGTCTTTATCTAAAGTTGAAGAACAACCAGCTTGGTTTCAAGATGCCAAATTAGGTATATACGCTCACTGGGGTCCTGTTTCGACGGCCAATATCGATATGAAACGCGGTGTGGGTTGGTATGGTTTAAATGTTTACATGGACGAAGTGTATGACTGGAAAACCGGCGAAAAGCGCTTAAAAAATGGTAAACCAATTGTTGGTGATGTTTATAAACATCACGTTGAAGCACACGGCCCGTTAGAAACCGTTGGTTATAAAGATATTATTCCTAATTTTAAACCCACAGCTTTCGATGCTGAAGAGTGGGCTGAATTGTTCGCTAAATCTGGTGCTAAGTTTGCTGGTCCAGTTGCTATGCACCACGATAACTTTGCCATGTGGGACAGTGACGTTACTCGCTGGAACGTGAAAGACATGATGGGCATTGATGTTACTGGCGAGCTTAAAAAAGCTCTCGATAAACGTGATATGAAGTTTTTAACTTCTTTCCATCATGCTTTTACTTGGGTGTTTTTTGCTAACGCCTATAAGTTTGATGCAACGGAAGAAACCTCAGATCTATATACTGACCAACATGAACTCACTGATTTTAAACCCACTAAACGTTTTCACGACGAATGGTACGCGAAACTAAAAGAAGTGGTGGATAACTACCAGCCCGATGTTGTTTGGTTTGATTGGTGGGTAGAAGAATTAGATGAAGACTATCGCAAAAAATTTATCGCCTATTATTACAATAAAGGTAAAGAATGGGGCAAAGACGTAGTAATTAGTTATAAAAACACTTCTTTCCCTGCTGAGGTGGGTGTACATGACTATGAACGTGGCCGTCCTAACAAGATTAAAGACAAGTTTTGGATGACAGATACATCACCTGGTGCTTGGTTCTTTAGACAAAATGCTAAATTTGTCTCGCCCAATGAAATTGTCGATATCTTGGTCGATATTGTATCTAAAAATGGCTTAATGTTATTGAATGTACCGCCTAATCCGGATGGCTCTATTCCTCAAGAAATGAAAACCATGTTAGGTGATTTAGGTAATTGGTTAGAAATAAATGGCGAAGGTATATACGAAACTCGTCCATGGCGCGTATTTGGTGAAGGTCCAACACGTATAAAAGGTGGCGGCCATAAAGTCGAAAAACAAAAAATTGTTTATTCGGATAAAGATATTCGTTTTACCAAAAAAGGTGAGGATACGCTTTTTGCTATAGTCATGGATTCACCTAAAAGTGATATTTTGGTAGAAACCTTAAGTACTAATTTGAGTGTACTAGATGCAAAAATTAAAGATGTGGTGTTATTAGGCAGTGATGAAAAGGTAAAATGGAGCCTAGATGGTTCAGGTTTACATATTAGTCAACCTAAACATATACCAAGTGAATTTGCCCTGACTTATAAAATCTCGTTAATTAATGAGGCTGAATGGGGCATAGGTGGTGAAGACGACCCTGAGTAATTCACTCACTTATAAATACTGACTCTTAATATGTCAGTTTCAAAAGCCAGTTTGATGAGAGTCAAACTGGCTTTTTTATTATGTACGATAGCAAAACGAATCATTAAATAACTTCTTGAAGTTTTGTTCGCCACAAACTGCTTGCTGTGATTTATCTGCTTATTTCGTATTCTTGTATTTCCAAGCAATTAATTTAACCGATACGGTTTATCGACGTTACAACACTATTCGTGACGATACCTTGCTTCCTTCTGAATCTCTTACTCTTGGTGAGCAATACACAGGGAGAACATCAAGGTTACATAACGTTGGAACAACTTATCGTTTGAGCGCTAGATTAACTTTTTAATCATCTAAACTAAGATCGTTAAATGCAACGCCCGTGATGGCCGTTGCATTTTTTTTACATAAATTTTGGCTATTAATTTGTATTTAAAATTAAATTTATATTTGGATCTGCTGTTAGGTAGCGAATTGATTTCATAAATTGGATAAATATCTTGATTCATTGTTATTTTAGAGAAAATTATTTGCCATAAAACAGATCTCTTGTATTTAATATTGCCTGTAAAACAGAATTTTATTGGTCAGCTTTGTTTATTAATTAAGCTGATAATTCTCGTTAATTTGTGTTTTATTGATATTTTATTTTAATATATGTTTGGCTCATCAAATTTATCATATTTTATATGGGGATATATTTTTACCTTTTTGGCTATTTTAACTGCCTTTATTATATGTTTTTATCACTTAAAACCGCTTGTAAAATATAAAGTTGATAGATAAAACACCTGCCCATCTTTTTTAATAAACTCGCCTCAAGCCTTTGTTTTCAGTTGTTAAGGCAAATTGTTAACTGGAGTTAACGATGAAGTTTAACAATGTATCTTTTGTTTTGGGTTGTTACGGCAAAAAAACTCATTCGTTTTTACTTTTTCTTTGTTTTTATTTGTAGAAATACAAAATTATAATTTATTTGTTCTTTATTTCTAGCAGTATATTATTAGATGTATTGCATTTAACTTTGTATTTGATTTAATTGTTTTATATCTGATTTTCATTGTGATTTTTTTGTTTCTTTGTATTTACTTGATTATTATTGTTATTTTGGTATGAAAATATTAAAAATTATTATTTAATTGTTTAAGGTGTTGATTTTAAAGGGTTGTTTGTAGTTTGTATGTTTTGTGTAAAGAAAAATAACACAAAGTGTTGGAATTATATGTGAAAGTGCTATGCTAAATATGAATTCAATTTGAGCTTTGTTGTTAGTGGTTGACAAAGTTCAATTCTAAAACATTGTAATTAAGTCAGTTGTATTTGAAGAACAAACAAAAAGCGCAGTTATATGAATGTGAACGCTTTTAAAATGTTTGCGATTTAATTGAATAAAAATAACTACATGTGGGAAACACTTATGAAAGAAACTAACACTAGCTTTAAATTAAAAAACTTATTATTGGGTGCAGCTTCGGCTGCAGCATTAATGGGTTCAATTCACACCGTACAAGCGCAAGAAGCAAACACAGATAATAATGAAGACGAAACTGAAATTATTGAAGTATCAGGCTTTCGTGAATCACTAACCAGCGCTATGAATATCAAACGTGCATCAAAAAATATTGTTGATGCGATTAAAGCGGAAGACATTGGTAAATCTTCAGATCAAAATATTGCCGAGGCATTGCAACGTGTAACCGGTATTTCTATCGGCCGCGCCGATGGTGAAGGTACGTCTATTACCGCTCGTGGTATTGGTGGTGATTTAAACAACGTTACCCTTAATGGTGTACCACTTACCAGCTCTGGTGATAACCAATCGGTTAACTTCAGTGAATTCTCAGCAGATATTTTACAAGCTATCGAAGTTCAAAAAACCCCCAGTGCCTCTAGCGATGAAGGTAGCTTAGGCGCCACTATTAAACTCATTGGTTTTAAACCTCTTAGTGCTAATAAAGATAGACGAATTGTCGAAGTTCAATCCCGTTACAATGGTTTTGCTGACGAAGACGGCTTTAGTCTGAGTGATTTGAAAGATGACGGAAAATTACAACTGTCTTTTTCTGAAAAATTCTTTGACGAAAAAGTAGGGCTTTCGTTTGTTGGCTCTAAAGAAACGCAAGCCACGCGTTTAGATCGTATGAATATAGCTCGCTGGGTACCAACTACGCCGTTAAATGGTGTGACATATTTAGGTGACACAGAGCCGACACAACAAGACGGTACTATTACTGCAGTCACCCCGCAGAATGTACAATATCATCATCAACAAGTTCAACGTGACCGCGATACTTATCAAGTCGCCTTGCAATTGAAGTTGTGGGAAGGCAGTGATATCCAGTTTACTTACACTAAAACTGATCAGAATATTTATCGTGATAATCAGTTTATGTCGATTAATGGTGATAGAAGTGCAGTGGATGCTAACCAAACTATAGTTGACCGTGAAACTGGCACAATCGTTACCAATATTGATACTGCTTTTAGCCGAGACGTCTTGCTACCATTTGTTGAAGATGTAGATGTAGATGATCCTTTAATAAATATCCCCAATGGTAATGCGTACACCCGTGCAGGTGTGTGGCGTCAGCACCGTGATGTAACAGAAGATGTTCAAGAAACTGAAGTGTTTGGTATCGATCTTAAGCAAGAAATCGGCGATCTAACCATTAGTTTAACCGGTGGTACCTCTGAAACTAACCAATACGATGAATTTGCTCTGAAGTCCTTCTGGCGTCCTAAATTCGCTGGTGGAAACCCAACAGGCCTAGGCGAAGACAAATATACTAATAATTTTGCCGGTTATACCTGTGATAACCCTGGTGGAGACTTGTTATGTCGCAATGTGGCCACTGAAGGTTATTACGATGATGGCACTAACTTTGAATTCCAAACCTTTACCAGTGATGGCCGTTTCTCTAACGATAAAGCGACTAACCTTTATTTAGATTTTGAATGGGATCGTGAGTTTGGTTTTGTCACTAGCCTTGAAGCTGGTTTCAAATATAGTGATCGCCAAAAAGAAAGAGACAATATTTATAAAGGCTGTAACCGTGGTTGTATCGAAGGGGTGTTGAACGAATTTACCTTGGCCGATTTTACTACCGAACAAACACCAAGTGATTGGGGCGAGGCTTTAGGTTTACCGCGCGATCACTTAACAGATGGTTGGTCGACTATCGATATTTTTAAAGTTCGTGATTTTGTGGATGAGTTAGAAGCTGGTGGTCTAATTGAAACGTCTTTCTCTCCAAATAATGCGCAAAAAATAGCGCAAGATGCGACAGCTGCATACGTTCAAGCTAACTTCTCTTTGTTTGATGATGACGTATTTGGTGATTTTGGTTTACGTTATGCTAAAACCACAGTGACAGCGAATGGCACGTCTTATTTAGATTACGACTTTGGCCAAAGATTTATCGGTGGCGGTATCGGTGATAACTTATCCTTGTTTGGTTATGAACAAGATGAGACAGGTACACCACTTGATACTAATACTGCGACCAAATTAGAGGCGCAACAAGCATTGTTTGCTAAATATGGTCCTTTGGTATCACAACAAAGTGAAAACGGTGAAACTATTCGTTTTGCTATCGAAGAAGAGCATAGTTACAACAATTTGTTACCGAGTTTGAACGTGAATTATATTGTCAATGATGACATGATGTTACGTTTTGCTGCTTCTCAAACTATGGCTCGTCCTGAGTTTAATAAGTTATTCCCTGCATTTAACGTGCGAGAAAATATCTTTGGTAGTAATTCAAATGGCGCGATTGGTAGCGCCCAATTAAATCCGTATAAATCAACTAATTTTGATTTAGCTTACGAATGGTATTTTGCAGAAGGGTCTATGTTCTCGGCAGCATTATTCACTAAAACCTTTAGTGACTTTACCTCGCGTCGTTTCTTTAATAGCTATTGGAAAGATGTGCGTGGTGATTATTTTGATGTGGCCTCGTTTGATATAAACGATCCTGAGAATACTGATAATAGAGCGCATCAACTCACCGCTGAGCAAATTACTGCCGATGCACCGACCGCAAACAATATTTTATTGCCGTATTCGGCTGGCGATAATCAGCCAGGTTGTATGATTAACCGTGAATTAGATTTGGTTAATCCCGATAACAGTAATTTCTGTGATGTTGTGACTATGAACCAAACAGTGAATGGTACGGGGGGGTATGTTCGAGGTTTAGAATTAAGCTTACAGCATAACTTTATCAACTTGCCTGGTGCATGGTCTGGTTTAGGTTTTGTGGCTAACTATACCTACGCTGATTCTCGTACTGATGAAGAACGTATTACTGACCCAGATGGAAAACTAGTAGATTATATTCCAGAGGCGCCGCTAGCGGGGACATCTGAGCATACTTTCAATACCACTGTATTCTGGGAAAAAGACGGTAAATTGGTACGTTTAGCCTATAACTATCGTACTGACTATTTGAACTCACTTGTGGTTAATGATTTCGGCTCTCATTGGGTTGAAGGTTATGGTTCGTTAGATTTATCTGCTAACTGGAACATAAACAAGATGTTTAACGTGACTTTCCAAGCGGTAAATTTAACAGATACAGTGATCCGTCGTTACGATACCCGTCGTCCTAGTGTAGATGCGGCAGGGAATATCATTCCTGGGGAAAGCTCGACGCTAGGTTCACAACCTACTGGCCGTACTGTACAACTACAAAATACCGGAACCATTTACCGTGTAGGTCTGCGTGTAAGTTTCTAATCGTAATAATTAATTTAATAAGAGTGCAACTGTTGCCATGACAGTTGCACTGTATTTTTGCACTGAATTATTTCCATAATCTATTGCTATTCATCATAAGTTTATTATTGAAATCATTTATCTGTTTTGAAATCTAAAGGTGTTTTTTATGTTAAGAGCCGCTGCTGTTCTTATTTCTACTTTATTCAGTTTATCAAGCTATTCTGCCACCAAACCTAACATAGTACTTATTTATGCTGATGATATTAGCGCTCGAGAATTTCCTGTATATGGCTCATCAAAATGGAGTGCTCCACCCTACGGTGAAGATAGTTCCGACCCAAAATATCGTGCTAAAACCCCCGTTTTAGATCGGTTAGCAAAAGAAGGACTGTGGATAAAAACCGCGTGGGCCACGACTATTTGTTCGCCAAGCCGAGCTATGATGATGACAGGACGATATGCCCATAAACATAAATGGTGGCATAACAGTGACAAAGGGCAGGCTCCAGGCGCTAAAAATAAAAAACAATCTTGGCCATTATATGAAAGCTCTCCCCACACCATAGGGCATGTAGCTAAAGCCGGTGGTTATGCTACCTATTGGGCGGGCAAAACCCAAATGAGTGGAGTAGATAATTTTGGTTTTGATGAAGCTGTGTTTACCCCAGGTGAAAATAGCGAAGCTAGCACGCCTTACCCCTATTCAGATTTTACGATTTTAAATACTAAACGTAATGGCAAAAAAGCCTTAATTAATACCGATACCGGTGTGTATGTCGATTATTACCAACAATTTGGTTGGTATTGGCAGCCTCACGTACAATTAATGAATCATCCAACGGCTAAGCAAAAATTTGAATGGTGGCCTAATACAGCCGAATCAAAAGCTAATTACGGATTAAATACCTTTGGACCTGATGTTGAACTAGATTTTATTTTTGATTTTATGCAGCGTAAACATGAACAAAATAAGCCCTTCTTTATTTATCACACCACACATTTAGGTCACGACGGATGGGACTTTTTCAGCGAAGAAATTGGCAAGAAAAAACGTCAAAAGTGGCCAGGTACGCCAAAAGTGACATGGGATGGTAAAAAGTACACCAGAATAGCTCCCAATGTTACGGGTGATAAAGGCAAGTATGATACCCACGGCACAGTGACTGAGGGGGGGATGCATAATCATGTGAATTACCTAGATTACCAAGTTTGGCAATACTTAGAAAAATTTAAACAGATGGGCATCGAAAATAACACAGTGTTTATTTTTGCTGCGGATAATGGCACTAGTTTTTATGGTAAAGGCAGTACCAAATCTCAGCGTGGCACGCATGTCCCATTGATTATTTATGCTCCAGTGCTTGATATGACTAAGCAGGGGGAACAAGACGTATTGGCTAACATGGCGGATATTTTACCGACTATTGCCGATATTACTGGTGTTGGGATCCCAAATAGTTATGAAATTAATGGCCAAAGTTTAATGCCTTTTTTAACCTCTACCAAACCTAATCATCGTGATTGGATTTACGCTTATCACAAAGACCAACAATTAATTAGAAGTAAAAACCTGTTAATTGATGGTTCAGGTAAACTTTACGATACAACTGAACACCCTGATGACTTAATTAGTTTCCCGGTAATTAAAGAAATTAATAACGCCTCAGACGCTATTAAAAAAGAACACAAATTACTACAAAGTGTTTTACCACGCTTTGATTTACATCACTCAGAACATGATGCACCTGATGAAGGTGCAGGTGTAGTTGAATCTTTAGTTATAAAAAAGTGATTTTAAGTTTAAATTTAATGAATTTTTTTTGCTGTGACTGGTATATTATTGACAATCTACAATAAATAATTCATTGGAGTACTGTTTTGAATATGTTGAAAAAAATGGGCTTGGCGATAACGTGTTTATTTTTCGTTAGTGCTACCCTGGCAAATAATACAAGTCGTGAAATAGATTTTAATTTTGACTGGAAATTTACCTTAGTTGAGGACACAGCTTTACCCACTACTATTCCATTGCAAGACACTGCATGGCGTGATGTTAGATTACCTCATGATTGGAGTGTTGAACTCGATTTTGATCAGTCTTTAGAAGGCGCAACTGGATATTTACCTGGTGGTGTGGGCATATATCAAAAACATTTTGCTACTCCAAGTAAAGGTGAAGATAAAACCAGCTATATATTATTTGATGGTGTATATAACAATGCGACGTTTTGGCTGAATGGTAAGTTGTTGGGTGAAAACCCTTATGGTTATTCACCTGTGTATTTTGATTTATCAAAATACCTAAAAAAAGACGGTAGCCAAAATGTTTTGACCGTACATGTTGATCATTCACGCTATGGTGATGGGCGTTGGTACACTGGCAGTGGTATATACCGTAATGTTAAGTTAGTCACAGTTGATAAACTTCATATTCCTATTTGGGGCACGTTTGTCACTACGCCTACTATCACTAAAGAACAAGGTGAAGTGGATATTCAAATAGAAGTGAAAAACGATACAAAAGATAGACGCAGTTTTGTCTTGTCAACGCAGATTATTGATAATGAAGGCCATGTTGTTGCCTCAACTGATGACAAAGAAAGGCTTAAAGGTGAAAGAAAAGAAACTTATTCACAATCTTTAAAAGTGCAAAACCCTAAGCTTTGGGATATCACCGACCCCAATATGTATAAAGCAGTGACCAGTGTTATATATGACGATAAAACCGTTGATCAATACGAGACGCCATTTGGTTTTCGTACCATTCGTTTTGAAGCTAAAAAAGGCTTTTTCTTAAATGGTAAATCTACCTTGATGAAAGGTGTGTCTTTACACCATGATGGTGGATTAGTAGGGGCAGCTGTGCCTGAAGGCGTGTGGAGAAGACGTTTAGAAAATTTACAAGCTGCCGGTGTGAATGCTATTCGTACTACTCATAACCCTTTTTCTCAAGAGTTCTTAGATCTTTGTGATGAAATGGGCTTTTTGGTACAAAATGAATTTTTCGATGAATTTGATTACGCTAAAGACAAACGTTTAAATTACCATGACAGACACGATGATTATATTACTCGTGGATATGTTGAACATTTCCAAAAGTGGGCTAAGAGTGATTTAAAGCGCACTATGTTGCGAGATAGGAACCATCCTAGTGTTGTTCAGTGGAGCATAGGTAACGAAATTGAATGGACTTATGTACACTATCGTTACGTTACTGGGTTTTGGACTGATCCGAACGACGCCACTAAAGTGGATGGCAGCTTCTGGGGCGCGCCTCCTAAGTTCACACCAGAAGAAATGAAAAAGCGTTACGATGCATCACCTAAGGGTGAACATATTCTGGCCGATACTGCGGTTAAGTTAAACGCTTGGGTGAAAGAATTAGACACTACTCGTCCTACAACAGCTAATTTGATTTTACCTCAGGTGAGTCATGTAAGTGGTTATGCTGATGCGGTTGATCAGGTAGGTTATAGCTACAGAAATAGTGTTATCCCTTGGGCTCAAACCTATTTCCCGAATAAACAAGTGACCATTAATGAAAACCCGGGCACCTGGGATGATTGGAAACAAGTACTTAACTATCCAGGTGTGTTTAGTCAATTTATGTGGACCGGTATTGATTATATTGGTGAATATCATAACAAATGGCCTGAAAAAAGCGGTTGGGGCGACATTCTTGATTTAGCTGGCTTTGAAGTACAAGGTTGGAACTACTTTAAAAGTGTGTTCATTAATAAGCCACATATTTCATTAGGTACTTTGCCGTTAAAAGACTCAGGTTTTGAAGTAGACGAGTTATCAGGTTTAGCGGTGGCTAAAGGTAACGGCAGTTACAGATGGCGTGATTCTAATATGCATTGGAATTACAAAAAGGGTGATAGCGTTTTAGTTGAAGTTGCCTCTAATCATTCTATTGTAGAGCTGTTTTTAAACGGTGAGTCTTTAGGTTCACGGAGTATGTCAGAAAGCCCTGATCGTTTGTTCCGTTGGGTAGTGCCATACAATGCTGGTACCTTAACAGCGCGTGCAGGCTTTGACGGACAAGAAATTGAAGCAACATTCGAAACTGCAGGCAAAGCGACGGGTTTTACTTTCACATCTGATAAATCAGTACTTCAAGCTGACGCCTACGATGTGGCACATTTAGTCGTGCAATTACATGACAAAGAAGGGCGTATTGTAAAAACACAAAATGCTCATGTTACCTTTGAGTTTGCAGGAAATGGCCGATGGTTAGGTGTCGATAACGGAGCGTCTGCTAATGTTCAGAACTTCCAGTCTAATCATCTAGATACAGCAAAAGGCCGTGCTTTAGTGATAGTACAATCGACTAAACAAGCGGGTTTGATTAAAGTTGTGGCTAAGATTAAAGGTTTGGATGATCAAACTATTATTATCAATAGTAAATAATTAAACAGTTATTGTTAATAAACCTGATGTTGTTATGCGACATCAGGTTTTTTTATGGGTAAAATAAGGTGATCATAATTAAAAGGAGTATGGGATGAAACTTAGCATAAAGGTGTTAAGCCTATTAGGGCTTTTGTTGGCGAGTATTTTATCGATTGCACAAGAGTTACCCTCTGGTTACCCTAAAACTGAACGCACTAAGTTGATGTTAACTTCTGGATGGAAATTCCATTTAGGTGAACCAGAAGCTAAGTATTATGCCAGTGATTTTGATGATGGGAGTTGGCAAAATGTTACCGTTCCTCACACGTTAGAATTAACCTCTTTAGCCTTAAATGGTGTGAAAGACAGTAAGGTTCAAGAAACTTTCCAGCGTAAAGTAGGTTGGTATAAACGCACAATTAGTGTCAGTGCAGATAATTCTAAAAAAGTATTCTTAGAATTTGAAGGTGCCCACCAAGAAACAAATTTATGGGTGAATGGCCAACATGCTGGCAATCATGCGGTAAGTGGTTATACCCCCTTTATTTTTGATATTTCTGACTATGTAAAATACGGTGCAGAAAACCAAATTACCTTGTTGGTAGATAATCGTCGTAGTCAACATATTCCACCCGATCCTGGCCCATTTGATTACGTGAAATTTAGTGGCTTATACCGAGACGTGTATTTGGTTGAAACGGCTCCCGTGCGTATTACATTTAATATTGAAGGTATGAACCATGGCATTACCATCACCACTCCAAGTGTTGATCCGGTTAATTTAAACGCCACCCTAGATGTGAAAACTCACGTTATCAACCAGTCAAACAGCGAACAAAATATTCAGCTAATTAACCGTGTGGTAGATAAGTCAGGCGCGGTAGTTTTGAAACTAACAGACAATAAAGTGTTAAAAGCAGGGCAGTCGTTTGAGTTTAATCAAATTGGCGGCATCGAAGATGGATTACATCTTTGGTCAACAGAAAACCCATATTTGTACAAGTTGAATACCTTGTTGCTGGTGGATGGCAAAGCACTGGATGTGGCTGATAATAATGTCGGTTTTCGCAAGTTTGAATTCGACCAAATAAATGGTTTTAAGCTTAACAACAAACCGATTGAATTGATGGGCTTTAATCGTCATCAACACTATGGCTACATAGGTGATGCATTACCTAATTCACTGCATAAAAAAGATATGCAACAATTCAAAGATTTAGGTTTTAACGTGATGCGCACCGCTCATTACCCGCAAGATGATGCCATTTTACAAGCCTGTGATGAACTGGGAATTTTAGTTTACGAAGAAGCACCCACATGGACTGGTATGCAAAACTCAGGCAAGTGGTGGGATAACCTAGAGGCGTCTGCGCGAACTATGGTCAGAAACCATAGAAATCACCCTTCGGTAATCATATGGGGTGCAGGTATTAACCACAGAGGTTATGTACCTAGATTACATTATTCGGTTAAACAAGAAGATCCTACTCGATTAACCGCCTCACAAAGCAGTCGCTGGACAGGTTGGCAGTCGAGTGGTTTAACTGATGTCTTTGCCAATATGAACTATGGCCCCGGAGAATGGGCGCGTCATGAGCAGTTATTAGCCATGGAAGGGCGTACCGGCCCAGAAGTGATTGCCGAATATAAAAATGATCCGATGAAAACCGGCATGATCGCCTGGACTGCTCATGCTTATTATACCTTTCACGACATTGGTGTGTGGGACGATAGAACCCGTGGCGGCATGTTAACGTCTTTTAGGTCGGTCAAAAATCCTAAAATTATGTGGTATCCCACTGAATTAACCAATACGCCTAGTTTATACGTGAAAGATCCTTGGACTGAACAAACCAAGCTACTGACAATTTACAGCAATGCCGATGAAATCGAACTAGCGGTTAATGGCCAATCAAAAGGGCGTTTTAAACCTTCTACTGCACTAAAGTATATTGGTATTGATCACCCGCCTTATGAGATCCCGGTATCATTTTATGAAGAGGGTAAGCTGACTGTCACTGGATTTATTAATGGTCAACAAGTGTTACAGCAAGAGCGTTACACACCAGGTAAACCCTATAAAATTAATTTAAAATTGGATACTAAAGATAGAATTTTGGCCGCCGATGGCAATGATATTTTGGTCGGTTACGCTGAAATATTAGATAAAAACGGCATGTTGTTACCTGATGCAGAAGCAGAGGTTGAATTCTCGATATCTGGTCCTGCTGAAATTATCGGTGATAAAGCCAATATTCAGGCTAATCCAGCTAAAGTAAGACTGGGTGTTGCACCCATATTAGTCAGGGCCGGTACTAAAGCTGGTAGTATAAAAATTCGCGCAAAGGCGAAAGGTCTAAAATCAGATTCGGTAAAAATACGCAGCCAAGCTGTGAGCAAAGACGCACTTTTGGTGAGCGCTTATCCGATAAAAGATTATGCCAAAATTCGGGTTGATATGGGTGCCCAAGACCAGCTAGTGCAATTTGGCTGGGATGCTTGGTATGGTCAAGATAACCAAGGGGCTTCGCAGCATTTTGATGATTTTGGTGGTTTTGATGCCTCGCTACTCAGTAATTCCGAACAAGGTGTATTGCGTTGGCTAGGTGAAATGAATGTGATTGGTTTATATGGTTATGTTTATGGCGAAGGTGTGTTAGGTATAGATAAGCAAGGTATCAGTCTGATTTTTGATGGTTTAGAAAAAGGCCAGTACAGTATTAAAACTTACCACCATGCTCCTCGATCTAATACCGACTCAATGGATCCAAACTTAGATAAGCTAAAGAGTATTACTATTCATAAGTTACCTTATGCCACCACGTTAGAAGCGTTGGTCAGTGATGCATCAGGAGCCTGGAATGTTGAAGATATTGCGGTGACTGAAGGTAAGTCTCTACAATTAGGACAGCCTGGCTCACAAATCATTACTTTTGAAGCAGACGGAACAAATCCGGTGTCTATTGTATTTAGAGACCCTAAAGGTGAGAAAGGTATTTGGTTAAATGGTTTTGAGTTAACATCATTGAAAAATCTGCATTAAGCCGCTCCAGATTACATGAAGCAAAGTTATAAAAAAGCCTCTAACTGTAGAGGCTTTTGTTTTAAATGGCGTTATTTCAGCGTTATTATTTAATAGGATAAAAACGAAAATAATCCACGTCTAAACTGGTGTCACTTCTATCTCTGGGCTTATTACCAAACTCAATAAATAAATTCGATAGTAACCAGTAACATTTGTTGCGGTGTAATTTATTAATAGACGTTTGGGTGTTTTTATCAGTAAAGAATACAGTATCGCCGATTTTATACCACTGACCGTTAACTTGTTCCCATAATTGCAAATACTCAGGCGTATATTCCATGCCAAGAGTAGTCCAATCTGAATGGTTAATCCGAGTCTCATTTGGTGCGCCAAGCATCACTGCTTTGTCGCCATCAAAATCTATATCACTCTCGTTAGCACTGCCTGTGGCGACAATTCTTTTGCCATCAAAAAAGGCAGGGGCATCAGTACTCCAGTGGGTAGGTGTTGGCCAATTGCCAAATTCCATTAAGTCTATTTCTAAAGTATGACGATTTTTAGGGGATATTCCTTTGTTAACTTCACCGGCGTTGCCCCAGAAACCCCAAATAGCAGGATGAAAGGAGGTAGCAACATCCGTTTTTATCCCAGTAGTACGCCACCTAGTTGCATAAAAACCATAATCTACCGCTTTTAGTGAACTAATACCGCTGCCTTTTTGTTGGGCCCCAATACCTTTCAAGGAGACATATTCATTCGTGCCATCTATAGCTGCAAAATTTACGAATTCAGTGCCTCGCCCCAAGCCGCCAGCGGCTCTTTTACGGTAAGTCCATTTAGATGTATCTAGTTTGCCACTGTTAAATTCGTCAGATATTTCATCATCTACCGAACTTGAGTATTGATTCGCTAACTCAGCAGGAAGATAAGAAGGGGTAGGGAGCAGACTGCATGCTGAAGTCGCCAATAGTATTGTGACTATTGCTAATGATTGTTTGATAAACATAATATTACCTCAAGATTAATTTGTTTTAATTATAGTGACATTTGTTTGTTTTTTATAGAGTAGCTTTAAAATACAAATTTTTATTTGCAGGTGAATGTACGTGGGCTTGCTAGGGAAAATTGAATATTTTGAGATATAGTGGTTTGAAGTAAGGAGGGTTGAGATAGAAAGGGTTGAAATAAAAAAAGTGGCAACTAAGTTGCCACCCTTGTTGTAGCTTAATACTTTTTTAGAGACGAGTAACTTTTACGTAGTAAGCACCTAATTCTTTATTATTAGCGTCAATGAAACTTGCTTGAAGTTTGGCTTTGCCTTTTTCAAGATTAACATTGAAGCTGATATATTTGTCGCTTACGTTAACAGGTGCCATTTGTGTTGTATTAGCAATATTTAGTTTTGCTTGGCTGGCTTTGAATCCTAGACCTTTGTATTCTCTGAAGGATCTATCGCCCGGTACTTTATCTCCCGCCACCATGTCATTATGAATAGCTGTGTCAGCCTCTTCTGGCCAGCGTCTTAGTTCAATTTTATACTGACCTGAGTTGATGATATTCACCCACCAATAACCTTTATGAACACCATCATCTTCGGCTTGTTGTTGACGAATAAATTTTTGATTCCACGGTACAGCTTTGTTGTCGCCTAACCAATCGTGAGAGGTTAGATTGACTGGGTTAGCTTCATCTGCACCTAAATAGATAGCAGTGGGTTCGCCAAATGTAGGTTCTAATTCTGTCCACCAGTTGTCATAAAATTTAGTTAGACGGGATACCACTTCTGGATGCTGTGCAGCAACGTCATTCTCTTGCCCTGGATCTTGCTCCATGTCGTACAATTCTTTGCCATTAATTAGACGCCATTGATTGGTCATTACTGAGCTTGCACGCCATTTTATAGGGTTTAGTACGCGTTGAGAGTCGGTGATTAAAATTCTATCCGACCAATTTTTGGCTTTGCCTTTCATTAAAGGAAGAATCGATGTACCGTCAAAAACTAGGCTGTCAGGTTTTTTTGAACCAGTCATCTCTAATAGGGTAGGGACTATGTCTACGTATGAAGTGATAGTGTCGACTATATGCTGCTGGGTAAAGCCGCCATTTGGCCAATGTAAATAGAATGGTACGCGATGGCCGCCATCATATGCGCTGCCTTTTTTACCACGCATACCCGCATTAAATACTTTTTCTCCGCCAGCGGTGCCGTTGTCTGTGGTAAAAACAAATATGGTGTTGTCTGCCAGGTTATTTTTCTCTAAGTAATTTCTAAGCTTTTGCACATTGTCATCTATGTTATGGATCATGCCAAAGAAATGCTGTTGTGAAATAGTTAAACCTTTGTCTGCATATTTAGCGGCATATTCTTCTGGGGCGTGCATAGGACCATGAGGTGCATTGGTACTGATATAAGCAAAGAAGGGTTGAGCTTTATCTTTGGCTTGCTCTATATATTCAATTGCTTCTTCGAAGAATACATCTGTTACAAAACCTTCAGCTTTTTCGGCTACGCCATTACGAAAATAACTGCCGTCAAAATAAGCATTATTCCAATAATCTGGGGTTTGACCGACACCACCACCACCATGGTAATAGGCATGTTCAAATCCTCTGTCCATTGGGCGATAAGGGTAATTATCTCCTAAATGCCACTTACCAAACATGGCGGTTTGATAACCGTTATCTTTTAATAAGTCGGCAATGGTGATTTCGTTCTCTCTAAGCATAGAACGGCCCATTATGGTGTGCCATGTACCTGTACGGTTAGTCCAGTGACCAGTTAATAAAGCTGCACGAGTTGGCGAGCAAGTAGGGGCGACATGGTAGTCATTTAAATTCACTGACTCTCTAGCTAAAGCATCAATGTGTTGGGTTTTAAGAATAGGGTTACCGTTAATACCAAGATCGCCATAACCTTGATCATCAGAGATAACAAAAACAATGTTGGGCTTATTTTGTTTATTTACGTTTGCAGTGGGTTGGTCCGAGGAACAGCCTGCAAGTAATGCAACAAAACTAAGTATTACTATTAATCTATGCATAGAACTCTCTTTAGTTAGATAATTTTAGTGGATACATATATTTATAAATAATAGTATATATTTATATATGAAAATCATCTATAAGATATTTGTAAATAAAGAGTAAATTTAATAGGTATTTAAAAGGAGAAACTTTGGATTAAAGATTTTAAACAAAAGGGGCTGAAAGCCCCTTCTACGATATTAAATGTTTGATTATTTTAAATTGAGGTTAAAAACGCTTCTTAACAGATACACCAAAAGTGGCGGGTTCAGCTAAGTAGGCATTTATTTTTCCATCTTGAATCGGTGTATTAAAGGTATTGCTTCCTATATATTCTTGATCCAAAATATTTCTTCCCCATACTATTACATCCATATCTTGAGCAGCGAAATTCATGAATAACCTTAAGTTAAGTAAGTCGTATGAACCTGAAAAATGTAGAGGATCATTGCTGCCATCCATCACTCGATTACCGGTATAACTATATTCAACTTGAATGTAGGAATAAATATTACCCGTTATATCAATGTCTTTTTTGACTTGAACCACACCGTAATGCTCAGGTTCACTGGCTAATCTATCGCCAGAACGGCTGCAAAACTCATCTGTAACTTGAGCCCTTCCTGGATCTTCAATACCGGAATGGAAGGTACTAGGTAACCAACAATTACCCTTCAAAAAAGTTTCATATTCTGCTTTGGTATAGGCATATGCAAATTTGACTTCTAAACTCTGTGTAGGTAACCAAGTGACTTCGAGCTCAGCCCCTGAGGTGTTTATATCCCCGGCATTTTGTAAGTTAAATCCACTACCGGTAAAAGTGTTAGCTTGGAAGTCGGTAATATCAGTTTTGTGAATAGCGGCATTGATCCGCAGATCTTGAGCTGGAAAATCTTGTTTCATGCCCACTTCAATTGAAGTCGATTTTTCTGCACCAAAAACAGGATCAAACTGGGCGTCAATACGATCTGTATTGGTTCCACCTGATTTATAACCGGTTCCCACTAAAGCATAATAAAGTGAATTATTAGTCGGTTGATAACTTAACTTCACCGTGCCAGTAACTTGGCTATCTTCCAATTTCTCATTAATGTCGGGTCTACCAGAGGTAACTGCACCTACAAAAGGTATACCCCAACCTGGTGATTGTAATGGAGCAATAGTTAACAAGTCTGCCGATGAAGGAGCCTGGCCTGCAAGTATAGCTGTACCTATGTTTTGTAATGCAAAAGGAATACCGTCTACTCCACCTGAAAAATTAGCAGGAATAAATGGTTCCCCATCAGTATTCAGTTCTGCAAAGGCGCTAAATAACTCTTTTTCTTCTTCTGTATAGCGTAGCCCTGCGGTCAGAGTAAATTCGTCGGTTAATGCATAATCGAATTGACCAAAAACGGCAAAACTTTCATGGCTTTGTTCAGCGATATGAGGAAAGGTCACATTCGATTGACTGGGTGATGCCACTGGTGCAATAAAACCACCAGTGAGTGCACTTATAGTATTCAAACCATCTACTATATCTTGTAGATCACTGATGCCATTTTCATTGGCATCTCCTGCAGCTTCTAGAGCTTGGGGATAAGCCACTTGATCAAAAAATACACTAAATCCAATTTCAGCATCAAGTAAGTAGTCTAAATTAAGATCCTGTTGAAAAAAGTAAACACCTAAAATCATATTTAGTTTCTCTTTGGAATAATCTAGCCTTATTTCCTGAGAGAAAGAGTCTTGTTCACTATCATTGGTGATGGTTAATAAATTAGCATCGCTGAAATCCCCATCTAGTATATCCGTTGAATTAACACTACGACCGGCACTGATAGAGACTAAGCTTAAATGTTCTGTTAAATCCCAATTAATTTCCATAGACAATCCACTATCTTCCATAGTGGAAATCGGCAAAGTATTGAGGGCTACTTTTCTATCGAAAAAAGAATCCCCGCCATCGAATAATGTGGCCCCAAAAACGTTACTCAACACATAGTCAGAACCAAACTTGCCCGGGATATCTTTAGCTTGATAATTATTCATAACGACAGGAGCCGCACAACATATTTCATCAATTTCAGCATGATCGGCAATCACACGTACCGATATATCATCTGTTGGCGTATATAAAGCCTGTATTCTTGCCCCCCAACGATTTCGGTCATTTATGACATTTTTGCCGAGATTGACATCGCTACCTATGCCATCTCTATCACTACTAAAAGCGGTAACACGAAATGCAAGAATATCTTCAATAGCAGAAATTGAAGCTGCTCCTGACAAATTTAATAGACCAAAGTTGCCTATAGTGGCTTCTACAAAAGCATCACCACCGTCATGACTAGGCGCGACAGTTTTGATTAATATTGCTCCAGAAGGAGTATTTTTACCAAACAGGGTACCTTGAGGGCCACGTAAAACTTCGACTGCTTCTACGTCAACCAAGTTGTTAATGATGGAGTTTTGTCTAGCACGATAAACCCCATCAATATACATACCGACCGATGACTCTAAACCAAAGTTTTGTGATGATGTGCCCACACCACGGATAGAAAAACTTGAATTAGTGGCTGACTGACTCTGAAATGCTCCTAATCCTGGAACATTGGTTTGTAAATCATAAATATCTTTAATCACAGATTCAGCCATTTGTTCGCCAGAAAAAGCGGTAACAGATACAGGCACCTCTTGGAGATTTTGAGCTCTTTTCTGAGCTGTGACTGTGATGACTTCTAAATGTGATTCTTGAGGTTTTTCTTGGGCTAAAGTTAATCCGCTATTTAGCACTAAAGCTGTGCCTAATAAAGCTGATATAGCTGATGGTTTAAAACGTAGTGGAAGAACTTGTCTCATCATTTATTCTCTTTAATGTTCGTAAACTAGTCTGATTTGCTGAGTTAATTAGTATATAACCTGAACTCGGGTTAAAAAGTATCGTGTCATTTTAATTTATACTTAAAACTCAATGGGTTACAAATACACATTCATTTTGATTTACATCAACGCTTACTCGATGACGAAATTTTTGTGGATAGCAAGGCGGATTTTCGTTCGCAATAGCTGGCTATTGTTACAAGATCCAACGCCGCTAGGCGCAAAAAAGCGTTATTGAGAAGCTCTGTTTATCCCGATCTCAGGTTATATAGATTAGGTTAATTATCTACGCTTAATCTTACCCTATTTGACCACTCACCATAACCACTGAGGCTTTTTTAAAAAATACACAGTATTAACTATTCGTTAACCATTATCGGTATGTAGATACAGTAATAGAAAATACATAAAAAAAACAGTTAATGGCAGGTTATTATTTAAAATATATTTGGGTAATCGATTGATTATATTAAAAAAACGGCCTCAAATGAGGCCGGTTTTTAAGGTCGGTAGTTTAATACCAACCACCATGTTGAACGGTTTGAAACCTAGGATTAGCTAAGTCTTTGCTCAATTAGATACGATCTTTTAATACAGCGGCAATAGGGGAATTCGCTAGGCCATTTTCGGCGGCCCATGCAGTAATAGTTTTTCCATCATTTTCTGGTGCACTTAAGTCACTTTTAGGCATTTTTTTCACCATCAAGGTACCTGTTTCTATTGCATTGTTAAGCATAGCAGTGCGAATTAAGCTGTTACCACCACAAGAAACACCTGAATAATAATCTTTAATACGTAGGCTAAAGTCAGATTGTACACGCTTCATTTTTTTACGAAGTTCGCCTTTATCATCTGCTTTAACGATAGTGCAAATATTTTGTAATGCTTCGCCCACATCAGCTTGTGCGTTGCCAGCAAAGATTAAAGAAGTAGTCGCGATTACGATAGATGTTTTAACTATTTTCAACATGGTTAAATTCTCTCTGTAGGTTAATAAAAATTGTTTTGAAACTTGGTTCTGTTTAGGAATCAATGTTTCGATGGGTTTATTAAACACTCATTTCATTGATTAAAAAATCTACAGGTCGATACTTAGGTATATAAAACAATACTCAGAGTAATAATTGAAATTGATAACAAGCCGCGAATGCGGCTTGACAAAAAAGGAAGGTAATTGTCTTAATTTTAACTTATTTAGCGTGGCGCTGTTTTAATACGGCTATGACATCTGACAAGTTCAAATCACTAGCTTGCAGTAACACTAATAAGTGGTAAAGCAGATCAGCAGATTCATTTTTTAGCTCATCTAAATCTTTTACTGTGGCAGCTAAGGCTGTTTCTACACCTTCTTCACCGACTTTCTGAGCGATACGTTTAATACCACTAGCATACAAGCTTGCTGTATAGCTGCTCTTGGCATCAGCACCTTTACGAGAAGCTATCACTTGTTCTAATTCAGCAATAAAGCTGATGTCGGCTGAGCCACTCTCTGCCCAGCATGTTTCAGTACCTTTATGGCAAGTAGGACCTACTGGATTAACTAAAGCTAAAATACAGTCATTGTCACAATCAGCCGTTAGTTCAACTAAGTTTAAGCTGTTGCCAGATTCTTCCCCTTTAGTCCATAAACGTTGTTTAGAGCGGCTGAAGAAAGTGACTAAACCTGTTTCTAAGGTTTTATTTAATGCATCTTGATTCATAAAACCTTGCATCAGTACTTTACCGCTAATTGCATTTTGTACAACGCAAGGAATCAGGTTGTCCATTTTCTGCCAAGCCAACTCAGCAATATTTTGTTTAGTAATAATCATCTTAATCTCTAATAATGTTTTAGCTACGAGCTACGAGCATTAAAGCTTTTGAACCACAGAGTTCATAGAGGCTTCGCTACACAGAGGTTGTGAATGCTAAGAATTAGATTTTCTTTTCCTCTGCGCACTCAGTGTCCTCTGTGGTTAATATTCTTTTGGTCTTTAATCTCTAATTGCTACTTTTTGTTCACGTAAATAGGCTTTTAAATCCGGTATCGGAATAATACCTTTGTGAAATACCGATGCAGCCAGTGCGCCATCAACGTCAGCTTGTTCGAATACATTTTTAAAATGTACCTTTTCACCAGCACCGCCTGAAGCGATTAAAGGCACTTTACAAGCGGCACGAATAGCGGCTAATTGTGCAATATCATAACCTTGTCGAACACCATCTTGGTTCATGCAATTTAATACTATTTCACCGGCACCACGTTGTTGCACTTCTTTCACCCAGTCAGCTGTTTGCCAAGCTGTGACTTGGGTACGAGACTCATCACCTGTGTATTGATGAACTTGGTAGACTCCTGTTTCTTCATTGTAGAAACTGTCAATCCCCACCACTACACATTGTTGGCCGTAGGTGTCATGTAAGCGGGTGATTAACTCAGGATCAGCTAAAGCTGGCGAGTTAACAGATATCTTATCTGCCCCCATCTCTAGAATTTTACCTGCATCTTCAACGGTTTTTATGCCGCCCGCTACACAGAAAGGGATATCAATCACTTGGGCAATACGGGTTACCCAGCTTTTATCGACAACACGTTGATCACTGGATGCTGTGATGTCATAAAACACCAATTCATCAGCACCTTGTAAAGCATATTGTTCGGCAAGGGGAACAATGTCACCGATTATTTCGTGGTTACGAAATTTAACCCCTTTTACGACCTTGCCATCTTTAACATCGAGGCAAGGAATAATGCGTCTTGCTAACATAAAAAACCTTAAAAATTTTTCGAGTTTCTAGCCGCGACTTGCGACTAAAAACTTGTAACAGAACCTAAAGTCAGCGCTAAACTTTTGTTCGAATCTCGTCATTCCTGCATGTCGTTGGCAGGGTTCCCTTCTTCTAAAGCTATTCCCCACAGAGAACACAGAGCGCTTCGCTGCACAGAGAAAAGCATAAAACTATAGACTGTTAAGAAAACACTGATTTTATTAATCTGTGTCTTCTTTTAATCTTCTTTACCTCAGTGCTCAGCTTTTAGTCTTTTGTAGGTCGTCCATTTATGGCGTCTATTGTTTACATTGACGGGCTAAAGCCCCGACCTACAATAAAGAATTTTCATTATCTTTGTGGTTCAAATCCCTCTTGCTCCAAACTGCTGTTACTTAACTTCAGTCAACCAGTTATGGTTATCTTCAGCTTGGCCCCATTGAATTTCATTTAATGCTTGGCGTAACTTCTGCGTAGTAGGGCCATTTTCACCTGTACCTACTTTGTACTCTTGACCATTATGGATCAAAGTACCAACAGAGGTTAACACGGCAGCAGTACCAGATAATGCGGCTTCTACATTAGGTTTAGCTGCACGCTCTAATAACTCAGTCACAGTAAGATCTCTTTCAGAAACCGTCATGCCTAAATCGGCAGCAATTTTCAATACTGAGTCACGAGTGACACCGTGTAAAAATTCTGAAGATAAAGCTTTAGTGATAACTTCATTGCCATCAATCAAAATAAAGTTTGCAGCGCCAGTCTCTTGCACATCACCATTCGGACAAAATAAAATTTGGTCGGCTTGTACTTGTTCTTTTGCTTGTAAAATAGGACCTAAAGCACTGGCATAATTACCACCACTTTTAATCATACCCATGTGGGGTGCACAGCGCATACCTGTTTCATCCAGTAATATGCGCAGTGGTCTTGAGCCACCGGCAAAATAATCACCTACAGGAGAAATTAATACATATAAGATAGAGGTAGCACTGGGGGCTGCGGCTTTACCAACGGCTGCCTCTGTCCCAATATGCGTAGGGCGAATATACATAGAGCCTGGAGGCTCTGGAATTTCATCTTTGTACTGAGCGACTATGTCTAAAATCATATCAGACACTTGTTGCTGGTTAACTTGCGGTAAATGCAACAAGTTACTGCTTTGATCAAAACGATTAATATTTTGATCCATGCGAAACACATGCACACTGCCATCTTGATGTTTAAAGGCTTTAAGTCCTTCAAAACAAGTACTTGAATAATGTAGAACATGCGCACCAGGGTGCAATTGAATACTGTCTGAGGAAACTGTTTTAGCTTCGCTCCATTGACCATTTTCGAAAGTTGTTAGTGCCATTTTAGGCATAAAAACTGTACCAAATGCCGACATTGTAAATTCCTAAATTTTTATTTTATATTGTGTAAACAGGTATGAAATTGTGTTTCATACGAGCTCATTATTGAGGGCTATTCCAGCACTCTATGGCTTCTGCGACGGTAAATTTACCTTCTAGTAAAGCTCTACCTAGTATCACTCCACTTACCTTTGTGGGTTTTAATACGGCTATGTCAGCTAGTTTGCCAATTCCGCCGGATGCTTGCCAGCCCACAGTGGGAAATTGTTGGGCCATTTCAGTATACAGCTGATGATTAGCACCTTGTAAGGTACCGTCTCGGCTAATATCTGTGCACAATACATGTTTAGCGCCAACAGATAAAAAGTCATTGAGTAAGTCTTCGATAGACACCCCAGAATTTTCTTGCCAACCATGAGTGGCAATAAACTTATTACCTGATTCATCTATATTTATGTCAAGGGCAAGGACGATGGCATCGGCACCATATTTGGTTATCCAACCTTTTACTAATTCAGGCTCTTTCACCGCCAATGAACCAATCACTACACGTTTCACACCTATGTCTAATAGTTGCGCTACATCTTCTTCACTGCGAATACCACCGCCAGCTTGAAACTGCATGCGGTTAGTGGCGACCATTTTAGATATTAAATCTAATTGGCGTTTACTGGTGTCTTTGGCGCCAGTTAAATCGACAATATGTAACCATTTTGCACCTTGATCAGCGTAGCTATTAACCACGTCTACTGGATCAAGTTTATATTCGGTTTTTTGTTCGTAGTCGCCTTGATATAAACGTACTACTGAACCCTCTATTAAATCTATTGCTGGAATTATCATGCTTGCTCTTATCAATCTAAGTTTTTTATTAAGTAGTGATTTTATTAATAAATGCTCTTACTAAGAAATTTACAACTGAATAAAGTTTTTCAAAAGTTGCGCACCTGCATCGCTGGAACGCTCAGGGTGAAATTGCACACCAAAGAAATTATCTTTGTGAATAGCCGCAGAAAAGTCCATTCCGTAGTGGCATTTGGCTAAAGTGAACTCAGATAAAGCTACCGCAAAACTATGTACAAAATAGAAATAACTATCTGCATCTAAGCCTTTAAATAAAGGTGCATCTGCAGCGGCTGACACAGTGTTCCAGCCCATATGTGGTAAGCGTAAATCGCCTACTTGCATACGCTTAACTTGTCCAGGGATCAAGTTTAAACATGGCGTACTGCCGGTTAAGCTTTCTTCAGAGCTTTCCACCATCAATTGCATGCCCAAACAAATACCTAATACCGGTTGAGTCAAACTTTGAATGGCTTCAACTAACTGTTTTTGTTTAATACTGGCCATAGCCGCATTGGCACTGCCTACGCCCGGTAAAAATACCTTGTCTGCTTTTTTAATGACATTCACGTCATCACTTACATTCACTTTGACACCTAAACGTTCAACTGCAAATTTAACAGATGAAATATTGGCGCAGCCTGTGTTTACAATGACAATTTCTTGCTGCTTTTTAGTTAAGTCGATCATATCGCTCATGTAACTACAATGCTCCTTTACTACTAGGTAAAGCTTCACCTTGTTTATGGATAGCTTGGCGTAAGGCACGGCCAAATACTTTAAATAAACTTTCTACTTGGTGGTGAGCATTGCCTTCTGAAGTCGATAAGTGCAATGATAATCCCATAGCTTGTGCAATTGAGTAGAAAAAATGAGGTACCATTTCGGTAGCCATTTCGCCTACTTGATCGCGACTAAATTCTGCTTCAAATTTTAAGTGTGGACGATTAGAAATATCTAAAATACATTCAGCTCGGCATTCATCCATAGGCAAGGCAAACCCAAAGCGGCCAATACCACGTTTGTCACCTAAGGCTTTCTTCAGCGCTTCGCCTAGGGCTAAGGCGGTATCTTCAACACTGTGATGATCATCAATATGTAAGTCGCCATCTACTGTTAAGTTCAGTTCAAATCCACCATGAGTGGCGATTTGATCAAGCATGTGATCAAAAAAACCTAAGCCAGTTTCTATGGTCGACTTTGCCGTTGAGTCTAAATCCACAGTGACATTAATATTGGTTTCAGATGTTTTACGCACTACAGTTGCCACACGGCTAGAGGCTAATAATTGTTTCTCAATGGCCGGCCAGTTTTTGTTTTGCGGATTATATTTAATTCCCACTATGCCCATGTTTTCAGCAAGTTGAATATCGGTATCGCGGTCGCCAATCACAAAAGAGCGAGTAAAGTCGACTTTTCCTTGTTGTAGGTAGTCTTTGACTAAACCTAGTTTAGGTTTGCGACATGAGCAGTTATCGGCATCAAAATGAGGACAAATTAATACATCATCAAATATCACACCCTGACTTTTGAATATATCCATCATCTTGTTATGAGCTAAATCAAAATCAGCTTGAGGGAAACTATCCGTACCTAAACCGTCTTGGTTCGACACCATCACCAAGCTAAATCCAGCCTGTTGTAACTTAAGTAATACTGGGATCACTTGCGGTTCAAAGACTAATTTTTCTAAGGTGTCTAATTGTTTGTCAATTGCTGGCTCTTCAACCAGAGTCCCGTCACGATCGATAAAAAGAATAGCTTGGCTCATGATTGATTTCCTTGCAGTTGGTAAAAGCTTGATATAAGTGCAAGCAATTGTTGATTTTGTTCAGCACTGCCCACGGTAATGCGCAGGCAATTTTGTAAATTGAATTGTTTAGATTGGTCACGAATAAACATTTTATGACTGACTAAATAGTCCA
The DNA here is from genome assembly GCF_009796765.1 of Paraglaciecola sp. L3A3. Lineage (NCBI taxonomy): Bacteria > Pseudomonadati > Pseudomonadota > Gammaproteobacteria > Alteromonadales > Alteromonadaceae > Paraglaciecola > Paraglaciecola sp. L3A3. The sequence continues at coordinate 1,791,109 of NZ_CP047023.1, forward strand.
TTAATGCTTGTTTTTGTGCGGTTCTAAACAGAATAAAGTTAGCTTTATCGTCGCCCACTAATTGAATATCACCCATTTTGATTAGACTTTGTTTGAGTAAGTCTTTTTCTTTTTGAATGGCTGATACTTGAGTTTGCATAGTGCTTAAACCTTTATCACTCAAAGCTTGTGCAGCAATTTGTGCGACTGGCTCTGGCATAGGGTAGGGCGCAATGACTTTTAATAAGGTATGAATAATTTGCGCATTGGCTAAGGTAAAACCACATCTTAAGCCGGCCAAAGCAAAGGCTTTTGACAAGGTACGCAAGATCACTAAATTATCATATTGTTCAAGTTTGTTAGCCCAAGAATTGCTTGCATCAAACTCGATATAAGCTTCATCAACTACAACCAATGCTGAACCGGCGAAGTGGTTCAACACTTGTTCAATTTGCTGTGGCGCAACCCCCGTACCTGTTGGGTTATTAGGCGAACAAATAAACACTAAGTTGACTTGGTCTTTAAAAGACTTAATTGTTTCTATATCCAGTGAAAAATCGGCATTTAGTGGCGCTTTTTCAATACCTACATTGGCGGTTTCTGCACTGATGGCATACATGCCGTAAGTAGGCGGACAAATTAATATTTTATCTTGGCCAGGAGTACAAAAGGCTCGAATTAATAATTCTATGCCTTCGTCTGCCCCGCGACTGACTAACAATTGTTTATTGCTGATACCGGCAAATTTTGCATAGGCATTGATAACACTACTAGGCTGACAGTCAGGGTAACGATTAAAAAATTCGCTACTGACTGAATATTCATTGGCATAGGGCGATTCATTGGCATTTAACCAAACAGGTTGTTGTGCATCTTGATTGTTTTCGCTGGCGGCAAATAGGCGACGAGCTGATTCGTAAGGCACTAAAGCCTTAACATTTTCGCAGACTAATTTGTCGATTAAAGACCCGACTCTATTGCTCATTATGCGTCTCCATTATCGCTAGACGTTTGATTAGCTGGATCTTGTAAACGTAAGGCCACAGCTTGTCTGTGGGCATCTAAGCCTTCAGCGTCGGCTAAATCCATTATGGCGTCACCAATATTTTGTAATCCTTGATAAGTCAATTCTTGCACCGTAAAGCGGCGCATAAAATCAGCTAAACCTAAGCTAGAATAGTTACGTGCGTAGCCATAAGTAGGTAATACATGGTTAGTACCACTGGCATAATCCCCAGCAGACTCTGGTGACCACTGACCGACAAATATTGAACCTGCATTGGTCAGCTTAGCTAAACTATCCCGTGCATTTTCAATTTGGATAATTAAGTGTTCAGGGCCGTAAGCATTACTCACAGTAAATGCTTGTTCAATGTTATCAGTCAAAATATAACGACTATGCTGTATGGCTTTTTCAGCAATGTTTTGTCGACTTAAGGTGGCCAATTGTGCGCTGACTTGTAGTTTAGTGGCTTCGATTAGCTCAACGCTATCAGACACTAATACCGCTTGAGAGTCAGCTCCATGTTCAGCTTGAGATAATAAATCGGCAGCCACATAAATTGGGTTCGCCATTTTGTCGGCAATCACCAACACTTCAGAAGGTCCAGCTGGCATGTCTATGGCAGGCCCTGCAGGAATTCGACTCACTTGTTGTTTGGCTTCAGTGACAAAACTATTGCCTGGGCCGAAAATTTTATCGACCTTTTCTATCGATTCAGTGCCTAGTGCTAATGCCGCTATGGCTTGAGCGCCGCCTACTAAATAGATTTCGTCTATGCCACATAATTGAGCGGCATAACGAATTTCTAGCGCTATTTCGCCTTTTTTATTGGGCGGTGTACATAATACACTTCTGGCACAGCCTGCAACTTGAGCCGTTGCACCTAACATTAAAACGGTAGATGGTAAAGGCGCAGTGCCACCAGGAATATATAAACCCACAGAGGCTAGGGGTGCATGTTTTAACTCACACACTACACCTGGCGTTGTTTCTACTTTCACGTCTTGCGGATATTGCGCCTGATGGAAAGACTTAATATTGGCATAAGCCTGATCAATTGCTTTTTTGACTTTAGGCTCAAGCAAAGTAGCGACTTCACCTATGCTGACGTCATGTAAACGTAAGTTGGCGAGTTTTGCCCCATCAAAGCGCTCAGTTAACGCTAATAAAGCTTTATCGCCATCCGTTTTTACTTGCTCAATAATAGTGGAAACCGTATCGCTCAAGCTTTGACTATCAGCCAAAGCAGGGCGGCTCAGTAAATCTTGTTGTTGCTGTTTATTAAGTCTTGACCAAATTTGCATCTTGTTGCCTGTGTACCTATTTCATCATTTTTTCGATTGGCATAACCAATATCGAACTACAACCCAGAGATTTTAATTTCTCCATGGTTTCCCAGAACAAAGTTTCGGGGCTAACGACATGAATAGCCACTATGTCATCGTTACCTGAAAGGGGTAAAACCGTTGGGTTTTCTGAACCTGGTAATAAACTTTTTACTTGTTCTAAGTAAGCTTTAGGAGCGTGCAACATAATGTATTTGCTTTCTTTGGCTTGAGTCACGCCATCCATACGAGGTAATAATTTGTTAATAAGTGATTGTTTTTCTTCACTTAATGGGGCTGCTCGTTGAATTAATACTGCACGAGATACAAAAATTTCGTCAGCTTCTTGTAAGCCATTGGCTTCTAAGGTGGCGCCAGTAGAAACTAAGTCACAAATGGCATCAGCTACGCCGGCTCTAGGAGCAACTTCAACAGAACCCGTTAACATGACTGTGCTGGCATTGATGTTTTCTTGTTTGAAAAAACGTTCTAATAAATAAGGGTAAGTGGTAGCCACTTTTTTGCCTTGCAGCGACTGTATGCCTTGGTAGTCCATTTCATTGGGTACAGCTAAAGATAAACGGCATCCACCGTAATCTAAACGACGTAATTCAATATAATCTGCGGCTTTCCCAGAAGCTTGGCGCTCAAGCATTTTTTCTTCAAGTTCGTTTTGACCAATAAAACCAAGGTCAACCACACCGTCCATAACTAATCCTGGGATATCGTCATCACGGACTAATAATAAATCGATAGGCTGGTTAGTCGAATGGGCAATTAATAAACGGTCACGAATTTGCAATTTAATGCCAACGGCTTTTAACAGTGCAATACTGTCGTCACTTAATCTGCCTTTCTTTTGTACTGCAATACGAAGTCTTTTACTGTCACTCATGATGAATGTGCCTTATTTAATATTCAAAAATCTGTTTTGTAGCTATTGGATTAAACCTAAAACATTTTGAGTTAACTGATATTTCTCAAAATGCCTTAAAATGAAAAACCCCCGAAAGTTGCCTTCCGGGGGTTGAGAAAATTTTCTGCACCGCTAGAAGGATTCAATAACCTTCCAGCTCGAACCTGAAAGGTTAAGCTTTATGATGGTGATGGACAGCTTGCAGTGTATTTTTCAAAATTTTGTCTTACCCAATTAGTTTTACTGCCGTTATTAAAATGTAGCGGCAATCTATGGCGCATACATTATTCAATCGGCTCGATTAATGCAATGCTAAATGTAGAGAAAGTTGACTATTTCTTACAATAAAATCGACTATGGTATGTAGACCTTATATATTTTGAATTAACTGCTCAAAAATAGGTCAAATATTATAAATATTGAGGTGAAAAAATTATGACCAGCGATTTACTTTTTTCTATTTTACCCAGAGAGGGCAAAGTGCCCATTACAACAGAAACTCAGAAAGTTGAAAAAATAAGCAAAGCAGATTCACTTAAACCCCTTAGCGATGAAGAGCAAGAGTTGCACGTGGAAGAAAAAGAAGCACGGCAGCAACAGCAAAAAAATAAAAAACAAAAGAAACAAAACAAACAACAAGCTGAAAAAGTTGCAGAACAGCAAGACGGTCAAAATAAAACTGCAACTGAGACAAAAGAAGATGGCGATAACCCCAAAAAGCCGAAAGGACCAAAACACTTGGATGTTTATGTTTGATAAAGTAGTCGCTAGGATAAATGTTAGCGGAAAACAGATTTGTGATTCGAGCAAAAGATAAACGCAAAAGAATATGTCACAGAGTAGCACCGAGATTAATAATGCGGCTGCTTCGAAAAGATTAAAAAATATTCACCACAGGGACATAGAGCGCTTCGCTCAAAAAGAAAAGCCCAAAAATAGTAAAAGAGGAAAGCTAACATCAAGCCCATGATTCCGGTGTGCTTTTAGGCCGGAATCATTGAAAGCAGTGACTAGCTACTAATTTAGCTAGAATGCTATTACAACTCACGTTTTAACGGTATTTAATAAATTTTTTATAAATCTGCCATTAAGTTGTAATCACAGAGCCCCACAATTGAGAGCTTTCAATCTATTCGGTGTTTATCATGTTTTCACGCAGACGTTTTTTATTGGCTTCAAGTTCGCTTGTGGCACTCACGCCTTTACTAGGCTTCGGCTCATCTACTCAATACCCATTCACTTTAGGAGTTGCCTCGGGGTGTCCGCGTGATAATAGCGTTGTGTTGTGGACTCGCTTAGCGCCGAAGCCGTTACAAGGCGGGGGGATGCCGTCGGGTATTGTTGCAGTGCGCTATCGCGTATGCTCCGATCCTTCGATGAAAACCACGGTTCGTCAGGGGGTGGTACAAACATCAGAAATCAAAGGTCATTCTGTTCATGTGACGGTGGATGGACTCAGGCCAGGCCGTGAATATTGGTATCAGTTTTACTTGGGTGATGACGATAGCCCCATCGGCCGAACTCGCACAAGCGATAGTCAAGCTTTAACGACGACATTGGCGCTAGCGGCGTGCCAACACTACGAAAGTGGGTATTTTGGAGCGTTCCGGGATTTGGCCAAATGGGCCCCAGACTGCGTAATTCACGTTGGGGACTATATTTACGAGGGCGCAGCAAGACCCCTCTATACTTGCGACGAAAATAATTCAAAGGATCTCGAACGTCAGGTTGTTCGCCAGCACAATGGTGCCGAAATCACCACACTTTGGGATTACCGAAACCGTTATGCGCTGTATCGACTCGACTCGGACTTACAGGCTGCACACGCAGCCAGCCCATGGATTGTCGCGATGGACGATCACGAAATTGACAATAACTGGGCAAACAACACCCCACAAGACCCTTGGGCGCAGACTGAACTAGAATTTAAGGTGAGGCGTCTCGCCGCGCTGCAAGCCTACTATGAGCACATGCCACTGGAGCATCCTCCGGTGATAAATGGGATCGATGCAACACTGCACATGCACGATGTTTATCGTATGGGACCGGCACAGATTCATCTATTGGATACGCGCCAATACCGCAGTGATCAAGTTTGTGGTCAGGGCTTTCCTGCAGATTTTCCGTGTGATGCGTTACAAGATCCAACTCTAACAATGACCGGCCAAGCACAGGAAAAATGGCTCTTTGAACACTTACGTAAATCGGACGCTGAATTTAATGTCTTAGCACAACAAACTTGGTTCTCGCCTTATCGCTATGCCGAGAATGATAAAGCAAAGCAATGGAATATGGATCAGTGGGACGGCTATCCAATTCAACGGCAACGCATAATCGACAGGCTTGCCGACGTTTCTAACCCCGTGGTACTCAGCGGCGATTGGCACTGCGCTAATGCGAATACTATTCATCGAGACCCTTTAGATTCCAATTCATCGATAGTAGGCCATGAATTCGCGACTAGCTCCATTTCATCAAATTGTCCTTGGAAAAGTGCAGTTCATGATGCAGCTCCGCTTAACGAGCATGTACATTATGTTAATGGTGACAAACGGGGTTATTTACGAAGCACGGTAACTAAAAATAATTGGAAAAGTGAATATCGTGTAATGGACAAACAGACTTCAGCAGAGGCTAAAGCATCTACTGATTATGAATTTAATACACGTGATGCTTAGACATTCACATGAATGCCTTTTTAGGGCTTTAGCTTTCAGAATATTTCAAGACTGAGGGTTTGCAAGGCCATTGGCTTGAGTAGGTGTAAACTTTTTGCGCCTACTTCTTTTGATAAAAAAGTGGTGCAGAATGGTCCTGAGGCAGCCATGATTATTGGGTGACTTTTTCTAGATGTTCTTAGCTTCAAGGTTTTCAAATAACCAACTATGGTATGTATGCCTCAGTCACGTAAATCTCAAATTAGCCTGATTGATACACCTTATTTTATGAATTACATCCCTGTTATTCAGTTCTGCGAGGCCAGCTAAAGCTGTTCAAAGTTTTCCAGAAAAATTTGTCATTTTATTTCCTATTGTGTTCGTCGCTCATTTTTGTGTGGCGAAGATAAATTTACTGGCCAAAGTTATGAGAAAATGCGTGGTTGGGTAGAGCAAAGATTACTTTTTTTAGCTTCTGTTTTTGCCATTGATATGTGCTCAGTACCTCTCTGTGAAACGCTTTAATTTTTAGCTATTTTATAAAATACCTCATTCTACTCCATCCTGTTCCAGTCTGTATTTACCTGCTTTTCTAACCACACAAGGTTTCAATTGTTGCTAAATTAGGGAAAAATGGGGAGCGATGTAGATAAGGTGAATTATAAATGCAGTATTGGCTCGATTTTAAGGTTAATTTACCTGGCATAATTGTTTCGATTATTGTGGGTTTAGCCGCGTTGTTTTTAAGTGAGCACTATGGTGCGCCCGCTATGTTGTTTGCTTTGTTGTTAGGGATTGCCATGTCTTTTTTGTATGAAGGCACAAATTGTAAACAAGGGGTGGAATTTACTGCCAGCCATATTTTACGTATTGGTGTGGCGTTATTAGGTTTACGTGTGGCATTTGGTGATTTGTTAGTTTTGGGTTGGAAAACAGGATTGCTGTTAGTGGTGGCTATCGTCAGCACTATTGGTGTAGGCATGTTATTAGCCAAAGCTTTTGGCTTACAAAAACGCTTTGGTGTATTAACTGGTGGTGCTGTTGGTATTTGTGGCGCTTCTGCAGCTATGGCGATATCTGCGGTCTTACCCAATGATAAAAATAAAGATCGAGACACCTTGCTCACTATAATTGGGGTGACCGCTTTTTCGACTATCGCTATGGTGCTATACCCGATAGTGGCTCGACTATTTAATTTAGATGATGTCAGTACTTCCATTTTTCTTGGTGGCACCATACATGATGTGGCACAGGTTGTAGGTGCGGGATACTCGGTATCAGAGCCCGCGGGCGATTTAGCAACTTTGACTAAATTAGTACGAGTTGCATTTTTAATGCCTGTTGTATTGTGTATTTTGTTGGTGTTTAAACTGAATATTGATCAAGGAATGAAAGCGGGAGGGCCGAAAATACCCGCTTTTTTAGTCGGTTTTGTGCTGTTAATGACGATAAATAGTTTTGTCTCTGTGCCTGAATTTATTACATCTGGGGCTGAAGATATCTCTCGATTTGCTTTAGTGATATCAATTGCTGCCATTGGCATGAAGTCAAACTTGAGTCAGATTTTAACTGTAGGTATCAGGCCTATTATTTTGTTGCTGCTTGAAACCTTGTGGATAGCCGGGTTGATATTATTAGCTTTGCCTTATTTATAATAAATCTGATGTACTGACTTTCTATTCTTTGTTTTTGGACAAAAAATAATTTCAGCCTCGATCAATTTATTCATACGCTTTGTCAAAACGGTGAATATCTGGCAAAGTCCGCAGTGGGTTCTTTTCTTTTAATAATAGTAGGCAATTTTTAATGAATTCAATGTTATCGGCAACACGTATTCGGTTGATTTTGTTGCTGTTTTGGATTGGCATATTTTTTTATCAAGTAGAGCCATGGTTGTTACTGCAAGAATATGCTGGCTTCACCCTCTTAGGGATTTTTGGTGCCGTATTAGCTAACGCAACTGGCGCTGGTGGTGGGGTTGTGTTTGTCCCTTTTTTTAATCAGTTAGATTTTACTGTTGCCGCTTCAGTTGCTACTAGTTTTGCTATTCAATGTTGTGGCATGACTGCTGGGGCAATTACTTGGTGGTCTTATTACCGTAAACTACAGTTGACTCATAATTGTGAAAAAGATAATTGGCAGTCATTATCTAAAGTTATTTTGTTAACTGTGCCTGCATCCATTATTGGTGTGTGGATGGTTCAGCTGCAACCTCATTTTTTTGTGAATTTTAGTGATCCTCAAAGTCTGCATGTAGGTTTTGGTTTTTTTTCTATTGCTTTATCTTTGGCTATTTTTTCCTCTGTTTTTTGGCTTAAAGATCGTGGCGGCAACAGCAAATTATCTCAATTTGATTGTTTTGCACTTCTTGTTATTACATGGATTGGTGGTGGTATCACTGCTTGGTTATCAATTGGCGTAGGCGAACTGTTAGCTGTGTATCTGATAGTGCGTGGTTTTAATGTAACCTTTGCTATCGCTGCTGCCGTTATCTTGAGTGCGTTTACAGTGTGGGGTGGTGTTATATTTCATGTGTTTGTAACTAAAGCCATTTATTGGCCTGTATTATTGTTTGCTGGTGCTGGGGCCATCATTGGTGGGGTTCTCGCTAAAAGGTTAGTGCTATATTTTTCTCCTAAAAATCTGAAGTTGTTTTTTGCTGGTTGGATTTTTATCTTAGGGGCTATCACTTTACCGTATTAGTGCAATACTTAAAGGTGAAGTCACCCACCTTTAAATTGACTTAAAGTGGGTGATAAATTCGGTTGATTATACTAAGAATCAGCTCGGCTAATAAATTTCGATTCAGCTGTGTTAATTTTGATTTTTTCACCGCTAGAAATATATTCAGGAACTTGTACTACTAAACCTGTGGTCAAAGTTGCAGGCTTAGTTCTGGCACTGGCAGAAGCACCTTTAATAGAAGGATCAGTTTCAGAGATAACTAACTCAACGGCTGCTGGCAGTTCAATGCCAACGGGATCACCTTCAACTAATAATATCTGTAAACCTTTGGTATCTTCGGTGATAAATGGGGCTTCTTCACTGATGGTGTCTTTATTTAAAAAGTAAGAACTGTAATCTTCGCTATCCATAAATACATATTCATCGCCATCAAGGTATGAATAGGTGACTTTATTTCGGTTAAACTCTACTGTGTTTAATACTTCGTCAGCTTTAAAACTTTCATCGGCTTTAGCGCCCGTACCTACTTCATATAAACGCATACGGTACAAACTTGCCCCAGCACGACCACTAGGTGTTAATTTGTTAATGTCTTTTACTAGGTATACTTTGCCGTTATGTTCTACGGCTGCATTCTTTTTAATTTCACTGGCTTTAGGCATTTTATTCTCCAAAAAATATTGTGTCAGAAAGTAACACGAAATAAAAAATTGGCAAAATACAAAGTTTTACTTTGTAGGGATTTATTTATCCAGTTTGCTTTAAAGTCAGTTGGAGATATTTGTTTGCTGTTTTAACATAACTGCCGATGTACCAGTTTTGGTCGTTATTTGACCAAATGTTAAATGAGTAGGAATGTTTTTTATGGTTGCCCCCAAACGACAAGTGTTAGTTAAGTTTTTATTATTGTTGATGATTTTAGTCGGCTACTTTGGTTACTTAACTTATCAGTATGATTTTTTGACCGGCGGGGTTGCGGCGTTAATTACTTGGAGCTTTTTTGTTTTATGTACCCCAGTGGCTGATGCCGGTTTTTTGTTAGATTTTCCGCTGCGATTATTGTTTGGTATTCGGATGGTCGTATCTGAGATTGTGGTGTGGGCTATCGCCATTTCCATTAATCTACTGGCAATTTTTTATTCTCCAGAATATTACCAGACCACTTTTATTACGCGCTTATGCGAAGTTATCATATTAAACCCATATCCTTATTGGGCAATTGTAGGTTTATCTGCTGTGGGGACATTTTTATCTATTCGTTTTGGCGATGAACTAATGGATGTATTTCATCACAAAGATCGCTTGGTATATTTCAAGCATCATTTCAAACATGAAATTATTTTGTTAGTGTTTTTCTTAGTGGTTATTTTTAGTTATTACCAAATAATGTCTACTTTGGGTATTCAGATCCAAGATTAGTCTTTTTTTGTTGATGGGTTGGAATTGGTATTACTAAGGTTTTATTCCAGTTTCACCTCGTTAGTTGTCAAAGTTTTTGGCATAATCTGTTTTTTCTCAGTTGCTATAGATAATCCCCTAAGGTCATATGTCGAAAACTTCTTCTTTGTTTGCTGTTGATGGCAAGTTATCTCAAGCTATTGACGGTTTTGTGCCACGACAGGCACAAACCGATATGGCTGTGGCTGTAGAAAAAATAATTGAAAGTAAAACCCCCTTAATAGTTGAAGCAGGTACTGGCACTGGCAAAACTTTTGCCTATTTGGTGCCTGCTATGCAATCAGATAAAAAAACGATTGTTTCTACTGGTACTAAAAACCTACAAGAACAACTTTTTCATCGCGACTTGCCTGTGGTAAAAAAAGCCTTAGGTTCAAATCGTAAAACGGCCTTATTGAAAGGACGGGCAAACTATTTATGTTTACATCGCTTAGGGCAAAATGGCGCAAATAGTTTATTAGAAAAACAAACCCTATCTGAATTTACCCAAGTGAGAGAATGGGCTTCGACTACCAAAACCGGGGATATGGGAGATATGAAAACCTTGGCAGAAGATGCCAAAGTATTACCCTTTGTCACCTCTACCGCCGATAATTGCTTAGGCAAAGAATGCCCAGATTACGAAGAGTGCTATATGGTTAAAGCCCGTCGTAAAGCATTAGATGCTGATGTGGTTGTTGTTAATCATCATTTATTTTTTGCTGATATGGCGCTAAAAGACACGGGCTTTGGTGAACTGATCCCCGAAGCGGATCTTGTGATATTTGATGAAGCTCATCAAATCCCCGATATCGCCAGTGAATATTTTGGCGAAAGTTTATCCAGTCGCCAGATACAAGATATGAGCCGCGATATTGAAGTGATTTATCGCACAGTACTAAAAGATGCCAAACAATTGCAAAGTGCAGCAGAAAAATGCCGCATGATAGCCGCTGATTTACGCTTGTTGTTTCCTGAAAATGCGCAAAAGGGCAACTGGCGTCAAATGTTAATGCGCGAAGAAATAAAGACACAAGTGAGTAAACTGACAGATAGTTTGACGGTTTTATATGAAGTATTAAAATTGCATGTGGGGCGTGATAAAGACTTAGACAATATATTCGAACGAGTATCTGAGGCCAGAGGAAAACTGAGTCGTTTAACTGACACTAGTTTATTAGGTGTCAGTTTATGGTACGAAACCACTATGCGACATATTAGCCTGCACCTGACCCCTTTAAGTATCGCTAAAAAATTTGCTGACTTTATAACCGAGCCTAAACGCAGTTGGGTATTTACTTCTGCTACCTTAATGGTAGATGGCGGTTTTAGTCATTTTCAACGACTGATGGGGCTAAATAATGCTGAAACCTTATCTTTAGACAGCCCTTTTGATTACCCTAATCAGGCTATGTTGTGTGTACCTAGATTTCTGCCTGAGCCTAATGCACGAGAAATGCGTGACACCCTTTTAGATATATCAATCAAGCTAGTCAAAGCTAGTCGTGGAAGATGCTTTTTATTATTTACCAGTCATGCCACCTTACGAGCGATTGCCAGTCAGTTAGAAGATAAAATAGATAATCCTATTCTGGTACAAGGTACAACTACCAAACGCGCTTTATTAGAGAATTATTTGGCTAATAAAAATGCTGTGCTTCTGGGAACTGGTGCCTTTTGGGAAGGGGTTGATGTGAGAGGGGACGATTTAACTTGTGTATTAATAGATAAATTACCTTTTGCTTCACCTGATGACCCTTTGTTACAGGCCCGTATAGAAGATTGCAGAAAATCCGGAGGAAATCCATTTAGTCAATTACAAATTCCTCAAGCTGCAATTGCATTAAAACAAGGTGCCGGCCGTTTGATTCGAGATGAAACCGATAAAGGCGTTTTGGTGATTTGTGATAATAGGTTAGTGACTAAAGATTACGGCAAGATCTTTATGGGTAGTTTACCTGACATGCACAGAACGCGAGATCTACAGAAGGCGATAGATTTTTTGCATCAGATCCACGATCATGAGAAAGACCAATGAACATATTAATTATCGAAACTGCAACAGAAGCCTGCTCAGTCGCTTTGCAAATCAACGGACAAGTTTATAGTCAATTTGAGGTGTGCCCCCAGCAGCATAGCCAGCGTATCTTACCCATGATAGATGAGGTTTTAAAAGAGGCGAATGTACAGCTTAAAGATGTTGATTATCTTGGCTTCGGACGGGGCCCAGGTAGTTTTACAGGGGTACGGATTGCCACCGGAATTATTCAAGGTCTGGCTTTAGGCACTGGGCATAAAGTAATTGCTGTTTCGACCCTAGCAGCTATGGCACAACAAGCTTCTGAGCAGTCACAAGCTGCTGAGGTTTATGCCGCCATTGATGCCAGAATGTCAGAAGTCTATTTTGCTCATTATCAAAATAATCAAGGTGTGATGAGTTTAGTGGGTGATGAACAAGTATTACCGCCTGAAGAAGCGCAGGCTCTTATCAAAAGTGAGCAAAATACTGTGGGTGTGGGTGTGGGTACTGGGTGGCAGGCTTATGCTGGTTTAAACCCAGAGCAATCATTGAAAATCTTAGCACCAATACTCTATCCCAATGCTAAGTACATGTTGTCATTGGCTGAAAAAGATATAGAAAATGGATTAGCTATTGACGTAGATGACATCCAACCTGTGTATTTACGAGATAAAGTGACTTGGAAAAAGTTGCCCGGAAGAGAGTAGGGTTGCGCTGCGCGCACTAGAATAATTCACTACGCTTACTTTATTCGCTGCGCTCACCAAGCATTCGCGTTGCTCACGGCATCCATGCCTTTTTTCAAGCCTCATCTCGATAACTGCGTCCTGCGTTATTCTACCTTCCGCCATCCCTGGCGGTCGCCTGCGGCTCAATTTGCTTTTTCCCAACAGCCGCAAAAAGTAAACACAAATTCATCGGGAATGAATTTGAACAACCGAAGGTTGACCCGTAGGGCAAAATATATGGATGTATTTTGTAAAAAGGGCCGCACTCCAAACAAATTTACTTCGGGCTATCCATGCCCTACGTGAACCAGCTAAAGCTGTTCAAAAGTTTTCCGGAAACTTTTGTCTAATCCATAAAATTTTTGTCTTTAATGTCGAAACGGCAAGGTAGAGTAACCTTGAATTGGTAAATCACACATCCCTGATGATCGGTAACCAATCTCAACATCCTTGTTGAGCTGTTTAAGCTGGCGGAACTTCGTTCCTAAATAATCAGCTTTCACCCAAACGTCCTTGTTAGGACATTCGACAAGCCCAAAATTTGATGGGGAATTTGTAGTCGCGGGTAAAACAACAACATCGACTACGCCGAGAAAATCAAAAGCATGTGCTTCGCCCACCAAGCATGGCTCCGCCACTTAAGAGCAGAATAAAGCCGAGTGGGTCTGGCTGTTGCAGCATTAAGCAGTTTGAAAGTGACAAATAGCGGCGAGTAGATATATTGAAGTATAAGAATCACACTAACGTTTGTCGCCATTGTTGCTGAATAGTTGAGCCAGTCGTCATTCCGGTGAGCTTTTAGGCCGGAATCCATTTGCGTTATACTCTCTATTTCAACGAATACAATGATGACTGTACCGCTAATTTTTTGTAGTAGCTCACATATATGATCATACAGTTTCGATGAATAGGTTTAAACCAGTCACCTGACTGGCAGTTTTGAGCGAATTGCAGACATTGGACTTTTCAGCCATAAAAGGTAATGTAGCTTACAAGGTAAACGATCTTGCAAGGTCGCACTAATAAACTGTTATAAATCACGGAGAGTATGGTGTCCATCAAGGAAATAGAAGCAATCATCAAAAAGGCAGAAGAAACACTTAAAACTGCTCAATTTGGTTTTGAGGATTTGTCTGATAAAAAAAGGCGAACTTCAGGTTTAAGAAACCTGATTGTATTTGGTAGGTCTGTTACTTTTGTAATCCAAAACTTGAAAACACCTGTCGGTGAAAAAGAATTTTCTACTTGGTATTTGCCTATCCAAGAAAGTTTAAAATCTGACGTACTAATGAAGTATTTCGTAACTTTAAGGAATGAAATTTTAAAACAAGGTAAGTTACCTATTTCAACATCAACTAGAGTAAATATAAATCCTGGGAATATGTCAAAGCTCGGAAATCCACCTCCTGGAGCAAAGAGTTTCTTTATTGGTGATCAATTAGGAGGAAGTGGATGGGTTATTGAATTGCCTGATGGAACTACTGAAAACTATTATGTTGAGCTTCCAACAAGTATGGCTGATGTAAGGCAACACTTTAGTGAGCTACCAGTCCCTGAAGATCACGAATTAAAACATAAACCTATTGAGGAGTTATGTGAAAACTATTTGGGTAAACTGGAGAGTATCATTGATAATGCAAGAGAAGCCTTTTTAGGTCAAAAGGTTCAAAAAGTAGGTAAAGTCCGGTTACCTGCCTACATGAGAGTGGTAAAGTGATTTATAACAAGTCAATTCAGCAGTACAAAAAACAGTTGGTTTTGCTCCTGCGGCTGATTGAGGCGTTAGTGCGTCAAGCGAAGCTTGATGCATCTTGCAGGGTGTAAGTCCCTGTCAGGTAAGGTTTAGCCAGCCACCTGTATCGAGTGTTGCGCCTATGGCGGAGTCTAGGATTGGTGAAATACTTATCAGCGATGCATTCGTGACTAGACGAACAATATAGGTGAAGCGTACACAGAGAATTATATAGGCCATAGGGAATGCGTGTTCCTGAAGTGCTGTTATCGCTCCGATAATAAATTAAGTTCTGACTGACGAGGCTTGTAACGCCGTCGAAGTCCAAGCAAAGCAACCATTATTCAACAAGTTTGAAACGGCAAGGTTGTGGCGAGTCAGCGGAGTTATTAAGCCGTGGCATGTATAAAGAGATGTATTGAGAACTTGAGAGAGCCAAAGGTGTTCCATAAGGAAAATGGTAGGGTAGTTAAGCCACAAGCGAGATGAACGATGACCCTTTGGCAGTCAGACTTGCTCATAGTAGTTTGAGGTTGGGAAAGCCATCCACATGGCGAAGGGGCAAGCAGTTATATCAGGTGTTTAGCAGATACATAGACCGGACAAAGTAGGGCTGGAAATACTATGACAACCGCACTAAATGCCATCACATTTAAATCACAGACACACCCCAACCATAGATTTCAGAACCTATATGGATTGCTAGGAGATGATTTACTGTATCAAAGTTGGGGGCAACTGAATAAACGAGCAGCTCCTGGTATTGATGGCATTACGGTGCCGAAATATAAAGAAGCGCTTGTGGAAAACCTCACACGTTTAAGTTCAGCCTTGAAAACCAAGTGTTATCGAGCAAATGACATTAAACGGGTCTTCATTCCCAAAAGTCATGGTAAACAACGCCCATTAGGCTTACCCACGGTGGATGACAAACTGGTACAGCAAAGCGTGAGTCAGATACTGCAAAGTATCTGGGAAGCGGATTTCTTGCCTAACAGTTATGGTTATCGGCCAAATAAGAGTGCGCATCAAGCGGTGCATAGTTTGAGTTTGAATCTTCAGTTCAAAGGTTATGGTTATATTGTTGAGGCTGACATTAAAGGCTTCTTTGATAATATTGACCACAATTGGCTGATGGAAATGCTTAAACAACGCATTGATGATAACGCGCTTTTGAGCCTAATCGGGCAATGGCTAAAAGCACGGATACACACCCCGCAAGGAGAATATCTCAAACCAACAAGTGGCACTCCACAAGGCGGTATCATTAGCCCTGTGTTAGCCAATATCTATCTGCACTATGCATTGGATTTATGGTTTGAGAAGAAGGTAAAACCTCGCATGAGAGGCAGAGCGATGCTGATACGTTACGCAGATGATTTTGTGTGTGCGTTTCAGTATGCCAATGATGCCGAGCGATTTTACAGCGTGTTGCCAAAACGACTCAAGAAATTCAAACTGGATACGGCACCAGAAAAGACCAGCCTAATAAGGTTCAGTCGATTCCATCCAAGTCGTAAGCGTCAGTTTGTGTTCTTGGGGTTTGCGTTTTACTGGGGCATTGATGCAAAAGGTAAACCGAGATTAAGGCGACGAACTGCGAGTCAAAAGCAGCGAAGTAGCCTGAGCGAATTTTACCATTTCATTAAAGCCAAACGCTCGCAGAAACTAGCGATTTGGCTACCTCAATTAAAACGCAAACTCACAGGGTTTAGAAATTACTTTGGGCTACCCGACAACAGCCGAAGCGTGAGTAAGCTATATAATTATGTGCTACATAGTTTGTATAAATGGCTGAACAGGCGCAGTGGTCGTCGAAGTTACAATTGGTGTAATTTTAAGAAGATGTTAGAGTATTTCCAAATACAGAAGCTACGAGTTAGCAAAAGAGTGATCCATGTTGACTGGTATTAAAGTGGCCGTGATTTACACGGGTGAATATATAACTGAAGAGCCGGATGCGGTAATTCCGCACGTCCGGATCTGTGTGGGGTCGGCTCAGTAATGGGCCGCTCTACCACGATATGTCTGCTAATGGCACAAAGCTCTTATTCGGCTTTGAGCGATCAGCGGTCGTTGGAGTTATATGGTTTTAACGCCTTGCTAAGCGGAAAATAATGGTTGGCTATAATCCCGAAGCGATGGCCAGCTCTTATTTTTCCGTTTAAGCAACTTATTAAGTTTCATTTTTGAACTGACGAAAGCACATCTTCAAAAACACTAGGGATAAAAGATCCATTTGTAAGGTTTACCATTGATTTACTTACTATCGAATACTTTAGCTCACCTTCTTTTCCTGTTCTTGAAAATTCATTCAGAGCGCCATATTTTTCTTTTATTAGTTTTTCCAATGGGTGCCCTTTCATTTTCAAATAACGAGAGTCAGTACGTAAAATTTTTCCTGATACGTAAGAAAGCTCCGCTTCTTTATTGTTTTTTTCATCTAGCACCTTAAAAATAAAACGATTTACTGACTCTTGTAGTAGTTCGTTATCTTTTAGCCATTCTGACCAATGAAGTTCAGCACCACAAATTCGGTGCATAGTAAACAAATCTGGTTTATTAGTATGAAGCAATAGAAGTATGCATATTGGATCGAGGGTAATATTCTCGATTGAGTAAGAAAAATTTGGAGCTAAAACCGTAATATTTTTAGAAGGTGTATTTTTCAAATCCCAGTCAATTATTCCTCTTACTGTTTTATTGTCTCCTTGCTCTAATGCCTCTACCTGACCAACAACTTGTACACAATTACCAACACCGTTAATTGACTTTATGAACTCATCCAATAGATTTTTATCATTAATTTTTAAAATCTGTTTAACCTTATCCTTCAATTGTTGTTCTGGCATTTTAGGACCAGAACTTACAAAGTTAAGTGAAACTTTAGGATCTAAACAGTTTGAACTATGTAGTAGTTTTGTATAGATAGATTGATATACATCAGCATCATATTGGCTTTCGACAAAAACCTGCCTGCGGTTCTCTGGATTAATTGATATTTGAGTAACACCATCTAATAGTTCAGCAGAAGAACTAAATTAGACACTCATAGAAGAACTAAATTAGACACTCATAGTAAAACTAACCAAAAACAGCCCATTCAACAAGCATAAAATATGAAAGTAACTTTCACTTATGGTTTTAAAATCTGGAATTAGAGCTGATTTGTGTATTTATAGGGTGAGTTGACCTAAATCTGTGGCTAAACTCAAATTATGGGTAGCATGAGTCGCCAACTGGTTTAGCTAAATTTTTTAATAAAATTTTGTGGGTTTTAGGCTTGTTGAAGTAACACTCTAGCCTTGGCCATCCCTCGTATTCGTTGATGGTCTGTGTGTTGTTTGAATTGCTGTAACATATGTTCACTGCCAACGGCTGTATGAAAGTGTTGCTCAAACTCTGTAGTGAGGATTAACCACTGCTCTGAATTGAGGCCAATTCGCTCTAGAATGGGATTGTTATGGTGATCAATATGGCCAGCCTTATCGTCTCTAATGCAACGGCCTGTACAATCGACCAATTCACAATAATCTATCAAGCTGTAAGCAATGCCTTTAGGCATGTCTTGCCTGTGATTACCCACAAAAGGCATGAGTATTTTTGGTTGTTCACCTTTGATGAGGGATTGTATTCGGTTTTGAATGCTGGTGTGTTTTGAGGCTTCAGGTGTGGTCTCCATCTTGGCGCGAATGGGGTTTAAATCCACATAGGCCATGCAGGCAAGTACCGCTGATTCATCTAACAAAGCTTGAGATTTAAAGCGCCCTTCCCAGAAGCGTCCAGTGCAATTATCTTCTTTATTAGCTTCACGGGCTATGTATTCATTGAGGTTACGCATTAGCCAACTGATGTCGTATAAACGCTGACGATAAATCTCAGTGGTTTCTTCTAAGGTAAACAACTCACTTTTACTCAACTTGTCACCTCTTTGATACTTTTGGCTTAACAATGTGCCTTGGTAGAGTTGATGCCAACGCCAGAGTACCTCTTCCATAGGCCAGTAGTCTGCTTGCTCTTTATCCACACACAGTACGATATGCGTGTGATTACTCATCACAGCATACGCACATATATCAATAGAAAACACCGAGCCAAGAAACAACAACCTCTCTTCTACCCAACCACGGCGATGCTCAAAACTTTGACCTGTAACCTTATCTTCACCACACAAAAATGAACGGCGAACACAGCGAGAAACACAGTGGTAATAAGGGGTATCAATAAGGGAAATTTGAGATTTACGTGACTGAGGCATAACAGACCATCCTTGGTTATTTGAATGCCTTAAAGCTTAGAACAAAACAGCAATTTCGCTACTTTTTTAAAAATGGGTGTCTAAATAACTCTTCTAAATAACTCTTACTTTTAACATTTATTAGCTGTTCTGAGTGCTTCTCTGTGACAAGCTTTTAATCTTTGGCTTTTTCTGCTTTATGCTGCTTCACTCAGCTCCACGCTGATACAGTCTGCTTCATTCTACTTTTCTCAAAGTGGAACAATTCTTGTATGAAACGGCTAAAAGGTGCCAAATTTATGTTGTTTTGGTGAAAACTTGCCGCCCAAACGTAGAAACTTAGCTACTTAAAAGGAAATTGTATTTTTGTCTATTGAGTCATTGTCGTCTTCAGCCCTTAGAGCGTTAGATACCGCTCGTACATCGCGGGATAAACCCCGTGAGGTGAAGGCTATTGAGGATAAAAATGATAAACAAACCAGTCATCAAGTTGCAGTGATCCGTACCGGTGATGCTGATTCAATAAAAAAAGCTGAAACTTTTCAGCAACCCGGCCAGTCTAAATATGGTAATAGTTTGCATGAGAAAGAAGCTATTTCTGCATATGAAAGTATTGAAAAAGAACAAGAGCGGCAAAATATTCAACTACTTTTAGGTGTCGACACCTTCGTTTAAGCAAAAAATACTGTTTAATTGGTGTCAATTTTTTTAGTAGTTCGGTTATTATGTGATATCGAATTTTATTTCCGAGGACAAGTATGTTTATTCGAATGAGTATATTATTAGTCACACTATTTTTAGTTGGCTGTGTAAATTTTCCAGATAAACTTAAAGTTGAAGATCCTAATAACTTAGTCAGTTATCAAGATGCAGCGTCTAAAGCAGAGCAGGTTACCGGCAAACAAATACGTTGGGGCGGAGCCATTGCAAAAATTGAAAATAAAGAAAAAACAACTATTTTAGAAATGGTCTATTACCCCTTAACAAGCTATGGACGTCCGGTTTCTGATGATGAAAGTATGGGGCGTTATAGGATTGAATTTAATGGCTTTATGGATCCACTGGTATATCAAGAGGGCAGATTAATGACCTTCACCGGTGAGCTAAGGGGATTAGAAAAAGGTTTAGTGGGTGAACATAACTATGTATTCCCATCAGTGAAAGGTAAAGAGTTTTATATTTGGAAAAAGCTGCAAAGAGTCGATATCCGTGGTGTACAAATGTGGCAGAACGACTATTGGTTCGATCGCTACCCTCGCTCCTATCGAAGTCGTTTAATTATCCATACTTCTGGAGATAACCATCGTCCATCTGGTTCTAGGCCTGGCGGAGCAAGTACCTTACCCAAGCCCGTGAGCAGTAAGCGTGAAGCTAAGTAAAATTTGTAGACCTTACTAGGTGGCAATAAAAGGTGGCAATGAATAGATTTTAGCGGCAATATATTGCCGCTTTTTTGTTATTTATGATTAATAAAGGCTAGGTTGTGCAACAGGCGTTGGAATTTCAGTTAACACATATTAAGTTACGGGGTATCGGTTTTGGGGATCCTGCTAAACCTATGATATTAGCATTGCATGGCTGGTTAGATAATGCTGCTAGTTTTATTCCTGTTTCTGAGTATTTAACCGATTATTATCTAGTGGCGATCGATCTGGCTGGCCATGGGGCATCAGATCATAGGGGAGCTGATGCTCACTATCACATAGTAGATTTTGTTTACGATATCCATGAATTAGTGACAACACAAGGCTGGTCAAAGTTTGTGTTAATGGGGCATTCTTTGGGGGCGATTATTGCTTCTTTATATGCCAGTAGTTTCAGTGATTATATTGATAAATTAGTATGTATAGAAGCCTTAGGACCTATTACAAAATCAGCAGAGACTAGTCCTGAGCAACTTCGTGAATCAATCATTAACAGATTAAAACTGTCATTTACCCCTTCTAAACGTCCGAAAACCCTAGAAAAAATTATTAATGCTAGAGCTTATGTGGGAGATTTGAGCCTCAGTTCAGCTGAGTATTTAGTAAGGCGTAATGTAATAGAGCAAGAGGGGCTGTTGGCTTACACAACAGACAGACGTTTACGTACTGTTTCTTCCCTTCGTATGACAGACGAGCAGTCGCAAGCTTTTATAAGACACATATCCTGCCCGGTACTATTAATTACAGGAGACAAAGGTTTTCCTTTGATGCAGGACTTGGCAAAAGACAGGTTGACATTATTAACACAAGGTTTGCATGTTTGTTGTGCAGGTAATCATCATTTGCATATGGATAATCCGGAACAAGTCGCTAAAAAGATTAATTATTTCTTACTATTAAAGGCCAAAACTGAAGGACAAAAATAAAAATGTTCAATTGTTAATGACTTGTTTATTTATCTTTGTTGTCGCTTTAGGTTATACTGGTACGACTTCTTGTTCTAGTCACTTATAGAACGCCCGAGCTTATTTATTGTGGTAAATAAACAAAGGATGATTGCCTGGAGGCACAGTGGAAAAAATTTGGTTAAAAAACTATGACCCTAGAGTTAAAGCAGAAATAGATCCTGATCACTACACGTCGCTTGTTGACCTATTTGAACAGTCAACTAAAGAATTTGCGTCTAAAACCAGTTATATCAATATGGGCAAAAGCATCACCTTTGCTGAATTAGATCACTTAGCCAAACAGTTTGCTGCATATTTGCAACACAGTGGTTTTAAACCAGGTGATGCCATAGCGATTATGATGCCTAACTTACTGCAATACCCTGTGGTTCTTTTTGGCATATTGCGAGCGGGTATGACAGTGATCAATGTTAACCCTCTGTATACCCCAAGAGAATTAAAGCATCAGTTAGCTGATTCAAATGCTAAAGCCATAGTGATTGTTGAAAACTTTGCTCATGTATTGAGTGAAGTGATTGAAGACACCAATGTTGAGAAAGTCTTACTGACTTCCTTGGGCGACATGTTATCCCCTGTGAAAAAGCTGCTGACAAATTTTGTAGTCAAATATATTAAAAAGTTAGTGCCTAAATACAATTTGCCTCAAGCTGAGTCATTGTTAGATGCCTTAAATAAAGGTCGAGGATTAACCTACACAAGACCTGAAATTAAAGGCGATGATTTAGCCTTTTTGCAATATACAGGGGGCACAACAGGGGTATCTAAAGGGGCGATGTTAACCCATAGAAATATGCTGGCTAACCTTGAGCAAAACTCACAAATATTTGCCACTGTAGTTGTTGAAGGTGATGATTTAGTGATTACGGCTCTACCTCTGTACCATATATTTGCTTTACAAGTGAATTGTCTAACTTTCATTAAGTTTGGTTGTAGCAATTTATTAATCACTAATCCTAGAGATATGTCAGGGTTTGTGTCTGAGATTGCCAAGTATCCATTTTCTATCTTTTTAGGGGTTAATACTTTATTTAATGGTTTATTAAACACTCCTGGTTTTGACAAGCTGAACTTTAAAAATTTAAAGTTTGCTTTAGGTGGAGGGGCTGCAGTACAACGACCTGTGGCTGAAAAGTGGCAAGCAGTAACCGGTAAGGTTTTATTGGAAGGTTATGGTCTAACTGAGTGCTCACCTGTGGTGACCGTTAACCCACCACAAGTAGAAGAATATACCGGTTCTATTGGTATGCCGGTGCCGTCTATTGATATTAAATTAATGGATGATGACGGTAATGAAGTTGCCCTTGGTGAACCTGGTGAAATGTGGGTGAAAGGCCCTAACGTTATGAAAGGGTATTTAAATCGTCCTGAGGCAACAGCTGAAATTCTCAAAGATGGCTGGCTGGCCACTGGCGATATTGCAACTTGTGATGAAAAAGGCTTTTTCTATTTGGTTGATCGTAAAAAAGATATGATTTTGGTTTCGGGCTTTAACGTGTTTCCAAACGAAATTGAAGAAGTCGCGGCTATGCATCAGGATATTGTTGAAGCCGCTGCTGTAGGTATACCACATAAGGTCTCTGGAGAAGCCGTTAAAATATTTGTGGTCAGCAAAGCGGCAAGTTTAACGGAACAAGATGTGATTGATCATTGCCGTAAAAACTTAACCGGTTATAAAGTTCCGAAAAAAGTTGAGTTTAGAGACGAGCTTCCTAAAAGCAATGTTGGTAAGATACTGCGTAGAGAACTTAGGGATCAATAATCCTATTATACTGTTTATATAATACTTTATAAAAAACCGGCTCTTGCCGGTTTTTTAATACTTTGGAATTTCATGCAATACACTTTTATTACCGATGAACACGCCCTTGCTGAGTTTTGTTTACAAGCTAGTCAAGCCGAAGCTATTGCGGTGGACACTGAATTTGTCAGAACGCGAACACTTTATCCTCAATTAGGGTTAATTCAAATTTATGATGGCAAACAACTGGTGTTAGTTGACCCATTACCCATCAAAGACTTTTCCAGCTTAACCGAGCTGTTAAGCAATCCTAATGTAGTGAAAGTGTTACATTCTTGCTCGGAAGATTTAGAAACTTTTTGGCATGCATTTAAGGTCATGCCTAGTCCAATATTTGATAGCCAGTTTGCCGCTAGTTTGGTTGGTATGGGAACTTCATTAGGTTATGCCAAATTAGTAGAAACTATGTTGGGTGTCACTGTCGACAAAGGCGAATCACGCACAGATTGGATAGCAAGGCCACTTCGCGAAGAGCAATGTGTATATGCTGCAAATGATGTGTTGTATTTATATCAATTGTATCCAGAGCTAAAAGCTAAAGTGCAAGCACAAAATAAGTTATCTTGGGTTTATGCTGAAATTGAACAATTATCAGTTAAAAAGCAGAGTAATATCCCATTAGATTATGTTTATTTAGCTGTGAAAAATGCTTGGAAATTATCGGGACGTTCAGTACTAATTTTACAAAAATTAGCCGCATGGCGAACTGAAACTGCTCGTAAAAAAGATATGTCACTTAATTTTGTGGTACGAGAAGAAAATTTAGTTGAGATCGCGAGAGTTCAGCCGCAAAGTAAAAATGAGTTACGTGCTATTCAAGGTATAAATCCTCATGAAGTCCGCATTCATGGTGATGTCTTAATCGAAATTGTTACTAGTTGTTCACAGGTCCCGGCTAGTGATTTCCCCTCAAGAGTAGAGCGATTGAATGACTTTGATGATAATAAAAATACTGTTTCGGCCGTGCGTAAGATCTGCAATAAAATAGCAGAAGAAAATAATATCCCAGTGGAGTTGGTGGGTTCAAAGAAACAGATTAATCAATTATTAAAATGGTGTTGGTTTAAACAAGATGAAACCCGAGCTTTAGGTTTACGTCCGGATTTAATTAGCAGTTGGCGCAAGCCGTTATTTGAAAATGAATTATTAAATATAAGTACTTTGCACTTAGCTAATGTTATGTCTAAGGAGTGTTGAGCATGTTGTGCGCCGTTTATAAAAGTAGTAAAAAACAAGAGACCTATTTATATGTGCCAGGCAGAGATGATTTTTCTAAGGTGCCAGCATCTTTAATGTCCACTTTTGGTACGCCAATATTTTTAATGATTATGCCTTTAAAAAAAGATAGAGCATTAGCCAGAGTCGATATAGATAAATTGCGTTCGGAATTAACCCTTAAAGGATTTTATTTACAACTGCCTCCACCCAGCGAAAATATGTTAAAAGCTCATCTTAAACAAATGAAATCTGAGGAAGATGAATAAGCTGATGTATAGAATTTTATTATTATCGTTCTTTTTATTATTAAATCAGTCACTTAGTGCGAAACCAGTATTTGAAGAATATGTCAAAAGCTTAAAAGATGAAGCCATCAGCAAGGGGTATGAGGCTGCTTTTATAGAGCAAACATTTGCTCGGGTGAAACTCAGAGAAAAAGTTGTTAAGGCAGATAAAAATCAACCAGAAACTAAAATAACATTAGATAAATACTTAGCCACTCGCGTGCCTGATTGGAAGGTACATAAAGCCATTAAATTACTGAACGAAAATAAAGAAGTGTTAGCGCAAGTTGAACGTCAATATGGGGTGCAAAAACGTTTTATTGTTGCTCTTTGGGGTAATGAAAGTAATTTTGGTAGTATTCAAGGTAATCATCCCGTCATTTCGTCATTGGTTTCTTTAGCGTTTGATGGTCGACGTGAGGCTATGTTCAAAAAACAATTGTTTGCGGCATTGGATATTTTAAAACAAGGTCATATTAGTCAAGATAAATTTCTCGGTTCTTGGGCTGGCGCTATGGGGCAAAGCCAATTCATGCCAAGCTCATTTTTACATTACGCCGTTGATTTTGACGGTGATGGTAAAAAAGATATTTGGAATAATAAAGCTGATGTATTTGCCTCCATTGCTAACTTTCTTAAATCTGAAGGCTGGAGTGATAAAATGACTTGGGGACGACAAGTTAAAATTCCAGAAACGTTTGATTTGTCTAACCTAGGCTTGAAACGGGATAATGTTAAGTCACTTAAAGAATGGCAAAAACTAGGGGTCACTCGTTATTCTGGAGAAACATTACCGAATGTTAATTTATCCGCTTCTTTAATTGCACCAGATGGCCCGAAAGGGCGTATATATTTAGCGTATGAAAACTTTCATACACTAATGAAATGGAATCGTTCTAGTTATTTTGGTATTTCAGTTAGTTATCTAGCTGACCGGATTAAAAAAGGATCTTAGTGCTATGTTTGACTATACTCATCAAAACTGCGAGGGTAAAAATATTAACCTTGAGGTTGGAAAGGTAGTATGTGTCGGCCGTAACTATATGTTGCATATTCAAGAGCTAAATAATGATGTACCAGAGCAACCATTGCTATTTATGAAACCTAGTACCGCTTTATGTTCGGTAGTAGAACCTGTAAGCATTCCTAGCAATCTAGGGGAATGCCAAAATGAACTTGAAATTGCGGTGTTAATCGATAAACGCTTAACGAAAGCTACGCATGATGAAGTGGTAAATGCTATATGGGGAGTAGGCTTAGGACTAGATTTAACCCTTAGAGATGTACAAACCAAATTGAAAAATAAAGGGCAACCTTGGGAAAGAGCTAAATCATTTGATGGTAGTTGCCCAATGTCAGGTTTTATCCCATTATCAGAAGTTGATTCTTTGACTGCTTTAAAATTTAACCTAGTAGTTGATGGGGAGTTAAGGCAGCAGGGGAATTCAAAGGATATGATTATACCCATAGTTGATTTGTTAGTTGAAATATCTAACAGTTTTACTTTAATGCCGGGAGATATAGTGATGACAGGAACACCAAAGGGAGTTGGCGCGTTAAAGTCTGGTGAACACTTAACCCTAGAATTAATGGACCATTTTTTACTAAAGACTAAGATAGTTGAATTATGAATTTTGAGTTTAATTACCAAATTGATACTGCTAACAAAATACTTGTTTGTGAATCAGAAGGCGAGATATCCGATATTATCGAGGTGGAACATCTGATGAAAAACATTATTAAGTTAGCGGGTAAAAATCAATTAAAAAATGTTGTGCTTGATGTTACTCAGTTAAAAATTAGCTGTTCAAGTTTTGCTCTTTCTAACTTATTGATTGATGCTAAAGAAGCCAAATTATTGGGTGATATTAAAATAGCCAGAATCGTAAGCAGCGAACACAATAACCAGTATTTGATTGGTGAGATTGCAAGTAAATTGCAACTCGCAATTAAAAACTTTGAAACAAGAAGTGAAGCAGTGCTTTGGTTGTTGTTTAATAAATTACCCGAAAGAGATATGTAACTGTGGATAAATTTTGGCAAACTAAACGTCTTGAAGACATGGACAATAAAGAATGGGAAGCTTTGTGTGATGGTTGCGGAAAATGTTGTTTACACAAGTTTATAGAAGATGAAACGATTGAAGCAGCAGAAGTTACGGATCATATTAAAAACGGTGAAAATGTTCATTATACCAATATAGTTTGCGGGTTATTGAACACAAAAACCTGTTCATGTACGCAATATGCTGAGCGTACTAAGTTAGTTCCTGATTGTGTGAAATTAACTAAAGATAATCTCAAAGATATCTTTTTTATGCCGCCGAGTTGTAGCTACAGACGATTACATGAGGGCAGGGGCTTACCTAGCTGGCATCCGTTATTAAATAAAGGTAAAAAGTCGGCCATGCATCAAAATGGCATGTCAGTCAGAGGCAAAACTGTGTATGACCATGATGTGGATTTAGAAAAATTTGAAGATTATATTGCTTTGTGGCCTGTGCAAGACCTTGATTAATCAGCCACTACTCTAATGATAAAAAGCTCTTTGATTGTTGTGATACAAAGAGCTTTAATTGGCTTATTTATAAACTACGTTTTAGTATCATTCTAGAACTTAATACAACCACTAATATCGCTGAATATATAGCAAAAACAATTATCATCCATTGCGGCATACTCATATCTAAAAGCGACCAATTAATATCACCACAATCACCTGTTGCGGCAAATATGTTGGGTAACCATTCATGCAAAGGAGCCCATGATGGGAAGTTAGGAACAATTTCGCAAGTGGCAAAAAAAGGATTAGTTGCCGTTTGGATATCAACATGTTCGATGGCAATAAATAAGCCCCAAATTGCAGATACTCCCCAACTGACAAAACCCATTATTCTGGTGAATAAGTTATTGATTAACATTGCAGGTAAAGCAGAAAACATGATGCCAAATACAGCTGTTCTCTGATAAATACACATAATGCAGGGCAATAATTCTAAACCATATTGAAAGTATAAGGCTGCAAGTTCAAGAACTAGGGCAGAAAGAAATAATCCGCCCCAAGCTTTGGGATTATCAGCTAGATTTTTTAATAACAACATATTAATGAGCTACAGGGATATTGTCTGCTGCGGCAGCAGCCGCGGCTGAGTGATGTTCAATTAAATGGATGTCATATAGCCAACTAGTTAAATCAATCAAACCTAAGTAGGTTGCAGCTAAGCCTGTCAGTGTCAGTACTATGGTATACGGTAAAGCCATGTAAACCATAGTGCCGTATGACAACCTAAGTAAAGGTGCAATAGCAGATGTTAATAAGAACAAAAATGCCGCTTGGCCATTAGGGGTTGCGACACTAGGTAAGTTAGTACCTGTGTTGATAGCCACTGCCAATAAATCAAATTGGTCACGAGTGATGGCACCGCTATTTAAAGCCGCAGTGACTTCTGTGATGTAAACCGAACCGACAAACACATTATCACTGACCATGGAAAGTAATCCATTGGCCAAATAGAACATTACTAATTGTGTTTTACCCTCAAAAGTTAATACCCAAGAAATAACAGGAGTAAACAAGCCTTGATCTATGATCACCGCTACTACACCAAAAAAGACGCATAACAAAGCAGTAAAAGGCAGAGCCTCTTCAAAGGCTTTACCAATAGAGTGTTCATCGATAACACCACTCATGCTAGTAGCTAAAACTATAATCGATAAACCAATTAAACCTACTGCTGCAAAGTGCCCAGCTAATCCAACCACTAACCAAATTGCAATTAACCCTTGGATCGTTAATCTTGTTTTATCTTGTAAGGTTAAATTAGCATCCACGTGTTTGCTGTAATCAGTTAAAATCTCTCTAACAATAGGCGGTAATTCTGCGCCATAAGTAAACAGTTTAAATTTTTCTACAACAAAGGTTGTTGTTAAACCTGCAATAAATACCGGAATGGTGATAGGTGACATTCGAACAAAAAATTCAACAAAATCCCAACCTGCTTTATCGGCAATAATAAGGTTTTGTGGCTCACCCACCATAGTCATTACACCACCTAGGGCTGTACCAATACCGGCATGCATCATTAAATTACGTAAAAATGCTCTGAAAGATTCTAAGTCTTGACGACTTGGGCTAGGTACTTCTTCGTCATGTGAATGGTCATGGTCCGCTTGGAAGTCTTTTCCTGACGCGACTTTGTGGTAAATAGAATAGAAACCTAAGCCCACAGTAATAATGACTGCAACAACAGTTAATGCATCAAGGAATGCAGATAAAAATGCTGATGAGGCTGCAAATGCGATAGATAGTGCGATTTTATTTTTAAGTTTTAACACTAATTTAGTAAATAAATAAAGAAGTAACTCCTTCATAAAATAAATACCGGCTACCATAAACACTAAGAGTAAAATAACTTCTATATTCACTACCATTTCGTGTTTCATATGTTCTGGACTTGTCATACCGATAAATAAGGCTTCCATCAGTAATAAGCCACCCGGCTGTAATGGATAACATTTTAATGCCATTGCAAGAGTGAAAATAAACTCTACTACTAGTGCCCATCCAGCTATATAAGGATTATAAATAAACAACAAAGGATTAATAATAAGAAAAGTAATGATAGCTTGTTTGTACCAAGTTGGCGCTTTTCCTAAAAAATTTGCTGCGACAGCTCGAGGGATAGACATTTGCATTATTATGGTTCCTTGCAACACAATATTATATTATGAAACTATTTAGTTTCTCAGTGTAAACAAAATTTGTCTTAAAATCCCATACTTAGATGATAATTTGTTAAAAATTAACTGGCCTTTAAGTAAGAATTGACTACAAAGTTAAAGTTTCATTGTTACCTACAATTATCATCTGGTACAATCAGTTTCGAATATTCAAAATAACAATTATAACGAAGTGAGTTGTTGATGATATATAAGGCCCAAAGTCCAGCAGGTTTCGCTGAAGAATATATAGTTGAATCGATTTGGAGTGGACGTTTTCCTCCAGGTACCATTTTACCTGCAGAACGCGAGTTATCTGAGTTGATTGGCGTTACACGTACAACGTTACGGGAAGTGTTACAACGGCTAGCCCGTGATGGTTGGTTAACTATTCAGCATGGTAAGCCCACTAAAGTAAATAACTTTTGGGAAACATCTGGCCTTAACATTTTAGAAACTTTAGCTCGTTTGGATGAAGACGGCATTTCTGAACTTGTCGATCATCTTTTAGCTGCTCGCACTAATTTAAGCGCGGTATTTATTCGTGGTGCCATTCATACTAATCAGCAAAAATGTGTAGAAATTTTGAATGCTT
Source organism: Paraglaciecola sp. L3A3 (assembly GCF_009796765.1). NCBI lineage: Bacteria > Pseudomonadati > Pseudomonadota > Gammaproteobacteria > Alteromonadales > Alteromonadaceae > Paraglaciecola > Paraglaciecola sp. L3A3. The sequence goes on from NZ_CP047023.1 coordinate 1,820,833, forward strand.
ATCTAGAGCTTTCTGATGATCCACAAGTATTTGCTGATTCAGATTATCAACTGCATCATGATTTGGCTTTTGCTTCAGGTAATCCTGTTTATGTGTTAATGATGAATGGCTTTAGAGGGTTATATTCGCGAATTGGTGGTTATTATTTTTCAATTGAAAAATCTCGCGATTTGACTCGAGAATATTACAAAAATTTATTAACTCTTGCAGAAACAGGTGATTATAAACAAGTACCACTTACTATCAGAGAATATGGTCTTGAAAGTGGAAAAATTTGGCAAGAAATCCGCGACGATATCCCCAAAGGTATAGTCGACTAACTAGTTACATATCATTTACCATTCGTTATATTTTTCATTTTATGGCTCAATTAAGTGGGCCATTCCTCTTTAAAAATCAAATTTCATTAGTTCTATGTTAAACAGTATTAATTAAATATTACTGGGTTAGGGTATAGTGAACAAAAATCTTAATTGTCATTCTATTTAAAAGGTGAATAATGAAAAAATTACTTATTATATTAATAACTTATTTAGGAGTTTGTTTTATGGCTAATGCTGAACAGAATAAAATTGAAGCCGGTGGTTTTGTACATTCCGTCTATTTTTGGCTTAATAACCCAGAAAATGCAGCAGAACGTAAAGAATTTGAACATCACTTAACCAAATTTATTAATTCTTCTAAGTATGTAAAAAGTAAACATATTGGAACTAAAGCTGCATCTGATAGAGATGTAGTGGATAGTAGTTATGATTACACTTTAGTGGTTACTTTTACTAACAAAGCCGCTCAAGACCTTTATCAAAGTGAAGATGTACATTTAACTTTTATCAAAGATGCTGCTCATCTATGGGGAAAAGTGGTGGTGTATGATTCACAAAGTATTCTTTAATTCAGAGTGTTTTAAAAATAAATGAAAGTGTGGAGAGTAATACATAAAGCACCCGTTCGTGTTATTCGCATTAAGAAGCTTAAGGTTAAAATTAACCTTAAGCGTCAAATGTTGCTGATTAAACGTGCGCTTCGTCAGGAAACTGATGAAACTAAATCTATGCTTAAAACTTATCGGAAATACTCACAAGGGCAAGCTTCAAAAGAAGAAATGATTGAAGCCAATGCTCAATTTTTTGATGTGATTAAAGGTGTGGGTATTGGTATATTTGCGGTTTTGCCCTTTGCTCCTATTACTATCCCATTGGCAATTAAACTAGGCAGAATGGTCGGAGTTGAAATATTACCCAGTTCTTTTTCTACAAATAAAGACGCAGTGACAATTGAATATACTAAAGACTAATTTTTATACTATATTTTGTGTAAGATATTGCTAAATTAATAGTAAATACGATCAATTTGACCATTTAAGCGATGAGTTGTGTTAAGTAAACAAAATAATACCAGTTACACAATGTCAGTCGATCTATTGATCAAGGCTATTAGTGGGCAAAATCCTCATAGCCCTTCTTTGTACGATCATGCCAAAGATTATTTTAAAAATGCTGAGAAAAATGCAACCAAACTTAAATTAATTTCTGATCAGATTGATAAATTATACAATCGATCTGAGTATTTTGTCAAAGCTAATGCTAAAAACCATTCTTTGCAGATTGAAAAACTAAAAAACGATTTAAACCAAGAGCGTATTCGTCAACAAGCTTGTAGATTAGACCGATTAAACAAAGCCATAACAATATGTATGCATATACTTTCTTTATCAGAAGGTGACAATTACGAGCAAACACAGTATAAAAGTGGCAAATTTTTAACCACTATAGCGCTCTTTTCTCCAGGCGAAGGTAAACAATTAGCTGAAATTCATCAGACTCTTAAACCCGCATACAAAACTGTTTTAAGTTTAAGAATGTTAGATAAGTTAATGTTAGATGGCACCATTCAAAATCCCTATATACTGAAAGAATATGATGTTAAACAACGTTATGTGCCTGAGGCTGCTAATCATATTTGTTATACCCAAGCCGTACTTATGCCCATTATGCTTGCTGCTATTTTCCAAGATATTGGATTTCAACACCCTAAACTAGCGACAATCTTGGCTGGAGAAGAAGATGACAAAGACAGGTTTCGCTTATTAAATAAAGATGAGCGGCAACAAATGTTAGACATGAATTATCAATATACAATTGATTATTTAAAACATGGTTTAGGTTGCCAACTCAGTCCAATAGCAGAAAAACAACAAGCAAGCGCTTTTTCTGAAGCTGAACAAGAACGTTTAGATTTTCAAATATCATTAGTGGAAGGTGCTAATTTCAGCAAACTCGGCACCAGTGAAATTATTAAAATACCGCAAAAATATTCATCCGTTATTTTTTCTACAAAAGAAAATTTCAGCAAAAAATCTTGGACCAATGCTTCTATTCTTGTTGCTCAATTAGCAGTCAAAAAACAAATAAGTAGTCAGCTCGCAAAAGTATTTGTCAGTATTGTTGGCCAATTTCCCCTTGGTTACGGTATTGTATATATCCCGAATGACGTATTCGGCAATGAGATTGAACAATATGAATATGCCATTGTCACCGAACTTAACCCTAAACAGTCGGAACAGCCGATTTGCCTACCCGTAAGCAAGAACCTAGTCTTTACAGAGTTTTGTATAAATGAAGAAATTGAAAAAGATCGGAATATGCATTTTCATAAAGCACGAAAAAAGCTAGAAAACAGATCTCAAAAACCGGTGTCCGAAATTTCGCAAAAATTAGAGCATGCTTTTATACCGGAACATATTGATGAACCGCCCCCTTTTTATTGGGAGCCTCATAAATATTTTTGTGTACTAGGAAATCAAAATTTATGGAATATAAAAGCATAGTTATGCGTTCTGTTGGCGTTTCTACCTCCTCAGAGTTAATAAAATTTAGAAAATGTAGTTAATTAAATATGAACAATGAGGCCTGGCTACGTATCGGTAGCTTTATCAGCGTACTGCTGATCATGATGATTTGGGAAGCTTTGCGGCCCAATCGTATTTCTCCTGTGGCGAATACTAAACGTTGGTTAACTAATTTCTTTCTGGTTTTTTGTGGTGCCCTTGTTGGACGAGTCATGGTTCCAGCCGGTTTGGCTGTGGCAGCTATTTATGCCCAGCAGCAAAACTTTGGCTTATTTAATCTTATCAATTTACCTCCTTGGTTGGCTATCTTGCTGGCTGTGATCATGCTTGATTGTTTGATTTATTGGCAGCATAGGGTATTTCATATTGTGCCAATGTTATGGCGCTTACACAGAGTGCATCATGCTGACCCCCATTTAGATGCTTCTACCGGCTTACGCTTTCATCCACTAGAAATAGCCTTGAGTTTAGTGGTTAAAGCAGCGGGAATTCTACTTTTGGGTATACCCATTGAAGCCATTTTGTTGTTCGAAATTTTATTAAATGCCAGTGCTATTTTTAATCACAGTAATATCAAGTTACCCAGCTGGCTTGAATGGCCGCTACGTAAATTGATAGTGACACAAGCCATGCATCGCATACATCATAGTCAGGTTGTGGTAGAAACCAATAGTAACTACGGATTTTGTTTATCCATTTGGGATCGTCTATTTGCTAGTTATACCCAGCAAGCAAAGGCAGGAGATCAAGGGTTAGTGTTAGGATTAAAAGAATATTCCGAGGCAGTTAACAACACTGGGATTGCTACTGTGTTATTGATACCTTTTCGCGACCCTGCTAACCGGAAAGATCCTTAGGTTTTATTGTGGCGATTAGGGTGTTGTATCCCATCCATATACGAATAATAGCGGTTAACCAACATATAGCAGCAAATATACTAGCAATGAGTACAAATTGGCTGGGAAACAAGCAAAATAAACACAATACTAAAATGGTTTCGAAACCCTCAGCTAGGCCGCCCATATAATGCAAACTTTTCTGCGGGTATTTAGGGCTGTCGATATTATGTTTACTGGCCATAATAGCAAAAGCTAAAAAACTCCCGCCTGTGGCCATGAATGACAACATCAAAAAACTGCCAGCAATGGCATTTTGTTCTGGGGCAGCACATATAAAGGCAAAAACGATAGCCGAGTAAAAAATAAAATCCAAAGTAATATCTAAAAAACCACCTGCGTCTGTGGGTGAAGTCTCTCTTGCTATCGCCCCATCTAATCCGTCGCCTAGACGATTTAATAAGATTAAACACAAAGCCAAAATATACTGCTCAAAAATAATCGCTGGCACCGCCAATATGCCAATAATAAAGCCTATTAAGGTGACAGCATCGGCGTTAACACCACATTTAATTAATTGTTTAGCTGCACCGCATAATGGCTTTTTTAATAATTTATTTAATAGGGGATCTATCATGCTTTACCTTGTTTATTGTCATCAGCAGTAAAAAAATCGGCTAAATTCAAATGTTGCGCTTGGGAGGGTAAGTGATCAAGATCGTGGCTGACCATAATACTAGGTACACCTCGACTTTGCAGTTGGTTAAATGCCCACTGACTGACTTGCTCACTGGTTTTAGGGTCAAGTGCTGCGAAGGGTTCATCCATTAACAATGCGTGTGGCTCATTGGCTAGGGCTCTAATTAGACCCACTCTAGAGCGTTCCCCACCACTTAGTTGCTCAGAATAATGCTGGGCGAGATAAGCTAAATCAATATTCTCTAACATAGTTGTAGCTAGCTCACGACGCTGTTGTCTATTAAGTGTTTTGCCGTTTTGGCCTTTTGTATTGTGGGGCAAGGCAAAACAGATATTGTCTAATACAGTCAAATGAGGAAATAAATGCACATCTTGCATTAATAAACCTATGCGTCTTTGTTCTATATTCAGCGAATTTAAAGGGGTACCATTCAGGCTAATATCACCGCTTATTTGCGCGTGCTCGATTTTATCCCCAAGTAACCAATGTAAAAATGTCGACTTGCCCATGCCACTGGGTCCAGTGACCACCAGAAGTTCACCAGCAGCAAGGCTGATCTTGGGTAAGGTTATATGACCATCTTTAATCTTTATCTGGCAATTATTGATGTGTAGCATCAAAGCTTCCTCGTATCCGTTGAGCCAATATACTGGCAATTAAAAAGGCCAAAAAAGGTAATGTTGCCTGTATCAGCATATAGACTGCAGTAATACTTTGTTCATTGCCTGAGGCTATTGCTACAGCTTCCGTGGTAATAGTGGATATTCGGCCAGCGCCTATCATTAGGGTTGGGATATATTGAGCAATACTCACCGAAAACGCCAGAGCCAAGGCGCTAAGTAGGGCAGGACGCAATAACATAAAGCGCACTTGCCACCAAGATTGCCAATAGCTATAACCAAAGCTAGCTGCGACCAGCTCATAATGCCGATTTAAGCTTTGAAAAGGCCCCTTTAACACTAAATAACTATAAGCAAAGGTAAAAGGTAAATGGGACAGCACGATCCAAAAGGTATTGTAATCAGCTCCTACCTGGGTATGTATTATTTGCCAGCCATAAACCATACTTAACTGGGGTAATAATATGGCTAACAACCAAACATAATCGGGTAAATATCGGCGACTTTGTTTTTGTAGTTCAAGCGCCAACAAACTAATAGCGACCCCTAAAACGCTGCTCAATAAGGCAATATGTAAACTATTTAATAAAGGAGCTTGAAAAAAGAACCATTCATCTTGCCATAAGGTAAAAGACCAATTGATATTGCTCAAACTATTTTGACTGTTCCAACCTAGGGACCAGAGTATGAAGGTTAGCAAAATGGTCACAGTTAACACACTGAACAAGCCTAACCATGCGGTAAAGACATGGCTTAAACCGGCAATTTTTAAAGGGTTGGCCATAACGGCTTGTGCTAATAAACCTCTAGTGATCAGCCACTCGTGTAGGTAAATGCTAAAAATTAATAAGCCCAGCATCACCAGTAATAATAGATTACCGATAAATGCGTAACTTTGCTGTGCTTCAGTAAAACCTGTTTGCCAGCTATATAACACCACAGCATAAAGCTCAGGAATATTAGGTCCTATGAGTAAACTGATATCCAAGACTGATAAGGTGTAAGCCATGGCGGCTAATAAAGCTAAACGACTTTGCTTTAACATAATGGGGAACACCAGTAACCACCAACTGGTGATTTCGCTATATCCCAATGCTCGGCCCTGTAGTAACCAGTCTTTGATGGCTAATTGACGACCTAAGGCACTAAATATTAACAAAAAGAATGGTACTTCTTTAATGCTAATAGCGAGTGTCATGGTGATCAGACTTTTTCTAGGAAGAGCTAACCATTCTGGAGCTGGAGCGTTAAATAAGCCCCAGATACTGCTCCATAACATCCCACCAGAGCTGAATAAATAAACTAACCCCAGTGCAACGGCTAAATGGGGTAGTGATAAAAGAGGGGCCAGACGTTGTTCTAAGGTTTGCCATTTAGGGTTAAAGCGATATTGGCTGTAGACCATGAAGGCGACATACAGGGCAATAAGCGGAGCCAACAAGGACAAAAGCAATGTGTCGAGTACACTGGAAGCCAATCCTTTGTAGGTAAAAAAGTCTGTGACTTGCGTCCAAGATAGCTCTACCGCTGGCCATAAACCAATTATGACCCCGAATAAAGGCATCCCTGCGACTAGCCCAACAATCAGCCAGGCCGTACTAAGGGTTAAGCGCCGTATCTTTGTTGCCATGTATCTTCAATAACCTGTTGCCATGAGCTGTGTAATTCTTGTTGAGCGGGTAACCTTGATGTGTCATCTAATAAAGGTGTGATCACCGATGGATCTCCCCAACTGCCAGTGAGTTTTTGTTTTTGTGCTAGTTCACTTAATAAAAAGTGAATTACCACTTTAGCGGCCTCTGGACTTTGTGATCCTTTAGGTATGGCTAAGTTATGGCTATTGGTAATCGCTCCGTCGTTAAAATATAAACGCTGGGCGGAGTCAGCAATACGTTTTGCATGTTGTTCTTTGGCTAATTCATTGGGGTTAAAGCTCACTGCCATGACTAATTGTTTTTGCTGAAACAAAGAGAGTTGTTCCGTATTGGAACTAGGGAACGCTTTGCCTTGCTGCCAAGTCAGTGGATGTAGCCGATCAAGATAATTCCATAGTAAGGGTAATAATGCAGACTGGGCCTCGAGGGTTGCCTGTAAATACAGTCGCGGATCTTTATTACTCAGTGCTACTAAGAGCTGTTTTAAAAAAGTGGTGCCGTGAAACTCTGGTGGACGAGGGTAGCTAATGCGGCCAGGGTGCTGTTTGGCAGCGGCTAAAATATCGGCTGGGGTTAGATTGTCTGTACGGCTGTTATTAAAGATGTCACTGTTAGCGATTAAGTTAAATTGGCCTAAGCCCCATGGTACTTCATAACCTTCAATCGCTACGCCAAAATCGTTTTTTAGGGGGAATACTTGGGTGGCGAGTAATACACTATTAGGAATATCAGCCCATAGTTGACCAAGTAACAAATCTTGTTGTTTTAAGTAACTAAAATTTTCGCCATTGATCCATAATAAATCGATAGCACTTTTGTTGCCTCCTTCGGCTTTTAGACGACTCACTGCTTCACTGATATCAGCGACTTTAACATGGTGTAAACGGATTTTATAACGGCGAGCTATTTCCCGTGTGGCCCAGCGTAAATAATCGTTGATTGGTTTTGATCCACCCCAAGCATAAAAATACACATTTTGGCCTTTAGCGGCGGCTAAGGTTTGTTGCCATTGGGGGTTGTTTTCTCTTTGCTCAACTTCTGCTGTTAATGAGGTTTGTCCATATGAAATGGAAATAAATGGCAAACAACAAAGAGTAAAAAGTGTCAGTAAGCTGACTAACGTTTTTTTTGGTTTCACCTTGGAAAATAAACGAGAAGATTTAAAAGTTAGCCACATCATTTAAGCGCCAGTCATAGTCTTTGAATAGTATAGGGAAGTCATTGTTCATTAACAAACTGCGGATAGCTTGTTCTTGCTCCCCTGAAATAAGAGCTTTATTATATTTTTGTAATAGATCATATAAAGACGAAAACCCTGCATCGCCTTTTTCAAAATCACCACGGTACCATTTAAAAATCGATGAAAGGTAGGCTTTTCCTTTTTTACCATCAATATAATTACGGGTGTTATCGGCTAAAAATATATACATTTGATTATCAAGTTGTTGGTTTAAAGAATCCGCAATATAGGCTTGGTTACGAAGTGGTGGGCAAGATACAGCAGCACAGACTAAAACAGCATGGATACGTGGCTCTTTAAACCATTTACGTACCATTTCATGCTCAATGTCATCTAAGTTATGTTTTTTCTGGAATAATGTGAAAAATTCTTTTTCCCAAGGAGTAGTAAAAAAGCTGCCTAAATCACGAATAGACTCTGCATCGCCTTGTTTGAATTCGCTCCAATGATCAACAATTAACTGCAAAGTAAATCCATTATAAGCATTGATTAAAAAACTAAGTTTTTGCGGTTCATTCCAAGTGTCATATTGGTTTTTTGTGACATTTGAAAATGTTTGTAAAGCTAGTTGTAACGGCTCTTTTTTATTGGTTAATAGCTGATAGTCAACCCGTGATTGTTTTTTATCGGCAGACAAATTAACCACTTGTTTGAGTAATTGATCATAATTTTTATAGTGATGATCAAAGTCAGCAGCCTTTAGTGTTGCTGAAAATGCCAATAAAATAAAAGTACTCCCAGCCAGCATTGTTTGCATAAACGTTTTGCAGTTGATGGATCTAGCGAGTTGGTTTTGCATATTACTCCTCGTGAAGAGCGTGACTTTTTATAGCGCTGGCGCTTCATTATTTAATGACTTGGGCATAACAAATACACCATGCCCAAGTCGTTATTATCTTATTTAACCTAAACTCAGGGTATCCCTATATCAGGTTATTTACGACGCCAAGTATGAAAACGTTCAAGCCAAGCTAGAACTTTTTCTGGAGCGTGAGCTTTTTTCCAGTTTCCGGCTACGTTTTTGTTGGCTTCAGCCATAGTGGGATAAATGTGAATAGTGCCTAATAGTTTGTTTAAGCCTAAGCCGTGTTTCATGGCGAGAACAAATTCAGCCAGCAATTCTCCGGCATTAGCACCCACTATTGTGGCACCGAGTATTTTATCTTTACCCGGTTTAGTTAATACTTTTACAAAACCACGTGCGTGATCATCGGCTAAAGCTCGGTCTAAACCGCCTATATCGTAGCGCGTGACCTCTACTTCTATACCTTGTTGTTTTGCTGCCACTTCGTTTAATCCGACCGTGGCGATTTCTGGCTCAGCAAATGTGGCCCAAGGGATCACACTGTAATCCACCTTAAATATTTTAAAGGGTCTGAACAATGCATTCACTGCAGCATACCAAGCTTGATGGCTTGCAGTATGGGTAAATTGATAAGGACCAGCTACATCACCCGCCGCCAATATATTAGGGTATTTGGTTTGTAAAAAGTCATTGGTCACAACTGTGCGGTCAGTTTCAATGCCTAATTTGTCTAAACCAAAACCAGTTAAGTTGGCTTGGCGTCCAACAGCCACTAATATTTTATCAAATGGAATACGCTCTTCTTTACCTGCCGATTCCACCACTAATACAGGGCCTTCTTCGCTGGTTTCAACTGCGATGGCGCTGGTATTCAACCGTAAATCTATGCCGTCTTTTTCTAACTGATTTTGCAAATATAGTGCTGCATCTGGATCTTCTTTACTTAGCACCTGAGCGCCTCGTTCAATTTGAGTGACGTGAGTGCCTAAGCGCCCGAATGCTTGGGATAACTCACAACCTATTGGGCCGCCACCCAGTACTATCATACGTTTTGGTTGTTCTTGAATTTCCCATAGATTATCAGCGGTTAAATAGTCTATGTCTTTTAAACCCGGAATATCAGGCACAAAAGCACGGGCACCGGTAGCAATCACTATGTTACGTGTGGTCAGTGATTGCACGCCGTCTTCTGTTTGAATATCAACTTGCCAAGGAGAAACGATAGTGGCACTACCAATAACAACATTGACACCTAATGATTCGTAACGCTCAACTGAGTCATGTGGTTCGATTGACTTAATTACGCTATGTACTTTGTTCATCACCGCCTTAAAATCAATTTTCGGCGCATCGTAGGTTACCCCTGCGTTTTGTGAACTGTGGTGTATGTGAGCTAATTTACTGGCATGTAATAAACTTTTTGATGGTACACAACCGGTATTTAAACAGTCACCGCCCATTTTGTGGCGCTCAACTAAAGTCACTTTTGACTTAATCGCTGCGGCTATATATGCGGTCACTAAACCTGCTGAACCGGCCCCTATAACCACTAAGTTACGGTCAAATTTGTTCGGTTTTTTCCAACCTTTGTAAACTCGTCTTTGTTGTAACGCACTTAATATAAACTTAGCTAAAATCGGGAATATGCCTAACAGTACAAAAGACAAAATTAAATCTGTTGAAATAATGTCTGACAATTGGTTGATTTCAACCAGTTGTGTGCCGGCATTCACATAAACAGCTGTACCTATCAACATGCCTAATTGGCTCACCCAGTAGTAGGTCCAAGTTTTAATACCAGTAACACCCATCACCAAGTTGATAATAAAGAATGGGAATATAGGCACTAAACGCAGACTTAATAAATAAAATGCGCCGTCTTTTTCGATGCCTTTATCAATGGATTCAAGTTTTTTTGAAAAAGTGTTTTTAACCCAATCTCGCAATAAAAATCGTGAAGTCAAAAAGGCCAAGGTTGCACCAATACTCGATGCAAATGACGCCAATAGCAATCCCCAACCGAAACCAAACAATGCCCCGGCGCCTAAGGTTAATATCGCTGCGCCAGGCACGCTAAGGGCAGTAGCGAGAGCGTATATGACTAAGTAACCGATAAATGCTACTAGCCAGTTCGCTTCAATGTATTGAGCTAAGTCTTGTTGATTGTTTTTTAGGCTATCAAGGGTGAGGTATTGATTGAGGTCGAACACAAAGAAGCTGGCGACTAGCGCTGCTATGATCACGACCAATATTGCACGTTTATTATTCATTATATGACTAAGCCCTAAAGTTGTAGGTGTAGGTTAACTGAACACTGCGAGGAAGTTCAGGAAAAACCAAAGTGGAACCAAAATAGCCGCCTTCAAAAACAGGACGCCAATTTTTTTCGTCTGTCAGGTTACGCACTTCAAAGCGTAAATTTGATTGCTCGTTTAAGGCCACACTGGTGTTGAGATTAATGGTTATTTGATCGCGAATGAATACAGTTGCCAGATAATCCAGCGGATAACTTTTGCTGTAAATGGCAGAGCCCGAAACATCCCAGTTTTCTAAAATTTGATAACCCGCACTAGCAGATACAGTCTGCTGTGGTAGACCTTGAACCCGTTGGTTCGATGCTGCAAAGCCTGCAAAATTTGGCGCACCTAAACCTGTGCCTTGAATAATATCAGGACGAGAATTATCAAAGGCGTCGGCTACTTGTTGTGAGTCTTGGCTACTGGCAGAATCGTCGTAACGTGCATCTAAATAGCTGTAACCTAAGTTAGCCCATAGCTTATCGTCTTGATAAAACATTTGTGCTTCAAACCCTTTGGCAATAATACCGGTATTGCTGCCGTCACGGTTACGTAAACTTCGGCTTTGTTCAAATACAGATGCATCTATATACCAAGGTGACTGAGCAGGAGCGTATTTTATGCCTAATTCATAAAGTTCGTTTTGGGTGGCAAAATTCAGTGGATTGATTTTATTATCTGCAGCCAATACTGTGCCGCCGGCCATACTGTTTGAAGTGGCTTCGCTATAGCTATAGGTGGCATAACTGACCATATCATCGTTGATGCTAAAACGTGCGCTAGCTGAGCCTGCGTACAACCATTTGCTAAAGTCATCTTGTGCTGCAATTTGTCCTTGTGGGGGTAGGGCGTCACGGGCGGTGACGTCGTAGTGATCGGCTCTTATTCCTACTGTGGTACTAAAACGGTTATTCCAATTGCTTTCTTGTTCCGCAAATAAACCTGTTTGCCAGCTGGTGGAGTCAGTGGTGTCTGATAATGAAAAGTCATTGCTGCCGTCATTATCGATATCATAGTTAGCGCCTGGGGATACAAATACATCTGGGCGTAATTCCACTAAGCGAGCTTGTTGTGCAGCTGTTAATGGAATACGTCTTTGTTCTATATTGCCCATTAAATCAATGGGTAAGTCGGCTTCAGTGGTAAACTGGCTGTAACCTAAAACATTGTTATATCGTAGATCTAAGCCCCAAGTGGTTTGCTGCTCAGTAGACCAATTAGAGTGTATTTCAAATCGGTTTTGTGCTGTTTTGGCACCGTCTATGATTTCTACAAAACTGTTTTGGGCAATTTCTTCACGGTCTAAATATTGAAAATAACTGCGATTGGTTAGGCTGTGTACTGAGTTTAATTGACGTTCATAAGTACTGTGTACCACATAGGTTTGTGCGTTATTTATGTTGTCGGGATCGGTCAGTACTGTGCTACGAGGAATGGGTACTTCACCTGTAGGTGATACTAAGGAAAAAGCACCGGGTACAGTCGAACTATTAGGCTGTACGCCTTGACCGGTAATATACAAACCTTTATCGATTAAATTTTGTGTTGGACGGTTAATACCCGCATTATCGGTAAAGTCGACCTTATAATATTCAAAACTAATGTCCCAACTGGATTGATCGTCAGGCAGTACTTTATAAGCTACAAACAGGTCTTCACTTTGAAATTGGCTAAAATCGTAGTAACTGTCATTATCAATATATTCTGCACTGACTCGAATACCGCTTTTGTTTTCTGTTATTGCAGTACTTATGTCAATTTGGCCGCGATAATGAGCCCAGCTTCCTGCATTGGCTTGTAATTTGATATCTGTACCCGTGAGAGTTGGCACTTTATTATTTAAATTAACAAAACCACCATTACGTTGGCTAGTGCCTAAAATCACTGATGGCGCACCTTTTACCACATCAATTTGACCCACACTGTTAAAGGATAATGGAATACCAAAACCGTTGTTGCCTGCCTGACGACGCATGCCTTGTTGAAACAATTCACCTAATTGACCGCGAATAGTGGGTAAACTAGGTGCGCCAAAACCGCTAGCTGAATAGGTATTGGGAACCAAAGTTAACACGTCTTGTAAGTCATCGATAGAAAGCTGCTCTAACATATCGCTCGAAATTGACGTAAGGCTGCGAGCTATCTCGGTTAAGTTTTTATCTTTACCAAATGGCCCATCTACTATTGAGTCTTTGGGAGACATCACTAAGGAAGGTTGGGCTGCTCCCGTAACCGTTATATATTCTACACTGTCATTTTCTACATTATTATTTTGCTGTTGAGCATCAACAGTTAATGAGACCATTAAACTGGCACTAATCAATATACAGTGCGTTGAAATCGACATATTTTTCTCTTTTAAAATCATCCTGTGCTTAAAGACCTTGTAACACGGATTTTTATTACAGGCTTATAACCGATTAATTCATTTTTAGCCTAAAAATAGTCAAAAGACTATATGCTTGAGTGACAATTTTGGAATGATTCAGCGCATTAAAGAGCTTTAATAATAAATGCCATTTGTCGATGAAATAGGGGACTGGTCGCGAAAATGCAATTAAATGAGAAAAGCTTGTAAGTTTTTTTTCGGTTAGCGGTCTTGTAGTTTGCCTAACATTTGGCTTGTGCTGGTGGAAGTGAAAAAGATAGCTTTAGCTATTCACCTTCACTAGGTTTATTTAATTTAACATTTACTATTAACTAGGAATTTCAATGAGTGAAGCATTGCCCAACGAACTAAGAGGCCGTTTACAATGGTCGTTATTATCATTACGACTCGGTGTATTTATTGTGATGTTTGTCTGGACCTTAGACAAGTTTGTTAATCCTGGTCATAGCATTAAAATTTTTGAAAAGTTTTATTCAATAGCCGGGGTAGGTGAAACCGTGGCTTATATATTGGGTGCATTACAATTAATTTTGATACTTGCTTTTGTCGCTGGGGTGAAAAAGCGTTTCACTTATGGCCTGATATTTTTAATGCATGGTGGTTCAACTTTGTCCGCATATGCACAATACGCAGATGCATTTAATCATTTGTTATTTTTTGCCGCATGGCCAATGTGGGCTGCTTGTTTAACTTTGTACTTACTTAGAGATGCAGACACTAAATTTACTTTAGCAAAAGTGGGGTAATCCTTAATAAATTAAAAAACCGTAAAAGCTCAATATATTCAGTCTCTTACGGTTTTTTTTTACTAATAGGTGAGTCAGTCTAATAGCCAACAAACAAGTCAACAAATCACCCAACAAAATTATACTGGGTTGATAAAGGCTTCTATATCATTTATTGATAATTCTGGAGTGGCCCCATGATTCTGTGCCACCATAGCGCCGACTGCACAGGCAAAGTTAACTGCGTACTGGGCGTTAGTGGTATTACACAATTGATAGATTAATGAGCCTAAAAATGCGTCCCCCGCACCAACTGTATCGAGTACCTTTATTAAGTAACCTGAGTTGTAATAATTTTTGTCATTAATTTTTAATAAAGCACCATGAGAGCCTTTAGTAACACATAGGTAAGGGGTGTTAGTTTGCTCGGCAATAAACTCAAGATTCTGCTCTAATGAATTAAATTTAGAACCCATAGCATGGGCTATTTCATATAATTCATCGTCATTCAGTTTAATAAAATCGGCTGTTTTCATCAGCTCTATTAAAGTTTCAAGATGGTAATGAGGTTTACGTAAGTTCACATCAAACACTTTAAATTGTGCCACTTCAATTAATGCTTTTAAGGTATTTAATGATGTTTCTTGGCGGCCGACTAAACTACCAAATACAAAAATATCTGAAGCTTTTACTTGTTCAATAAGGGCTGGAGTTAACACTATATTATCCCAAGCCGTATCCGCCACTATTTCGTAGGAGGCTGAGCCACTATTATCTAGTGTCACTTCTACTGTGCTGGTTTTTTTGTCAGGATTCACCGCGATAAAATCGGTATTCATTTGCCTTTGTTGAATGATCTCTAACAATTCGTGTCCTAAAGGATCATCGCCTATAGCACTTAACATTTGTGCTTTTATACCCAATGAATTTAAACGCAGACAAACGTTCAGTGGGGCACCGCCTAAGCGTTTACCACTGGCGAAATTGTCCCATAACACTTCACCAAAACAATTGATTGTGATTTCGCTAGGTAGTTTGTCGTTAATGAATAAGCTGTTCATTAGTTTGTCTCCGCAGTCACTGTGTTGTGTTTTTGCTCAAGGGTATTTTGCATTATCTGTTTAATATTGCTGCTTGGTGCATAAAGGGCATCAATTGCCTTGCTATAGTTTTGGCTAAATGCAGGCTGCTCAATTAAATCACCAAACAAACTGTCTAGTTTTAAAAAGGCTAGTTTGTCTGTTGCTGTTTTTTGCGCGTATTCAGTAAGCTCATTGTGCATGGCATCTTGAATGTCTAATGCTTGTCGAGCTTGGCTAACTTGTTTGTCGCTATACAAACACCAAGTGGCTATGACTAATGTAGCCAATGAGCAATCATTACCTGCGGCTAAATTTTCGTGAATGGTGGCGACTAAAAATTTAGGTAATTTGGCCGAGCTTTCAGAACAAATTCGCGCCAAACTATCTTTAATATTAGGGTTAGCAAAACGCTCGATTAGAGTGTCTTTATACTCATTTAAATCTATGCCGTCTAATTGATCTAACATAGGTGTGACTTCTAAATCCATAAATGCACGAAGGTATTGGGCAAAGTCTTTATCTGATACTGTTTCATCTATGGTGGCATAACCATGAATTGAGCCTAATAGACCTAATACCGAATGCCCAGCATTCAATAATCTAATTTTCATTTTTTCAAAAGGCGTCACATCGCTGACAAATTGTGCCCCTGCTAAGTCCCAGTTAGGGCGTCCGTCACTAAAATTGTCTTCGATAACCCATTGGGCAAAAGACTCACAAGTGATTGGCCATTCGTCTTGTAGACCAAAGGTTTGGGTAACGTAATCAATATCTGCTTTGGTGGTCACTGGAGTGATACGATCAACCATAGCATTAGGAAATGCGACATGTTGCTCAATCCATTGACTCAACTCTTTATCTTGTTGGGCGGTAAAGCTTAAAAGCATTTTACGGGTGACGGCACCATTGTGTTGGATATTGTCACAAGACTGCACGGTAAAAGCTTGCATATTATTATCTTTACGAATTTTTAATGCCGCCGCAATATAGCCAAAAGCGGTAATAGGTGTATTAGGGTTAGCAATATCATGGATTATATCTGGATTTTTTACATCCAAATCACCTGTGATAGGGTTTAAGTTGTAACCACCTTCAGTGATGGTTAAAGATACAACTTTAGTGTCGACATGGGCTAATTTGTCAATAACCGCTTGTTTGTTATCCGGGGCAAAAATAAAGTCGATCATAGAACCAATCACTTTATTATCGATTTGCCCATTAGGATGACGTACCACTAAAGAATACAAATAATCTTGTTTGACTAGAATATCTCGTAAGCCACGGTTATTTTCTAATAGCCCTACACCACAAATCGCCCACTGTTCAGAACCGGGTGTCTTTAACAACTCGTTAATATACATAGCTTGGTGTGCACGGTGAAACCCGCCCACACCTATGTGTACAATCCCTGCCTTAAGTTGGCTACGATCGTAAGCTGGAATATCAATATGGCTAGGTAAATTAGCTAGTCTTGATTGATTTAATTGATTATTAGTCATGTTCTTTACCTTACAAAAAATGAGTTTACCAACAAGATAATCTGGCTAGCGATACCGTCAGCTAAACAGTTTAGTTGTTAATTTTTAGCACTGACTGTTGTTGAATCAATGCACATCAACAGTCAGCGGTCTTAGTGTTATTGTTGTTTTGAATCTTAGTTATTCAGTGCTTTTTGACGCTTAAGTGACATATAAGCACTGGCAAAATATATGATGGTGCAAATGAAACAGTACAGCTCAAATTGGGCTTTATTCACGTCATAGATATCCATTGTTTCGCTAAAGAACATCACCTGCGAGGCAAAGGCTGTAATAATTAATAGTGAAATAGTTGAAATAGCATTTAACAATTTGCTGAATCGGCTTTTATCTATAATAAATGCTTTTTGGTTACTGGCTTGTTCTGCTTGGTAAGTCTCAATGTGTTGCTGTTCAAGTGCTTCAGCTGCGACTTCTTTGCTGTAGTCTTTATCGGCACCATATTTTTTAGCCAATACCGTATAGACCACAATGCTGAATATCCAAGTCGGAATAAACAAGTAATAAAAAGACATCACATCTAATACATTTAAGCCAAAACCGAATATTAAAGCTAGTGCCCAAGTGGCAATGGCTGGAATACTGCGAGATATGTTTTGGTATTTAGCCCAATAGCGGGTCAAACCAATTTTTGGAAACAAAACATGCTCAGCAAAAACAATACCGCCAACGGGTACAACTAATAACCCTGCATAGGTAAGTAAAGGTAACATTTGAGTAAATACAAATGGAAAACAAGCAATAATTACCGTAACTATACCGACTATTGCTGTTGTTTTTTCACGTGATTGGTTGACAAAGATAGACTGAGCCGCAAGACCTGCGCGGTATAAGTTAGCGTTTGCCGTTGTCCAACCGGCGATAATAATAATCACAAAACCTGTTAAACCTAATGCATGGTAGGCCACATCACCTGGATCTAATTGAGTGATCGAGGTTTTAAGTAAGACTGCTGCACCTGCACCCATGATACCTGCTGAGATCCATGCTAGGTAATGACCAAAAAACATACCTACACCTGAAAACAAGCCATAACTTTTACGTTTTGCAAAACGAAATATCGCCATGTCGATTAAGCCAAAATGGGTAATTGAATTGGCAGCCCAAGCAAAGCCAATGACTTCGAATAAACCAATACCTTTTTCGCCATCACTAGTAAAGCCTGTCCAAATGGAACTGTCTCCTATGGTGACAAAATCTGTCCAACCGCCAAGAGTGGTTACCCCTAAAACATGGTTAGATAAAGCGGGAAATAAAGTAAATGAGCCAGCAATAAATATAACAAATAACCAAGGGGCACATATTTTAGAAAAATCAGCTACGGTTGAAAAACCATACATAGCCACAAACACTACTATAGAGCCAACGGCTAGTACTATGGCGACAAACCAAAAGCTATTGGGATACCAACTCAGTTGCGCGGGAATATCAAATAGAAATCTCACAGCAGTGGAAGACACGGTAATCATAGCAGCGGAGATCACCGAAAATATCACCACATTGGCCCAGTTATACAATTTGGTCATTGAATTACCGGCAATTTTATTGAGGTAATTATATAAACTTAACCGAGTTTCGACTGCGATAGGGGCGGTAAGTAACCACCAAGAACACATGGCTAATAAATTACCGATTAACAATCCTAAGATAATATCCATGGTTGCCGCACCCAAAGCGACAAAGGTTGCACCGATAACAAATTCAGTTGCCGCTACATGTTCACCAGCATATAAACCTGCGAAGTGTTTCCATCCATGTAACTTATTTTTTGCGACAGGCATTTGCTCTTCATTTATTTGACTAAATGCGTTGTCTCTTTGAGTTTTGGTCATTTTATTTCCTTGCTATCTTTTTGCTTTATAAGCAGTCTGTGACAATTGTTATTAAATATAGAGTTAGGGTTTGATAATTAACAATTTTAAATAATTTTTAAAATTGCACCCTAAAACTTGGCAAAATTATTTGTTAACCCAATTTTAGTATGCACTTAGCGGTATATTCGTTAGTAATCAACGAATTAATTAATTTACCTTTAAGTGCAGCATGAATTGCTTGAACTTTTTCTAAACCAGCAGCAATCCCGTAAACAGGTTTCGTGCTATTTATAGTTAACGGCGCACTGACAACACGTTCATTGGCCATATTCGTTAGTAGTTGACCATTTTTGTCATATAACCAACTAATAATCTCTCCTTGAGCTCCATCCTTTTTCACGGCATTTAACTCAGTATGGTTAATAAAACCATCCACTAATAAAGGGGAGTTTTCGCTCATTTGGCCTATGCCTACAAAGATTGCATCGGCTTGTTCAATTAAACTAAAAATGCTTTTAACGGGTTTTAAATTGAGCAAAATATGCTTTTCAGCAACACTTGAAGCTACTACAGGAAGAGGCATGGGATAGTGTTTGGCATTTATACGGTTAGCCATGGTGACAACAATATCAAAGGCAGAAGCTGAGCCATCCGCCATCATATTGCCTAACAAGGAAACAATTTTGTGTTGTTGACATTGCATTGAAGGTAACTCATCTATGCAGGCCTTTAATGCTCTACCAGTACCAAAAGCTAATGTTTGTGGTACTTCTGATTTTAAATAACGTTCAATTAATGCTGCTCCACACTGGGCTAAACCATGATTAGAGTCTACTGAGGAAGGATCGCTTGGCACTATTTCGCAATCTATTAAGTTGAACTTGTTTTTTAACTGTTGTGCTAATTCCATACATTGAGTAATAGGATGGTCTAAGCGTACTTTAATGAGTTCTTCACTCACAGCAAGGGCCACTAAACGTTGCGCGGATTGGCGTGACACATCCAATTTTTGTGCTATTTCATCTTGTGTGTTTTCGGCGACATAATACAGCCAAGCCGCACGAGCTGCGTCTTCTAAGCGTTTTAATTCTGTATTTGACTTGTTATACACAAGGATACCCTTTTAAATTGTAATCTAGTTTTTATTCATTTTATTAAGCATTACCAATATTACTTTGTGGGCTTATGCTCATCTGGTGGGCATTTTCTCAGCTGTTTGTTGTGATGTCAATATTTAGCTTGGTTTTTTTAAACATAAAAGAAACAAAATAGTAACAATGCCTAATGGTTTGATTATTTCTAAATATTGAACTTTGGATAAGAAGTGTCGTTTTTATATGAATTTCATTTATGATTCAGTAGCTTACTGATATTCACTCGGTTAATTTGACGTTAATACTTAACCTGAGTTCTGGATAAGAAGTATCGTTTAAGCTAAATTTATCACTAAAATTCAATAATTTAATAACATTTTCCCGAATCACCTCACCTAAATTCTTACTCGGTGACGAAATTTTTGTGTATAGCAAGGCGGATTGTCGTCCGTAATAGCGGGCTATTGCTAGAAAATCCTACGCAACTAGGCGCAAAAAGAGCGTTATCGAGAGACGCGGCTTACCCAGAATTCAGGTTACTTACTCGGTGACAACATTTTTGTGTATAGCAAGGCGGTTTTTCGTACGTAATAGCGGGATATTGCTAGAAAATCCTACGCAACTAGGCGCAAAAAGAGCGTTATCGAGAGATGCGGCTTACCCAGAATTCAGGTCGTAAAGAATAGGGCGCAATAAAAAAGCCAGTACATTAATGTACTGGCTTTATTCAAACTTCGTCAAACGAAGGTCTTAACTATAGGCTATTTACGTTTACGACGAATCGCAAATAAACCACCTAATGCAAGCATAAACCAACCAAATGAGCCAACTTTGCGCTCTATTTCATATTCTGGTTTTAAATTTTCAATCGTCACTTTTACAGTAAACTCTTCACTCACTACCGTATCTTGACCATCATTAACCGTAACCATAAATGTTAAGTCAGTTGGTTCCGTAACAACTGGAGCGGTAAATTGACCAGTGCTGGCATCAATCACTTCAGCATTAGGACCTGTAACCTGCTCCCAAATAACAGTGATATCATCATTTTCTGCATCTTCAATATGAGCAAGTAGAGTAAAGGTGTCGCCACTATTTACTGCATGAGTGCTAACAGTTACTACAGGCGGAGTATTAACGGTTTGAGTTACTAATACACCTGGGTCAACAATAGTACCGTTCGCTAGGCCATCACCGTCATTTAAGCCGCCATCTTCAATGGTTAACTGAATACAGTTATCATTTTCTGTTAATCCTTGCGTATAACTTGCTGAATTAGGTATAGGACAATTACCTGAATCATCTTTCATTGCAGACTTAAGCATATTATTCGCGTCCTCAACAAAGTTAAACCAACCGTTGATATCTGTGTATTTACGATATACAGCCCCTTCAGGAATAACAGTGCTGCCAGTTAGTGGTACTACAACCGATACAGGATCACCTACTTGTTGTAAACCATTGACTTTGAAATCAATGATGTCTGATATTGCCGTATAATGTAAATCAGCTTCAAGTTCACCGGCATCAATTGCTGCTAAACCACTAGTAAATCGGTTTTCATGGGCAATTCCACCAAGAGACAATGATAAACCTGCTGATACTTGTAATGGAGCCTCGTCAGCAACAATGCCTAATATTGTAGAATCATTTATTGTCGTATCACTTTCTGCGTAATCAGGAACTCCATTTTCATTAGTATCCGGGATAAGACTACTTTGAATACCATTAACATCAATAACTATGGATTTTTCGGTAGTAAAAGGCGCAACTGAATGATTTTCAACAACACTGACTTCCAAGTTAAATTTTCCAGTAAGGAAGCTATTACCAGTACCCAAAAGGTTATTAGGAAGGTTACTAGGATCGAATATAAAGGTATTTGAAAGATTACAGCCAGCAACAGGTTCTGCTTCTGGGTCTATCACTTCATTCGGGTCAACATATTCTACTAATGCACCATCCATTGAAGTAAAGGTCACGCAATGCGTATCACTCATATTAACATCATAGATATTAGCGGTTACTTTAACTAATGGGGCATATGCTTCACGTACAACCGTCTCAATACCGTCTACAACTTCAACAACCGCATTGCCAGCATTACCTGCAACCAGACTAACATTTTCATAGGTTCCAGCATCATTTAACTGACTAACAGACAGAGTAACAACAGGCGCAACATTACCACTGATAACTTGGGCCGTTGATGTGGTACCAGCTGGAACAGATGCATTAATCGCGTCTGTAATTTCAATTGAAATACTTTCACCCGTTTGTGTTCTTTCTTCTACCGGCACACTACTTAAATCGTAATTGATTACCGTAATATCACCTTCATCAAAAGAAGCGGTGAGTGGCGCTGATGTAATACCCGTATTGCTAGGTGTTACTGTATAGTTAAGTACCACAGGGTAAGCAGGTGCGGTACCTTTTAAATTAATGGGTACTGATAATATACCATCGGTTTCTACAACTAAATTAGTCGCTACTTGTACAACTGGGTTCACGTATACCGTAATGAAAAAAGGCAATGTCTCTTCATTACCAGCACTATCGGTAGATGTTAATTGAATGGTGTTTACACCTGATACCAATTGAGTGTTTGTGCCTAAAGCAAAACCAACACTCGTTGCACCCTCTCGGAAATCTGAAGCAGTAATATTGGCATTAACAAAATCAGCGAGTATTGCGGGAGTCAGCTCTGAAGTGAATCCCGTCGCGTTAAGCACTAACACAGGATTATCTTCGCCTTCCGCTACATTGAACATTATTGTCGGTCCAGTCACGTCATTAGGGTCATCTGGCGTTGGATCTGAATTATCGCCGTAACCATCCTCATCGCGATCAGCCCATTCAGTCGGATCATCAGGAAAAACATCATGGATATCAGTTACCCTATCACCATCTCTATCTGACAGGAATTCTACTGTCACCGCAATATCAACACTGGTTGATTCACTATTAGCTGTTGCTGTAACAGTAAGGTTATACACCGTATTATTTTCTTCGGCAGGTGCCTTAAGCATCAATTGGTCGGTATCGCTATCAACGGTAAATAATGCTGCAGCACTGCCGGCAGCCTCACCCGTTAGATCATCAGTAATAGTATAAGTAATTACATCACCATCTGTATCTCTACCGGTTAAACTACCAACAGACAACAGTTGCGCATCATTAATTGTATAGGCTAATGATTCACCACTTGGAATACGAGCTAATCGCATAACGGTTGGGGTGCCTTCATTGAAAACAACGACCGGAAGGTCATTTCCATCAATGGCTAAATCGACCGTATTAAAACCAGCTGATGGTGCATCTAAACCTGTTACCCCAACATAGTTATTGTTGAGTCGAGTTGCATCACCAGTTTCTGTATCAACTTTAGCGACAATAAAGTCTTTTGTATCGGTTACCGATGGGTCACTGAAGGCAAAAAACATATTGTTATTATTATCAAATACAGGACGGCTAAGAGATTGAACTTCGAGATTGGGTATAACATCAGTATTGCCGGCAGTATTTTGAATATTAGGAGTTACCGTTAACTTATCTAATAGTTTTTCGGCAAGAATTCCACCTTCAGCAATACCTGAAGTATCATTCAATGCAGACACTTTGTATATATAAGTATTCCACATCCAACTTTCATTACCAGAGTATAGTATGTAAATAGTGCCATCATTATCAATGGCAATTTTTGCATTCTCTGCCCGCATGACTCTGTCGCCATTATGCAATTTATAGGATTGCCAAACACCGTCAGCATCAGGTGTATAAACATAGGAAAAATGGTTGCTCGCACGATAAACAGCATAAGGTTTGTCATCAGCACTTATGACAATATCTGCTGTAGAATCGGTTCGCTCATAATTAGCTGTATTAACATCTCTTGTATCGAGAACTGTTTGTGTTTCGTCAGCCCAAGTGTCTGTTGTGGTGTCATATGAGTTAATATGAAACTTTCCAAGAACGGAAGCCGTTGTTGTTGTATAAGCCACGTACACTTTACCCTGACTATCAATACTTGCCTGTATACGGCGTAACTCTTGAGCGGCATCTATATCTGTCACTATTGATGTCGACATAGTATTCGCAGAAGTAGTCCAGCTAGCACCATTATCAGTACTTGTGGCAACTTTAACCACACCGCCTTGGTTGTAAACAGTTACTAAACCATTCTCAATCGCAGGGTTAACTAATACGGTAGGGTAACCATTAGCCGCGTTAGAGCCCACGTCAAGTGCTTGGGACGTCACCACACCGTCTTCATATTTTGTGTACCTAGGCACGCTGTCAATGTCTGATGTAAACCCTAAATGTACATTATTACTATTATCAATATCTAATAACATCGAGCTTGATGCACTGTCGTGCGTAGTAAATAACAACTCAAAGTCAGTACCGCCGGTACTACTTTCAAGGAAATAGGGTAGAGCTGCATGCGCCATACCTAGAGGTGACAACAATAATAATGCCGCCACTTTATTATATTTGAATGGGAATTTAGTTTTCATAATTATTCCTAATTATCTTTGGTAAACATGGCCTTTAACATTATCTTTCGTGGCCATCTGAATTTATATCGAAGGTAAAAGCTAAATAGATAACTTATTTAGCTTAGTGTTTGGGCTTAATTAAAAATGATAGCCCAAACGCACTCCAACCCAATTTGTGCCAACTTTATCAATTTCATAATGACGTGCATGAAGTCCTACACGATAATCATTGAATTTATAATCAAGACCCGCACTCATAAAATACTGCATAGAATGGTCTGTAATTTCATAAGTGACAAATTCAAGTTCTACCTCAGATGTTGACTCTAAATATAAAATACCAGCATCGACAGAAGCGGAAACTGCAGACGTTAAATCAAGACTATAGACAAGTGAAAATGTATTACCATCTCCGTATCTAGGTGCGGATTGGGCTATTTCATCAATTAATTCAACGCCATGACCAGTCAAACTAGTCACATCAAATGTGGTGTCTCCAAAATCTAAATAGCCTGCGGTAACGGCCCAATTTTCATTGAATTCATAACCCAATTCAAAAATATAACCTGTTGAGTCTTGTTTAAAATCTACCGTTGCTATTTCATGACCCGCAGCCGTTAAATGTTCCACAGCACGCTCTTCAGCGTTACTACTTACCACCTGTCCTACACTTAATTGCACAAACCAAGGATAATAATTTTTCTTTTTTGGGGCTTTTTTTGCGGCTAAAGCCGGTGTTGCTACCAATAAACTCAGTGCAATAGTACTTAATAATAATTTCATTATGCTTTCCTCTTATAAACACGAACCAACAGCGTTAAGGCAAATAAAGCTAATAAATTGCCCAATGAGCCAGCACTAGATGTTTGTTTATAATTTTCTTCATGTATAGCATGAACTAAAAGAGTCACTTGACCTTCAACCTCAACCAGTTCACCGTCATCAAATTGGCCATCAGAGACTGTAAATGTAATAGTCACCTCACCATCATCTGGTGTAGTTAAGTCAGCAACAATTTCATCAATAATAACGAGTTTGTCAGCGCGTGGAGAAATAACCACTATGTTTGGATTACTTAAAGGAAGGCCAGTTACTGCATCAACAACCATGCCTGCATCGTCAATAGTAGGGCTTATAAAAGCACCATTATCATCTAATATTAACTCACCAGTAATGTCTACAGCATATCCATCAGCATCAACGCTTACAGAATCAGCAGAGTTAAGAACCTCTAAATTAACCACTTCATCTGGTCTATATAATGTAATCAACGCATCTTCTGCTGCAATATCCGTAGGTCGCGCTTCTAACTCAGTAAGAGGGATGTGAGGTGCATAAATAAAACCATTAGCAACCGGTGTTAATATACCCTTACCGGTATGTGAATATTTATCTTCAGCTGTAAGCAAGTACACTTCATCGCCGTATTGTTCAGTGTCAAGATCATAAATTTGAGATAGCACTTCAACCAATACAGGTTCTAGGCCATCAGTTTCAGGCCCTTGTAAAGCTTCAACAATAGGCGGAGCATTTACATGGGTAACAGTAACGTGGTGAGTGACTTCTTTATATTCACCATCATAACCTTCGGCAACACTCGTAAATATATAAGGTTCATTACTTTCATATTCAAAACCTGGGGTAGCACGAATGACTCCTGTAGCTGTATCAAGTTTTAAGAAATTAGGTAATGCTTCACCTGCCACTGTTTTAATATAAAACCTTTTAACAGCAATAGTAGAGTCAGCAGTAGGGATAAAGTTTGGGAATCCCGCATTTTCAGAAATGATAGTGGTGATAGTGTTATTATTCACATTATAACGAAGGTCACTTTCAAAATCCCAAACCATAGGAATGTTTATCACTTCGATAGTGAATGGTAATGCAGCAGGCTCAACTTCATCATAACCATGGGCGTATACTACCCCTGAATATTGACCTACATTAATAAAGCTTGGTTTATACGTAAGTTGACCGTTTAATGCATTTAATTTAAGCCATGGAAGGTTACCATCATCCATCTCATAGCTATAATACTCAACGGCAACAGCTGAGTCAGGTTTTATACTATAGGTAGATCCTTCATCTGCAATTAAGTTGTAATCCGCAGTAATATCTCTTTCTACATTGACAACATTAATCGTCATCTGAACCACAGCAGATTCAGTATCTGCTGTGGTTGTTGCAGTGTCAGAGGCTGTTACTGTAAATTGGTACACTCCAGGAGAATTAATCCCTGCAGCCGCTGTAAATGTAGTTCTGCCACTAAAACTTGCCGTTACATTAGTCGGGTCTGAATCATTTACATCAAAATTAAGACCATCTGGAAGATTTCCGTCAATTTCAATATGTCGAGTTTTACTTTGAATAAAATCAAACAGTAACTCTTCGTTTTCATTCATGGTGACAGTACAGGTGTTTTCATCTTCATCACCATCTGGCTCACAGTTATAAGCGACAAAAGCAAACTCCCTTGCTGCTACCACATCTGGATCAGGACTTGACTTAAAAGAAACTTTTACTGTGGCATAATCAGGTACTGTTACCCCATTTTCTTGTTTGGTATGAGACGTTTCATCAGCCTGTTTGGCATAAACATCTAGTAAGAAGTATGGGTATCTAAAATTTGCACCGTCCGGTAAAACTGCATCATTTAGGGTAATAACGCCATCTTCTAAGGCGATAGGGTCGAAGAAATCATAATGCGCACCATTTACATTCCAGACTAATTCAACATCTGGTGTAACCGCTGGACCAAAAATATCTTCATAGCTTACTTGAAGCTTAAGCTCACCTGCTTCGAACTCTTTCTCAGTCACTGATAAATGGATCAGATTGTTAGAGTTTTCTACCTCTGCTACTAAAAATCGAGAATGTTTATCACCTGATTCGTCTCTATATAATAGATAAGGTCTATCATTATAACCTAGCGCTAAACTTAAAAAGTCAGGGTCTACCTCACCTGAAGAAGAAGTTGTCTCATTCGTATCAAAAATGATAGGTACCCATGCTTTCACCAATTCACCATCGACGAACTGATCACGTATGGTTACCACTTCTAAAGGAGACGTTCCTCTATTAAAATTATGAAATGACAAATAAGGAATGTCATTGCTACCCACTTCTAGATCAACATACTTAGGAGCATAAACATTCGCTCCGCTGTAATCGGGATTTAGACCGTCTAATCGCGTGCTTAAAATATCAAACGGCGATTTCCACTCCAGTACGGCGCCACCAACAGCTTCTTCAAATGGGTCGAAAGTTATAACATTTAAATAATTTTGTCGTGTCATAGTCGCGACATAAATTTTTCCTGATGCAGATATCTCAATATCACTGGTAGGGCTAGCCACCCACGCTCTTGCGGTATTAGAACCCATACCTGTCATTGTTGACCTAAGCTGATCTGGATCACCTACATCGGTCCATGTATTATCTGCCTCCAGTTTTTGCACCACAAAGGGTACTGAACCATTTCCTGCAACACCGACATATGTTTGTGCGGCTAAATATAATTCATCACTAGGTGATATCGCTATTGAGGCTCCAGTATGGTACTGATTCTGACGTTGTGAGGTAAGAGTGGTTATAGGTCCTCCGACTTTAAACCAAGAACTAGCGCCGGCTGATAATTTTACTAACCTAGTAGTAGAGTTTGTAAACCAAGCAGCATTAGTGCCATCACCCACCTTAGTTAAAAGTGTAAATATATTACCCTTCGAATCAACTTCAATATCTATGTAATCAGCACCAATATTAAAGATATCAATATTCTGCAAAGCCACTGATGGCATAGCCACCCAAGAAGAAATGCCATCGGCAACGACTAGTTTTAATACTCTTAAGTTGTTCTCTGATTCGCCTGCAGTTCGATCTTCTGCCGCTTTAACGTCAATATAAGCTAAATATACATTACCATCTTTACCGGTAGTCAGCTGTATTGACGGTAAGTTAGTTGTCCAAGGTGTTGCGCCATCAGCAGTCACTGCAGATACGCCAAATGCAGCGTCACCATAAATAACGGGGGCAACCTCGCCACTGGCATCACTTACCGCGGGAACCCAGCGATTGTTAACAAACTTTAGTACGTAAATATTATTATCATCATTAGCGCTAGATAAATAAGCACTATAAGGTACGCCATGACTATCTATTGTTAGAGTTTGTTGAGTCGCTTGGCCAGCTGAAGCATGACCCGTTAAATCAAACTCACCTTCCAACACTATGTCAGAATCGTCAGCATCAGTTCTTACTTCGCTAAAATGACTACCAGCCTTAAGATAATGATCCGTTAATTGGGCATTATTTAATATTACAGGTGCTTTTGCATTAGCAGCACCTATGAAGGTGGCGCATATACATGCGGCTATCATTACTTTTTTATTCAAAGCTAAATGTGTCAACATTTCTAGCTCCTTATTTTATAATAGAGTTAAACTTTGCTTTACAATATTCATCTGTAAAGCACAGCTACAAGACTTAAATTTTATTAAAAGGTAGCATCAATGGTTAAGCGTGCGGTTCTACCATTAAATTGATAGTTAGATATTCTATTTTTGTAGCCATCACCGTCTAACCCTGAACCATCACTGATAGCCATGTTGTATTTATAATTAGATTCATCAGTTAAATTAGTCACTTGCAAGCCAACTTTTAAATACTTACTGATATTATATCGTCCAGAAAAATCAATTTGCCCATAAGCTTCGGTATAGCTGCTGTCGCCAAGTGCAGTAATGGCATCACTTAAAGAATCTGTACGGTAGTTGTAACTTAGTCGCGCTGAGTGGCCGTATTTTTCCCAATAAACAGAGGCGTTTACCGTATGTTTGGATGTGCCTTCAAAAGCAAACGTATCTTTAAAGGCGACACCATTAGCATCATTGCCTTCATAAATGGCTGATGAGTCGGTATAGGTATAATTCGTATTGACACCTAAGCCTGACCAATCGTCTGGTAAAAAGTGAAAGTTTTGGCTATATGCGGCTTCTAGACCGGTTATTTTCGCACTCTCGCCATTAACATCCTGCTGTAAGTAATAAGGGTTAACTTCTCTGTTCTCAGTGACTAGAATCCCATCTTCATTCAACTCTGTATAATCCGCGAACACTGCGTCACCATTGGCATCGATTAAAAAGTCATTGATCAATTTTTTCTGTTTATATATGAAGTTAGAGATATCTTTATGGAATAGGCCTGCTGACAGTATCGCGCCTTTATCAAAGTACCACTCAAGTGTTAAATCAAGTTGTACAGACGTGATAGGTTTTAACTCTGGATTACCCTGGTATACGGTTTGAGTTCCTGTAGCAACACGTCGTTTAGGGTCAATTTGATGTGATCTGGCTCTACTCATAGCTTTGCCAATAGAAAAACGTGTTATAAGCTCTTCACTGAGCAAATACTTCAAGTTTAGTGAAGGTAAAACGGTGGTGTAATCATGTGTCTGTGTTTCATGGACATAATTTAATAAACATGCCTCTCTATCATAAGTTACGCCATTCTGACATTCCGCTGCGGTAGCAGTTTCACCGTTATGAACATCGGTGCCAATTTTTGTATTTACCACCCTTAAACCAAAATCACCGATTAAAAAACCATCTAGTGCATCCACATTAATTTGAGTATAAATAGCAGAATAGGTTTCATCAAAAATAGTACTGCCACTTGGGTTTAACGTGCCTCTCATTTGGTCCGCATTGGTTATCTGCGGATAGCTGCCATCAAGATTGTTTACTGGTATAGCGTAAAATCTATTATATTCGTCAATAACCGATTTATTGATGATCTCATAATTAGCATAAGCCCATCCTGTTACTGGTGCCTGCAGAGGTAAACCACTTCCTGAACCTGTTTGACCTAAGAAGTTATCTACTGGAAAGTCAACAGATGCACCCGCTGAATCAAGGAAGATAGTATTAAAACCAGTGACACCAACATTAAGCGCATCAGTATATGTCTGTGTACTCTTGTCGGTATAATAAAAACCGAACTCAACTGATGCAAAATTTTCAGAATCAAGTAAATATTCTACATCGAGTTGGGCACTACTATTTATCGCTTCTAATTCCCGTTGATTTTGATAGGAAGTTACAACGGACATATGGTCATTATTTAACGTGATGTAATTATAGTTATTGCGAATATCATCAGGGTCAAGTCCTACTGTAGAACCGTCAAGATCAGCTACAAGCCCTGCAACACCAGTTGCTGGATGAACACCTGTATGTAGTGCTAATTCAGTACCGCCATTAGTGGTATGCCCATAAACATATTCAGGAAGTCTGGGATCATGAGTCGCGTCCCAACCCATAGTTTGAGATGAGGAACGTATTACAAGACGGTTGTAGGCTAATTGTTCTTGCTTATCAATTGATAAGCCAAGTCTGCCAGAGAGAACCCAAAGTTCATCTTCATATTCAAAACCAATATTAGTTGTTAGGTTATCGGTTTCTAAAGAACTTGATGACATGATCATTTGTCGGATACCTATAAGATCCATAGCACGGGTAGCCGTACCATTTTCATCAAAGTCTACCCCAGTGTACTGACCGTCTATGCCCGGAGTAACGACCGCCACTCCGTTTGTATCAGTCACAGTCGTTTGCAAAGGGTCGTAACTCATATTTAAACGCATAAGTGAACGTTCACTGTCATTGATTAAATTATTGTATACACCGTTTGCATAAAATGATAAATCATCATTAGGTTTATACTGTAAATTTAAGCTAACATTCTTACGCTTTTTTGTAGTTTCAGTATAACTATATTGAAATTGATCAGGCATATACACAGTTTGCGTTGAATTACGCAAGCTATTAAAGTCTACATCTTCTACAAGTGTTTCATTGCCATCATATAAAAGACCGTTAGCCTGGTCATATCCGTATAAAGGTTTGCTTGGGTCCGGTGTATTTATATCTGCGGAGTTTGGATCTTGAGTTAAGCCCTCCTGCATATAGGCCCAACCGTTATAATTGTGAGTTACATCCTTTGGTCTCCAGCCAGTACTGTTAACACTGTCAGTTCGGCCACGGGTTATTTCACTTGTCGCACCAAATCCTACCCCAAACTTATTATCAAAAAACTGTCCGACGTAACCCATTTTAAATGATGGATTTATATTTTCTGATAATTCGTTATAACTTTCTTTAACTCCCGCGGTAAACCGAGTGCGTTTACTATCAAGCGGTTGTCTACTTCTTAAATTAACTCGACCACCTAAACTACCTTCAACCGTACTCGCTTGAGGCGTTTTAATGACTTCAATTCGGGAGAGCATATCCGCTGACATTGTATCGAAGCTTACGCCAGAATTAACCGCATCAGGTTCAGCTGGATCATATGATCCGACTCCTGACATGGTTTGACCATTCATAGAAACTTGGTTCATGGATGGACCCAAACCACGGATACTAATGGTGGTACCTTCGCCGCCGTCACGGTCAATTGAAATACCTGTCATACGTTGCATGGCTTCTGCTACGTTAGCATCGGCCATTTTTCCCATGTCCTCAGCAATAAGTGTATCAACTACACCACTGGCATAACGTTTAGTATCCAGTGCTTTTTGAACAGAACCTGCATAGCCAATTACTTCTATCTGTTCAATGTTATCTTCGAGTTTTTTTTGCTTGGCTCTTCTTTCTACTGCAGTTAAAGATTCTTGCGCCTTTTCGGCAGTAACCCCAGTGTTACTTGTTTCTTCTTGTGCATATCCACTTTGCGCAAACATTAGTATCATCGCCTGCGCACAGGCTATTACTAGCTGTTTTTTACGAGGTAGTTGTTTCATTGTGCCTCCTAGGTGTGTGTAATATATTTACCGGTTTGTTCGGTATTTTTAATCTGTAGTGTATTTTTATAGTTTATTGTACTCAAAGGTACTTAATGTTAACTCTATTGTAAAGACGAATTTACAAAGGGTTCACATATTTGTTTACATATTTTTTGTAAAAAAATTGAGCAGTTTATTGGTTTTGTGTTTAATTCTTTATGAAGCTAAGTCATCTAAACATCTGTGAAAGGCCATTGAATAGCATGTTCTCTTTGTTTTTATTACTATTTTAAAGAGGGGAGAGTGATTAATAGAACAAGGTTTACTCTATTTGGGGCATAAAAATAATAGATTGATTTTATAGATAGATAATTTTATGTGACTTGTTATATGTAATGATATTGACTGATTAGTTGTATGTAAAAATCTAAATTTGCATGTGATATCATGTATATTTTACTCTGTTTGATTCAACTCAAAAATTAGTAAGCGGGACAAAATTAGTTGTCATCTCTACAAAATATGCCTATGTAAAGCTTGCCCGAAAGCAATATTCTAGAAGGTTTTCTTTGGATTTGAGTAGCAAAACACATTTATGTATCTAAAAAAGCCATGTAGATTTTATTCTATATGGCTTTCTATCACGCTTGTCTTAGCTACCTCGGTAATAACTTAAAACGACGTATCTGTTTGTGATCAGCTAATGAGCGTAGGCTTAATATACTATTCCAAGTATTACGCTGTGGTTGCCAGTTCCACTGTCCTTCGATCTCTTGATAGTAGCGTTTCCCTAATGGTACGTAGCGTGAATCTATTTCTTCGACCCAGTAAACCTTGCTTGGCTGAGGTGATCCTGTAATTTTAATTGGATACCAACCTTGGCCGCCTGAAACGCTAAAACCTTGTAAGGCGTCGGCGTAAGATAACTGAGGGAGGGTTGACAGCACTTTGCTGCCATCGGCTTTGGTGATAGTCACTTGGTTATTAACCGCTTCATTGATGGTTAAGGCTTGAATACCATTTTTACCACTAATAATTTTCTTAATAGTGGTGTCGTTTCCAAGGTAATAATCAGCACTTGCTGGTAAGGCCAGCACTTCAATCGTGGCATTGATAATATCACCAGGCATCAACTTCACTATTTTAGGGTCTATGCCTAATTCAATATTTACATTATCTGCTTTGTTGTTATCTCCAACTTTGTAGGAATGTAACCAAGCGTTATTCAGTTTTTTACCAGCAATTGTGGCGCTAAAGTCACGATATTGCAGCACGATTACCATAACCATTACGTAAACTTTTAGGGTTTAGTTCTGCAGGTAATAAGGCCCAAGGGGCATTACCAAGCCAAGGTGTGGATACTGACTTAGTTTTTTGGGGACTTTGCAATGCCGTTAACTCTTGTGCGTTTTTCTGTCAGTGAATCACCTTGACCGTATTTCACTGACAATGAATGGCCTGATGCATAATAATCATTACCAAATTGAAATAATGCCAAACGAGAAATATCGAAGGGTTTCAGCACTTCAAATTCAAGTTTGATATAAGCTCGATTTAAATCATCGCTACGTGGAATGATAAAAGTACTGCGTAATTTTGCTGAGTCATCTGAAGTGATTTCTTCGATAGATACTTCAGATAAAATAGGGCCTAAGGAATGAAATTCTGTTCTGGCTTGTTTCCATGGAATATAACGTCCATTTCTATCATGTAATAAACCCGTATCACCGCCACCAACATTACTAGTCCAGTTATAACCATCATCATCTTTTTTGTTGTTCATGCCCTTTTGAAATAAGGGCCTGATATCAGTAATCATTGAACGACGTAAAGCACGCCCAGGTTGAAAACAAAAGTGTTCACTCCAGTTGCCTAAAGCGGCTTCTAACCAAAAACCATTACCGCCCCAACCAACTAAACTCAGTTGTGCCACCGATGCCGCTGGTACCCCATTCCAATTGGCATGCACTATTTCATAGGTATAAGTGTTATTACTCTTTGCCGGAACTTTTAAACTAAGGGATGTGTGGCTCCAACCTCCATCATTTGTTAAGCGTGGACGACCTTTACGAATGTGCCAGTTTTTGCTTACTTGAATTGGCCAGCCAGTTTGAATGCCATTATTATCACGTAAAATAGGCACAAATCCTGTTTGGGAATGTCTAGGATGTATAAATCGTAAATTAACGGTTTGTTCCTCGGCACTATCATTAGCTAAAGAAAAACTATTAGTGGTTGTTTTATCTAATACTTCAGGTGAGGTTTTACTTTGGGCTCTTGTTTTTTCTATTTCTGGTAGTTGAATTTCCCATGCGTTACTTGTCGGTTCAAAGGTTGCGGTTGCGTGATCCGAGGATATTTTGATATTGGTAACGGGGGAAGGTTGTAAATTAAACCATTGTACTTTTTGATTTGCCGTTAAATGATAAGACATTGTTAATGTATAAGCTTGGTTATCAAAATTTGTGACGGCAGTATTTATATCTTTGTCATTATTTTTCCACACTGGTTTGATAGAGGTAATATTAATGTTCTTGGTTGGGTTCAAGCTTAAAGATATGGATCCAGAATTGTGCCAAGCTTTCCAATCAAGATGCCCTTCTATATTAATAATCTGTTCGACATTATTATCTGGTACTAGAGAAAATTCATGAAATGATATGTATTGATACCAATTGCCGGTTTCAATAAAGCGAATAGGGAAGGCATGATCCAACTCAGGAGGTAACTGTAGTTTTAATGAATATGTTTTGTCGTTTGTTGTTAACACCTGAAATGATAACGCCTCAAATTTATTCTGCTTGGTAGTACTAAAGTGAAACTCCATTTCGATAGGGTTTACTTCAACTTGATGTTGTCCTGCTTGCCAAACCAGTATGGTTTTGTCTTGGTTGAAGCCTCTTAAGTGCTTATCTTCAGGGCGATTAACAGTTAAAACGGGTACACCATTTTTCCACATCAAGGAAGCAGGGTAACCACTATTATCTGGCGTACTGAGTTGTTGAGAAACATTTTTTTGTTGAGTGCTAATGGTACTTTGCTGTGCGCTATTACAAGCAATCAGTATGAACGACAAAAAAGGTAAGAACAGTAATTTCATTGAGTATCTCAGAGTCATGTAGTGAAATTTATGAAAGTATAAGTTAAATATAATTAAACATGTGATTTATTCGGTAAATTATATGTAAATTTATTTTTATCTTCTTTGGGAATTTAGTTGCCATATTTTTGTTGGGTTGTATCGGTTTTTAATTCAAGTTTATTTGGCGTTCAACGTAAGAAGCCTGATTAAATTAATTTTTAATATGACTTATTATATCTAAAAGAATCTTTTGTTTTTTGTTTTTGGCTGTCAGAAATAGTATATGAATGATATTATTAAAGGTTAATAATCTATATATTGAATAATTGAACTTGCTAAGCACAGAGCGAGTAAAGAATACGATTTAGAGGTCATAGCCTAAATGCACAATGGTCATTATGGCTTTGGCCATATCACAGATTTTACAGAACGATAATTAATCAAGGTCACACTCAATATGAAATCATATTTAGCTAACTTTATAAGCTTTTTAAAAGCTCCATTTATGTTGTATCTAGCTGGATTATTACTATTTACCCAAGGTTTACAAGCTAACGAGCAATCTAAAAGAGAGCAACCTAATATTATTTTTATATTTGCTGATGATTGGGGGATGGGAGACTTAGCTTCACATGGTCATCCTTATATAAAAACGCCAACCCTTGATCAGTTAGCGAAACAAGGTACTGATTTTATGCAGTTCACCGTTAACTCTCCAGTTTGCTCACCCAGTCGCACGGCAGTTATGACAGGTAAATATCCAGCACGTAATCAAGTACATCAGCATTTTGCCTCTGAAGAACTTAATAAACAGCATGATATGCCTGATTGGCTGCCTGCTGATCTTGTGATGATGCCAAGAATATTGCAACAAGCAGGTTATAAAACTGCACACTATGGCAAATGGCATTTAAGTGGCGGTGGTTTAAGTCATGCTCCAAAAGTAAATGATTATGGCTATGACGATTCAGCCGTATGGGTAGGGCCAACTCCTGATTATAAAGGGGTAAAGCCAGCTTTATTGACGACATCAGCAGTAAATAAATCCATTGGATTCATCGAAAGAAATAGAACATCTCCGTTTTTTATTAACTTATGGATCCATGAATCACATGCTCCAATCAAGCCAACTATAGAAATGAAAGCGCGTTACCCTGAAACACCTGAACCATATAAATCATACTACGCAGTGATCACTGAAGCTGATAAACAAATCGGCCGATTATTACAACGTTTAAAAGAGCTTAAACTTGATGAAAATACCTTAATCATATTTTCCAGCGATAATGGTCCAGAACTGCCAAAACCTGATACAAATAGTAAACTATATAATTCAAGAGGCAGTTCTGGTGGATTACGTGGTCAAAAACGAAGTTTAATGCAAGGTGGGGTAAATGTACCTTTTATCGTGCGTTGGCCGGGTAAAACGCCTGCTAATACTATTGATCATACATCGGTGATCACTGCGGTGGATCTGTTACCTACTTTTACTGCTATTGCAAAAGCCAAGTTACCGGCAGGCTTCGAAAGTGATGGAGAAGATGTAACCTTAGCGTTAACAGGAGGAAATTTTAAACGAGCAAAACCAGTATTTTGGGATTGGCGTGGATTCTCTAATCCAGCTCGAGATCATTGGGCGCAATTAGGGATGCGTCGAGGTGATTGGAAACTATTAGCTGATTCATCAGGTAAACGAATTGAATTGTTTAATATTGCTAGAAACCGTTTTCAACAAAACGATTTAAAAGGTGAGCATCCTGAGATAGCAAAAACGATGAAAGCTGAATTGATGAGGTGGCAAAAAGAACTGCCTGTAAGTCCTTATTATAATAATAAACGCTAAAATAGTAGCAACTAAAAATGCAAGTTCAAAACGTTAGCAACTGAGATGTTCTTGCATTTATTGCACAAGTTATATTTGATTTCCTATAAAGTATAAATCCACATAAATATACTGTTCGTAGCAAAATAGACTTTATTCATTTTGAGTAATCGGTGTGTATCTATATTTAATTTAGATGTCAGTGTTATTGAGATTAATTTTCATTACATCTTGTCTCTGTGAACATTAATTTTATTTTTTTGGTTATTTATCTATGAACTTTCTAGCAAAATTTCCAGTATCTTTAGCGATATAGATTTATATTAATTATTAATTATTTGTTGCAAGTGTGTATTTTTATGTATATAAAAGCACTAATTTGTTGCATGTATGTATTCGTTAAACCTGTAGGTTGAGCTTAACCCTTTTATGCTTTTATTTTTGAAGATGAATATATATTTGCCATTCTAGCTTTTAATTGATTGGGAAAACTTAATGAAAAAATTAGCAATAGCCATTACCGCTGCACTACTGAGTTCAAGTGTTTTAGCTGCTGACAAAGCAGATAAATCTATGGATGATCTGTGGGGAGATAACAGTGTTATTCAAAAACAGATCTCTGGTGAGCGTGGTGCATGGTTTAAAGAAGATAAGTACTCCATGTTTGTTCATTGGGGGTTGTATTCAATGACAGGCGGTGAATGGAACGGTAAAACTTATTACGGTATTGCTGAGTGGTTAATGAGTCCACACATGGCTGATATTCCTAAAGAAGAATATAAAAAATTAGCAGCGAAGTTCAATCCAACAGATTTTGATGCCAAAGCTTGGGTTAAGCTAGCCGTTGATTCGGGCATGAAAAATATTGTTATTACCGCTAAACATCATGATGGTTTTGCCATGTATGACTCGGCAGCGAGTGATTATGATGTAATTGACGCATCACCATACAAACGTGATCCCATGAAAGAGCTGGCAGAAGAATGTCAAAAAGCGGGTATTGGTTTAGGTTTTTATTATTCACAAAACCAAGATTGGTACGAACAAGGTAGTGCTAGAACAAGCTGGACTGCAGAAGATCAAACTAATTCTTTTGAAGACTATTTTAATAATAAAGTTGTGCCCCAAGTGACTGAATTATTAAGCAACTATGGGCCTATCTCCACAGTATGGTTTGATACTCCTGGACAAATGTCTAAAGCACACTCTATGCGCTTAGTTGAGTTAACTCAACAGTTACAACCTAATGCCTTAATTAACAGCCGTATTGGTAACGGAGTAGGGGATTTTAAAACATTAGGTGATCATCACATTTCTGATATCAACCATACAGGTTTATGGGAAACAATCGACACAACTAACAGTTCTTGGTCATATGCTTGGTATGACGAAAACTGGAAAACCAGTAAAAAAATCGTTGAAAGCCTTATTACTACTGTGGGGCGTGGTGGTAGCTACATGTTAAATGTGGGCCCAGACGGGCAAGGTAACATTCCTCAGAAAGCCCAACAAAATTTATTAGCTGCCGGTGAGTGGGTAAAAGAAAATGGTGTCGCTATTTATGGTGCTGATGCATCACCATGGGGGCGTATCCAGCCTTGGGGTGATATTTCTGTTAAGGGCAACAAACTATATTTACATGTCACAGAATGGCCTAAAGAAGATGAAATTTATCTATCAGGTTTAAAAAATAATGTTGTGTCTGTTGAATTGTTAAACCCTATTGAAACTGGATTCTTTGACGGTTTGTTTGGTGATGATAACGGCGTGAGCTATGAAAAGTCGAATTCCGGCTGGACAGTGTTTAACTTGCCTAAAGACCAACCTAAAGAATTGTCTACTACCATAGTGGTCGAATTAGACGGCGAACCGCAAGTTGATGACACAATTGGTATTGACCCGATTCAAAGCACTTATTTGAGCTCAGTATTTTCTAAATGTAATTCAGGCTGTAAAAACGGCCAATCTCGTTGGATGGAAAAGTTTGGTGAGTGGAAATACGCTGAAAATATTATGAATTGGGACAATACAGGTAAGGCAACTTGGTCTGTAGATGTGGCAAAGGCCGGAGAGTATATATTAGACGTTGAATATTCGGCAGATGATACTGTTGATTTTAGTGAATGGTATTTCACTATAGGTGGTAAAGATTACGCCATGCAAGCTATTGATTCAGGGAATCGCCATAACTCAAAACGTCAAATGGGCGGCCGTACGTTATTGCGTTTCCATACTGCCACCTTAGCATTAGTTGACATGCCCGCTGGTAAACAAGAAATAGTTGTTCGACCTAAATCTGAAGTGACTGGCGGTGGGATTCTATTACGTTCTATTAGTTTTAGACCTGTAAAATAAGATTTGTTTTAGCGGATTATAAATGTATGGCTGTCATGGCGCTGTTAGGTAGTGTAAATGTCCACAGTTGTGTCGGCCATACTCATTTATATAGATCAAGCACAGCTATATCATCATGTTGATTTTTGGGTGCTAACTACTGCAATGGCGTTTTGAATTATGAAGATAATCTCCCGTGCCCTGATTTTGACTGGGACTATACTGCTGAGCGCAGGTCTTAATGCTAGAGATTTGTTATTGGCAGATCACTATTTTGCAGAGAAGAAATACGAATTAGCATTAAAAGAATATAAGTTGATAGCCGATGTCGGCAATCCACGAGCCTATTATCAATTAGGTGTCATTCATTTTAATGGCTTTTGGGTTGAAACAAATTTTTTAGAATCGTTAATCTGGTTTTCATTAGCAGCTGAACAAGATTATAAAGATTCAAAACAACTTGTCGAAAAACTGTTTGCGCAAATTTCAGTAAAACAAAAAGAACAAGTGGCTAATATTGTTGCTGACTATTTGCTTAATTTTGGTAAAACTTCAGTGACGGATAAATTTTATCCTAGTATTAATGAGATTAATCTAGGAAAAAAAGTTGTGGTTGTTGATAATAGTGATCGTTTTATTGGAGATTTAGCAGGCGACGAGCAGGACACTGCAGAAGAATTTGACGAGCTAGCAGGTTTTGCTGATTCAGACGATTTAGGGTTTTCAGATCAGTTTAATACTGCAGTCGATCCTCTTGGTATTAGTGTGGGATCGTCTGCAGCTTCGTTAAATCTTCCATACTTTTTAATCGTTGATTACGATATTGAAACTGATGGCTCCCGTCGAAATTTAGTTCCCGTTACTAGTTATGGTTACATAAAAGATATTCTTTATACTATTTCTAGTACAGGTGTAGCAGAGCCAACATTAGAACAGCAGCCGGTTCCTTTTATTGGTCGTTCTTATCAAGGTTCGGCTAGTTATGGAAAAAGCTTATTTAGAGATAAGACCCCCATACTTTATCGCCGAATTAGAAGGCTAGCACTGCAATTACAAAATCAATCGACGCCGATTGGTAAATACCAATATGCTCATACTTTGATGAGTTATACTTGGTTAAATGCGACTGATGAAAAAATAAATCAATTATTAAAAGAATCATCTGAAGCTGGCGTCATTCAGGCTCAACTTGAATATGGACTTAAATTATACCGAGATCAAGATGATATAAAATCAGCTGTTAAATGGATTTTAGAAGCGGCTAAACAAACCAATACTGAAGCTGAATATCGCTTAGGTAAAATATTGCTGAATAGTCCCTGGGTAATTAAAGACGAAAAGAAAGCAGTCATGTGGTTAGAGTCAGCGGCAAATAAAAGGCATGTTGCAGCGATAAAAGACGTCGTTTATTTAAGATTGTTAGCTGATGATCAGTCGTTAAGAAATACTAAAGAAGCGATTAGGCTTTTAGATGGATTAACTGAGACTCAAAATAGAGATCCTGTTTATCATTATTTACGGGCGGTATCGCATACTAAGTCTGAAACTCGCCAGTTAAGTACCGCATTTAAACATATGCGTACTGCTATCAGTTTAGCTAATGATCTAGATTGGAATACCGATGAGTGGCAAGCCTGGTTACAACAATGGACCGAAGGTGTAGTGACTGTTCAAGATTTGTAATTCAATGCAGGTATTTGATTGGTTATTTTTATCAATCCAATACCTATATTTTTAAAATGCGTTGAGTAAAGTTTGCAAAAACGACATGTTTTTTAGTCTTGAATTATCATTGCAGAACTATAATATTGCCAGCTCAGATATATGTCGGTTTTATTCTTGTGTTGTATCTTCAAGTCTTGTTCTGTTAATTTTAAACGGACTGTAAGGGTTAAGTTTGAGGTTGGATAAGCTACTGTTAAATTATTCTGATTATTTGTGGGCTGCTAAATACCTTTGTCACACATTAGGTGCTTTTGTTTCGTAATTGTTGCCATTCAATATTTTCCTCCCATTTGTTTGTCCATTCGGGGATTTCATTGGCTGACATAGGTTTGGCTATACCGTATCCTTGAGCTAATTCACAGCCTAAAGCTACTAACTCAGTACCGTGAGCAAGAGTTTCTACCCCTTCAGCTATGACTGTACGATTAAATGATTTGGCTAAAGCAATGATCCCTATCACTATTGCTTTATCTTCTGAATTGTTCAACATGTCACGGATAAATGTTTGATCTATCTTGATGAGCTTGGCTGGGAGTCTTCTTAGATAAGTGAGTGATGAGTAACCCGTGCCAAAATCATCAATTGCAAAACTCACCCCTAATTTTACGCAGCTATTCATCATTTCTGATACATCCGTTACGTTGCTTAACTCACTTGTTTCGAGTATTTCTAGTTGTAAACAATCTGGCTCTACATTGGCATAAGTTGCAAGTAGTTGTTGTAGACGTTCTGCGAAATCTTTTTGTTGTATTTGTAATGCGTCAATATTAATGCTTATTGGCAAGCGTAAACCTAACGTCTGCCATTTTGTTAATTGTTTTAAAGATTCTTCTATTACCCATTCGCCTATATCTATTGTCAGATAATGGTTTTCAATAAAGGGTAAAAATTCAGCCGGTGATAAAAGTCCACGACTAGGGTGTTGCCAACGGATCAATGCTTCGGCACCAATGATTTCGCCAGTTATCATGTTAATTTTAGGTTGGTAATATAAAACAAACTGCCGTTTGTTTAAGGCATCCGTGATGTTTTGTAAAATAGTATGTCTTTGTTTGATTGCATCTTCTGTTTCAATATCAAAAAGGTGGTAGCAGTTTTTCCCTTTTTGTTTTGCCACATACATAGCTTGGTCTGCATGTCGAATAAGTTGATCGGCATTAGTTTTATCAAATGGGTAGATCGTAATCCCAATACTGGCAGACACTTTTAGCACTTTAGTACCGAGTGTTATTTGCTCGGATGCAACTTTTAACATCCGCTCAACGATAGGGTGTAAATCTTCAATATTGTCTAATTTGCTTAATATTGCTACAAATTCATCGCCGCCATATCTAGCTAAAGTATCACAATCACGTAATATGTCTTTTAGACGAGCAGCAAATATGACTAAAAGTTCGTCTCCAACACTATGTCCATGAGTGTCATTCACTTCTTTAAACCCGTCCAAGTCAAGTAATATTATGGCCACTTGATTTTTGTTGTGTTTACTTTGGCTCAAGGCTTGATTTAACCGGTCAGTTAACAGTGTGCGATTAGGTAGATTGGTTAACACATCATAATGTGCCATATGTTCTAATTGATTTTGATGGTCTTTTATTTCAGATATATCTGAGAATATGGCAACGTAATTTTTAATCTGCCCTAAATCATCATGTACTGAGCTTATATTAAGATACTGGGCGTACACCTCGCCATTTTTACGTTTATTCCAAACTTCTCCACTCCAATGCCCTATATCGTTTATTGTCTGCCATAGGTTTTGATAAAACTCCGCCGCTTGCCGCCCAGATTTTAGAATATTTGGATTTTTGCCTATTAT
This sequence comes from Paraglaciecola sp. L3A3, assembly GCF_009796765.1. Lineage (NCBI taxonomy): Bacteria > Pseudomonadati > Pseudomonadota > Gammaproteobacteria > Alteromonadales > Alteromonadaceae > Paraglaciecola > Paraglaciecola sp. L3A3. Next base: position 1,863,537 of record NZ_CP047023.1, read on the forward strand.
CTCTTCTCGTGAGTAACCAGTAATATTGCTAAAACTTTCATTTACTTCAATGATTATCCCTTTAATATTGGTAATAATAATACCTTCTTGGGCTTGTGAAAATACACTTGCAGCTAAGGTGAGCTCGTTTTTAAGTTGTTTATTTTTAGTCACATCTTGGACGAGTGAAGTGACGCCGATAATTGAGCCATCTTTATCGATAATTGGAGTATTGTGCCACTCACAAATTATTGTATTCTCGTTTTTGGTGATATTTTCATTGGTATTTTTTCTGCTGCCAGTTGTATTCAGTAGTAGTTGGTGGATAGATTGTATTTCTCCACGTAATTCAGAGCCCATCACTAGATTTGAACCATGTAAGCCCAATGCTTCTTCTGGTGTATACCCGAATATTCTTTCCGCTGATTTATTCCAGTTAGTGCATGTGAAATCTTTATCCCATGTGATGCAGCCAAGTGGTGTGTTCTCAATATGCTCTAACAACTTTCTTTTGCTTTCTTGTAACGATTCCTGACTGTCTTGTAGGTGTTTCTCAGCAGTTAATCGGGCTTTTGCCATAAGTGAAAAGTGTTTCTGTAAATCTACTAGTTCTGAGGATCCATGTTGTGGCGTATTGCCAATATCCTTACCTTTCTCTAAGTCTTTAGTGGATTGTAATAAAACTTTAAGCGGGGTGAGTACGCTTTTTTTAATCCCCCATGTGGCTACTAAATATATTAATACAATAAAAGAAAGCAGGGTAACCGCCATTTTTAATAAACGAGAATTAATAACCGTTAATTTTTCTTCAAAGGGAATGCCTACACGTATGATGATTGATTCATTATCTGCTAACAAAGGTTTATTAACATAGACTCTTAATGGTTTCTCTGAACTAATAAAAGCTTTAATGGTTGTAGAGTCAGATTGATATTCCTTTAGATTTTGTTGTACTTCGGAAATAGATAAACCAAGTAATTTGGGATCCGTCGGAAAGGTGGCAAGAATTGTTTGTTTATGGTCGATAATATAAGCAACAGAGTTTTCAGGTAAATTAGCTTGTTTTAAGTGTTTACTCCACCAATCCAAAGATAGCGCTGCTACGGCAAGTCCCACCATTTCAGTACTATTTTCAGGAATAATAGGATAGGCGAAATTAATAGTAAGCACATTGCTGGCTCGGTCTAATTGAAATTCACCGATAGCAAACCTTTTTGTTGTAATAGCTTTTTGAATATAAGCACGATCAGCAACATTTATAGGCTTGCTTAGGGGTATTGCGCTACATAGCAGCTCTCCGTCTACTCGTGGCACACCTATATTGCTATATACATCTTTAATCTGTATGACTTCAGCTAGAAATTCACTACATTCTGCAGAATTAGGATTGCTTACTTGTTTAAAGGTTGATAATTGTTTTAAAAAGTTTTCTGTACGGGTTACCAGCAAGGTTTGAAACGTTGTTGTTATATCTACGGTTTTAATTGCTTGTTCAAGTGCTGAACGAACGGCGTGGTCACGCTCTACAATAGATGTATATATCAGGGCTATTAATCCGGGCAATGCTACCAAAAAAATAAGAATAGTTAATCGTGAATGTAATGATTTTAAAAAACGTTTCATCTATTTATATAATTCCAACTTTGGGAGCTTTTAGCGGTAAGGGTAATTTATTTTTAATTATTGAAGAATGTGATCCACATACTTGAATGGGCAAGGTATAGCTAAAGTCGATATTCAGGCTGTTATTAGCGCGGTACTTCGAAGCACGAAAATCGTTCCACTTAACTTTTGTAAGCAATAATATAGTACATAATCATTAGGCTCAAACAATTTTCTTGAATGGACGGTCAATAAAAATGCCTTAGCCACAACAAGAAGATTTAGGCTTTTGTTGCTCTTTAAGTATAGCCCTAGACTCATTAACTATTTTTAATGACGATTGAATGATCACCAAAGCGATGATGATTGCGATCACTAGATCTGGGATGGCTGAGTCTAGCCACATAACTAAACCCGCCGATATCATAACGCCAACGTTAGCGATCATATCGTTACGTGAGCAAATCCAACTGGCGCGCATATTTATGTCGCCAGAGCGGTAACGTGACAGTAAAACAAAACAGAATAAATTGACGGCTAATGCTAATAGTGAAATCCATAACATCACTTGGGTTTGTGGTTCACTGCCAAATATTAAGCGCTGAACCACATCCAGTAAAATTAGTGCAGCTAAGAATAATTGTAAGCTACCGTTAAATAATGCCGCTTTTGCCTTGTATTGAATGGCTTTTCCTACTGCATATAAGCCCACCATATACACCATGGCATCAGCCAACATATCCAGTGAATCGGCCATTAAACCACTGGATTGTGCTAACCAACCGGCAATAAATTCCACAAAAAACATGGCAGCATTTAGCAATAAGACTGTCCATAACAGGGTACGTTGTTCTTTGTCTTGGGCATCTACACCGCAACATTCACTCATGAGGTTCTCGTTATTAAGTTAGATTGATAGTTATTATACGAGGTAGAATACACCTTCCAGTAATAGTAAGGTCAATCAAATATGCAAATCAAACAACTAGCCAGTGTCACTGGGGTGAGCGCTAAAACTATTCGTTACTATGAAGATATAGGTTTATTGCCTGAGGCAAAACGAGCAGACAATGGTTACCGTTATTATCAAAACAAAGATATTGGCTCATTAAACTTTATTCGCCGCTGTAAAGAATTACGTATGCCGCTGGCCGACATTAAAAAACTTGTAGTAGTACAAAGTGATGGCAACGCCCCTTGTGCTGAAGTAGATAGTTTAATTTCCCAACAACTTGAACAGATCCATATTGCGCAATACGAGTTGCAACAACTGGAAAAACATCTGCACAGCTTAGCGAACTGTTGTGCTAATAATAAGCAGATTAAAGATTGCGAAATTTTGCATCAGTTACACGCTGATTAGCCCATAATGATGCAATTTTTAACATTCCTAAGCTAAAAAATCGCTTATTTTTGATTGTATAATCTTGGCTCTGCTGGCGTTAACAACATGTCTATTGACACATAAGTAAAGGTTTTCACTTACGGGTATTGGCAAGTTATGTATCTGAATCGACTGTTGCGCATGATAAGCGCTGGCCGCAAATAAAGGTAAAACCGTAAAACCAAGACCTTTGCTAACGGGTTCTAGAATTAAACTAATTTGGTTTGAAAATCCTTTGTGTTGAAATTGTTCTACATGCTCAAACTGGGGAAAGTTTGCCCGCAATAATTGTTTGCCATGTTGTGCAGCATCAGGGTGGGCGATGAAACCTAACGTAAGTAAACCTTGCCAACTTATCGATTTAACAGTTGCTGGTGTCACCAGTACTAATGGTTCTTCGGCAACTTTTTCACAGACTAAATCACTTTTATTACTTAATTGGGTGATTAATCCTAAATCGAGTTGATTATCCACTAAGTCTTGTTCAATTCTGTTATTAGGCGCAAATGCATAATCAATACAAAGATCAGGATGAGTTTGTTGTAATGTTAACAATTTTGGATAAAGAGATAAGCCAACACTACCAGGCGAAGCAATTTTAATGATCCCTTTGTAGGGATCATCTTGCTTGATTAGAGCTTCTAACTTCTCAGCATTTCTAAGTAACACTTGTCCCTTTTGTTTTAATTCTTGGCCTTTATTAGTCAAAGAAAATGATTTTCCTTCTCTGACTAATAGTTGGCAATCCAGCTGTTTTTCTAATTTTTTAATATGTTGGCTGACCCCAGATTGAGTCATAAATAACTTTTCAGCGGTTTGCGTGAAATGGCCAATATCAGCCAGAGTACAAAAGGTTTTTAACCAAGTTTGATTTATCATTACAAAATGTACTTATATCTATGATTATTGATAATTTTATGTACTTTATCATTGCCTGTACTATTTCACTATCAATAACCAAGCAGGATTTAAAGTATGAGTCATCCTTATCCAAGAACATTTTCACACATAGGTATTTCAGTACCTGATTTAGAAGCCGCGGTTAAATTTTATACTGAGGTACTAGGTTGGTATTTGATCATGCAGCCCACCGAAATCATTGAAGACCAAAGCCCTATTGGAGAAATGTGTACCGATGTGTTTGGCGCCAATTGGCAGAAGTTTAAAATTGCTCATCTCTCAACAGGTGACCGCATTGGGGTTGAATTGTTTGAGTTTAAAAATCAACGACAGCCCGACAACAATTTTGAATATTGGAAAACAGGGGTATTTCACTTTTGTGTGCAAGATCCTAATTTAGAAGAATTGGTTGCAACCATTATTGCCGCTGGTGGTAAAAAACGTATGCTTGCACCGCGTTATTATTATCCAGGGGAAAAACCCTATCGCATGATTTATATGGAAGACCCATTTGGTAATATCTTGGAAATATATAGCCATAGTTATGAGTTAACGTATGCAGCAGGCGCCTATTAATCTCGCCATCTAATACAAAAAGCCACTTATGTTCTGTGAGTGGCTAACAAAGAACCCAGCTCCACAGTTGGTGAAACACGCTAATTGTGAGTTAAAGGCATAGTTGTGCAACAATAAAACCAATTGATTAGGTTAATGACGACATGCCTTATGTGTTTCATTGTCAAAATAAATCCCTACTGAACATTCTTTTGTCTACTGAGTTGGAAGACAGGTTTATTCTGCAAACGTATCTGCATTCAGAAGCATCTATGTACAACAAATTTGTGATGCATGTGACTTTTTGCTAATTGAAGTCGAACAAGGTGTTGGCCTTATTCTGACGTTAAATATTCATCTTTGGCTACTCGGGCAGCCATCGCTGCGGATATTCAAAAGGCCTTTTTAGCGCTATGAACGGCAATTAAGCAACTTGCACTGTTACCCGATACAAGATAACAAAGGTAAGTTGCAGAGTAATGCGGAGGTGTAGAGTGTCACAAAATTCAGTTAAAGCAGAACTTCCTGAAAAGTAATTTAGGACACAGCGTTCAGGAGGTTGCTGAAATCAGATAATAGGTTTCGGATTGAGCATAGTGAATGTGCGAGTGATTGGAATTTTATTCATATAGTCTGGGTTAAGCTAATTATCATAAAAAATTAATATAAATCAACGTTGTAGTTATGCTATTTTGCAGCATACTATGGCCCCAATCGAATGACTATAACCTGTCAATTTAAAATAATTTTATTCTATGAAAAGTCTACCGAAAAGCATTTATAACAACTTGAACTTTTTGACCGCTGAGGTAGATTCCCAACTAGCCAGTTTACAGCAATATTTCGAAGTGGCGACTGCAGCCAATGCAAGGCGAATACTCGATCGCCTAGGGTATTCTAATAATTTAAAAACCCGTATTCATTCAAGTAGTGTCCAAGCACTCTCAAAAGGTAAAAATAATAGTGGTAGTCGCTTAAATCTGCGTATGGCTGAATTTATCGCCACCGATTTAGAGCGAATTACTGAGCTTTGCTGTAACAGTGTGCGGCATTTAGACTATATCTCTGATTTAAGTCTCCTTAAGCCAGAAAGTTATATTATTATCTTGGAAACCTTACGCCAAGAAATTCGCAAGATAGATAAAACATTGGCAAGTAATAATACAAAAATAGCCATTACTATCGGCCAAACAGAAGAACACATCCAAAAAAGTAGAAAAAAGCTTAGAAAGTATTACACCCAAGAATTAAAACAAAAAGATCATACTGAAATATTAATCCAAGGTTTATTTTTAACCTATGAATTTAAACAGATGGGTGAAGCCTTAAGACGTATCAGTGAATCTATTATTTCAGCAAATTTAGGGCAACCCGTTAATTTTGAAAGATTTTTTTCTCTGCAATCATTAATTAGTAAATTACCCAATGATGACGGCGAATTTAATATTGAACCCATAGCAGAAACACGCTCAGGCAGTTCAATATCGGCCATTACTTCAACCAGTAAAGATGAAAGTGGTTATGTAGCCATTTTTAAAGATGGACAGAAACGTAAAGTCAAAGAAGAAAAATTAGGGGTACAAAGCTGGCATGAATTATATCCAGGTTTAGCGCCTAAAATTTTGTCTTATAAAAAACGCGGAGAATCTGCCGCGCTGCTAATTGAGCATCTATCTGGCTATACTTTTGAACAAATATTATTAACCGAAAGCAGCGATTTATTAGCCGCAGCCCAACAACAATTACACACCACTTTAAGATCAGTTTGGCAAGCGACCCGCAGCAACAAACCAGTGTGTGCAAAGTTTATTAGCCAACTTGAGAAAAGAATGCCTGATGTATACAAAATACATCCTGAATTTCAGCGACAAAATGCAGTGATTGGTGGTTTGCCGCTTCCTTGTTTTGAAACATTAATGGCTCAAGCAAAAATAATTGAGGTGGATTTATTTTGCCCATTTTCTGTTTATATTCATGGTGACTTTAATCTAGATAATATTATTTATGATCCCCTCGAGAAAAAAATAAACTTTATTGATTTACACCGCTCCAGCCATATGGACTATGTTCAAGATGTCTCAGTTTTTATGGTTTCGAATTACCGTTTACAAATACTTGATAAACAAACTCGACAAAAAATCATGTCAGTGGCACAAACATTTTATAAAATGGCCAGACGTTACGCCGTGCGTGAAAAAGACAGCAACTTTGATCTAAGGTTAGCACTTGGCTTAGCCAGGTCTTTCGCCACATCAACCCGTTTTATCTTAGATAAATCATTGGCTAATCGTATGTATTTACGTGCTCAATATTTACTTGAACTGGTGCTATCACTAGAGCCAGAACAATACTCAAAATTTAGAATTCCCCTTAAGGAGCTATTCATTGAATAACTTAAAAGTTGCAGTTGTAGGGATCCCTGGTAAATGGTCAACTGAAGTATTAGCCGATCGCATCGAAGCGAAAACTGGATTTCGCTTAGTGGTCGACATGGCTGATGTAAAGTTAGATTTGAGCGACAACTCACTAGCATATAAAGGGGTAGACTTAACGCAATTAGATGCCATAGCAGTTAAAAAAATCAGTGCCGAATATAGCCCTAATACCGTCGACAGACTAGAGTTATTGCGCATAGCCGAAGGTCGTGGAGTTACAGTGTTTAGCGGCGCCGAACCCATGTTACGTTTAGTTGACCGCTTAAGCTGCACCGTCACCTTACGTAATGCCAATATTCCTATGCCAGATACCATAGTCACTGAATCGCTTGATCAAGCATTCGCTGCGGTTAAAGAATATGGCAGTGCGGTATTTAAGCCTTTGTTTTCAACCAAAGCACGAGGTATGTGTGTTATCGAAGCAAAACAAAGTGAAGCTGAAATCCGTAAAGCAATACAAGCTTTTTGCCAAACTAATCCTATGATGTATATTCAACGCAAGCTTGAGCTTAATGGTAAAGACTTAGGCATGGTTTTTCTGGCAGGTAAATATCTTGGCACTTATGCTAGGGTGTCTCAAAGTGACACTTGGAACACCACTATCCATAGTGGCGGAAAATATGAAGCATTCACTCCTTCAGCTGAAATCATAGCACTGGCCACTCGGGCCCAAGCCCCTTTTAATATGGACTTTACCACTGTAGATGTAGCGTTAACCGACCAAGGCCCCATAGTATTTGAAGTATCAGCTTTTGGTGGTTTTCAAGGGGCACTTGAAGGAGCTGGCATAGACGCTGCCGAGTTATACACACAACACATAATACAACAACTATCCCTGCAAAAAGGCAATACATAATGAATTTGGAACTTGAAGACCTAGTACAAAAACTTCGCACAACTGAAAAACTGGTCGACAAACCACTTTTATTAAAATTAGACAACTGCATTATAGAAGTAGGTAGTAACAGCCAAGAATTATTAGCTAAATTAGCTGCCTATTTTAAACATATTGTGTGTTTATCTGGGCAAGCCAATATTTCGATGCTTGCCATAGAAAAACCTGTGGAAGACTTATCACTGCCCTTCAAAGATTGGCGTAGAGAAGGGGGTAAATCAGGCCGTAAAGACAGTTATTACGATTTTCCCAGCGCGCGGGTAGTACACAAAGTTAAGACAGATATGTGTTTTCTGCAAAGTGAAAATCTAAAGTTAGCATCTGGCCCTTGCATTAAAAATGACAATCAAGTGATTAACTTTATCAATAGCCAATACCTAAACTGGTTACAGCAACAAGATTGGCAAAATTGCCATGCTGCTGGCTTAGTTCGAAACGGTAACGCAATTGCTATGGCAGGGTTTTCTGGTGGTGGAAAATCGACATTAATGCTGCACTTAATGGAATTAAGCGATACGCAATTTCTTAGTAACGACAGATTATTAATTAAAAATGACGGTCAACAAACAATAGCAAAAGGTATTCCTAAACTGCCTAGAATTAATCCGGGCACTATCATCAATAACCCACGCTTAATTGGGATGTTTAAGCCACAAAAAATAGCTGAATTAAATGCCATGCCTTTAGCTGAATTGTGGGATTTAGAAGAGAAATATGACGTATTTATTGAAGACTTATACGGCCCAAATCGAATTTGCGATACTGCGCCTCTTAATGCATTCATTGTCTTAAATTGGCACCGTGATAATACCAATGCAATGGCAATTGCTCAGGTCGATTTAACCCAAAGAAGGGACTTATTAGCAGCAGTAATGAAATCTTCAGGGCCATTTTATCAATATACTGATGGCAGTTTTTATCAAGATACCACAGCGTTAAATGAAGAGGCATACCTACAAGCTTTATCCAATGTGCCCATATATGAAGCCAGTGGCCAAGTTGACTTTGCCGCTTTGGTGGCGTTTTGTGACAAACATTTGTTTGCAGGGCTGTAAGGTAGCTATACAGTGTCTCATTTATATTGTGCCTTTATTCGTCACGGTGATTATCATCAATTAGCAAACACCCCAAGTGCACTGCAACCTTACCCTTTAAACACTGAGGGTAAAAAGCAAGCACTAGCTGGCGCGCAAGAATTAGCTAACTTATTAGATAAATATAACTGTATGTTAGATCCTGCAGTGGATTGTTCAAACCTGCTACGAGCTTGGCAAACCGCGAGTATATTTATCGAACAATTGCAACCGTATTTTGCCTCTGCCCCTAAACTGGTTGGATATGATGCTTTAGCCGAACGCACCGTCGGCTGTGCCGCAAACCTGTCCATTGAACAAATTGAAGCTGTACTTCATCAAGATCCTCGTTATCAAGTACCAGACAAAAATTGGAAATCAGATAGTCATTATTGCTTACCTTTACAAGGAGCAGAGTCCTTATTACAAGCAGGGGAAAGAGTTAAAACCCACCTAAGTCAGTGGGCAAACTCGGTAAACAAACTTCCAGAAACAATCATCTCTCCCGAAAAAAACAAACTAAAATTATTCTTTGGCCATGGTGCCGCGTTTCGACATGCTGCCTACCATTTAGATATTTTAACATTTGAACAGATTGCAGCTCTGAGTATGTATCATGCACGGCCGATACTTTTTAAAGTCGACAATGGATTGTTTTCACATATAGATGGTCATTGGAAAATACGCCAGCAATCAGATCTTGCAATTGATTAAGCTCTTTTGTGGCTCACAATATTCCGTGCCTAGTCAAAATAATATTCTGACTTTCATCTAACTGTAATCAATGTGTAATATAAATAGAACCAAGGTTTCTTATTTTTATTTAAAATATGCCAAACACTGGACTGTCTGACTACATACCTAAATTTGATTGTTATCACCCTAATGCCATAGTACTGCCTATCCAAGGTGAAAATTGGCAATTAGATGCTAAACATTCAGGTAACTTATTGCGCTCAAAAACAGATCGACATGATGTTGATTTAAGCCAGCACGTAAATTGGCTATGGCCGAAAAAAACACTTTATTTTATTTCTGATGCCCATGCTGATGCTGACGCTTTTATCGCTTCATTAGTCGCCACAGGCACAGTATTAAAAACGGGTACTGGTGCAACTGATTTTGTAGTCAATAAAGCCTCTCAAGATGCGACTTATATTATAGGTGGCGATTGTTTAGATAAAGGTCCAAGTAATTTACAGTTACTTGATGCGCTGCAACACCTCAGACAAAGTAATGTGAAAGTAAAATTACTGGCTGGTAATCACGATATGCGGCTGTTAATGGGCCTACAATCTTTGCAAGGTAAAAAAGACACCTTAACAGAACACTTATTTGTGCGAATGGGCAATAAAGTGGTTCCGCTACTGAAAGAGGTTTACGAACTTTATGTAAAAGACAAACCTACGTCACCATCATTACCCAGTAGTAAAGAGTGCCGTAAACGGTTATTTCCTGGTGACGACTGGTTCCAAAAATTTCCACTCGCAGCTACTTTATTGACCTCAGAAAGTGTGGAGCGAGAATTAAACCGTATGGAAAACAAAATAGCCTCTTTTGAAAAGAGCTGTTTAAAATCAGGATTAACGATACTTGATGTTTATGCCACGGCTTTAAAATGCCAAGAGCTATTTCTCGATAAAAACGGGCAATATGGCTGGTTTTTTGATTCCATGAAATTAATTTACCGTAAAGGGGCGTTTCTATTTTTACATGCAGGTGTCGACGACACTATCTGTAAGCAAATAAATGAATTTGGCATAAAAGATATTAATCAACGATACCAACAACTGGTTAAAAAAGATCTGTTTAGCTTTTACTACGGCACTCTAGCCAACTCTTTACGTACTAAATACAGACCCGTTGATATGCCACTCACCGAAGAGGGGGTGAATATCTTTAAAAATGAAGGCTTGCACTTTATTGTTCATGGTCATAAAAATCGTAAACAAGGGCAGCGCATAGTCAATCAAAATGGCATCATACATATTGAAGCTGATATTACTCTGGATCGTAATTCTAGGAAAAAAGAAGGTCTTTGTGGTATTGGTATGGGGGCGACTATTATTCATCCTGATCGTCGGATAGTAGGGATCAGTAATGATTACCCTTATGCCAAAGTTTTTGATCCAAGGCACTACATTTAAATTAGGAACAAGCATGTTGCAAAACAAAAACACCTTTCGTCACGAGTCGTTACAAGACAATAAAAGTATTCAAGATATATTAAAGGCAATTACCAAAGGCATGGGTAAAGGTAAACTTGAACTAAGTGATGATAACGGTGTGATCGAGATCCATCCTGAAGGGCTATTACATTTAAAAGTATCTGCTAGCGAAGAAGAAAATCGCCACCGCCTTGATGTCAGGATCAGTTGGCAACCGAAAGAACAAGTATTAGAACAAAAAGCACTAAAAATCGAATAGTAGGCCAATACTTATATGCTTTGATAGTGACTCATTTTATCCTTTAAAGCATATAACGAACAGAATTTGTGCCGACATTAGTGCAACTAAATGGTGCGGTTCATAATATTGTGTAATGGATTGAACTATTAAATTATATTGCTAATACTTCACGTCCCTCTTATCCATTGTTTAGAATCTATTTGACCTAGGCTGGTAATATTACAAAAAATTTACATTCTACAAGTAGCTTTAATATCTAAATATTCATACAATTATTCGGTTTATTTATATTTAAAATAACAGATATGTCGATTCAAAATAAAAGATTAAAAACTTGGGGATTACTCACTACTTTGTGTTTATTGGGTAATTTACTATTCACAGGCTGTGCCAAAAACCACACAATTACTAAGGCAGAGGTCGCGCCGCAGCTAGACATAAAAAAGCCTAACATCATTTTCTTTTTTACTGACGATCAAGCCTACGACACTATAGGAGCCTTTGGTAATCCAGATGTCAAAACCACAAACATTGATAAATTAGCCAATCAGGGCGTAGTATTTGCTCGACATTACAACACCACTTCTATTTGCATGGCTAGTCGTGCCAGTATCATGTCTGGTATGTACGAATATAAAAACGGTACTAATTTTGGCCACGGTCCCATGGCTACCACTATTTGGCAAAAATCCTATCCGGTACTATTGAAGCAATCGGGATATAAAGTGGGGTTTGCTGGTAAATTTGGTTTTGCAGTAGCTGATATGTCTGCTAAAAAGCGGAATGAAGAAGAAGGTAAAATAGCCCAACATGATTTTGATTTTTGGGGCGGTAGCCCTGGGCAAACCAGTTATGCAACCGCGCGAAATAAAACAATCAAAAAGTATGCAAAAGATTACCCTCATAGTAGTTTGGCTTATGGCGCGGCCAGCATTGATTTTATCAAAGATTCAGTCAAAACTAGTCAACCTTTTGCTATGAGTGTTTTTTACAAAGCGCCTCATAGACCTGTATCGCCAGACCCTAAGTTTGATCATGTCTATGAAAATACAGAATTTAGAAAACTGCCCAACTATGGTCGTGAAGCAGGAAAGCACTTCTCTAAACATTCACAACTTGGCCGACAGTATCCTAGGTTTGTAGATTGGGGCTACTCCGAAGAAGACTCTTACCAACAAGCTTTACGAGAATACCATCAACTGATTTATGGCATCGACCAATCAATCGGCATGATTTTAGAGGAAATTGAAAAACAAAATATTGCTGATAATACAGTAATCATTTTTGCTTCGGACAATGGTTATTTTAATGGTTCTCATGGCTTAGGCAGTAAAGTATTACCTTATGAAGAAGGCGCAAGAGTCCCCCTTATTATTTATGATCCTCGTAATAGACAAAGTGGCAAGATGCGTACTACTGCATCGTTAACGGCTGGTGTGGATATCAGTGCCACTATTTTAGATCTTGCAGGTATTGAAAAACCTAGCTCATGGGATGGCGTCAGTTTGTTACCGATATTACAGGAAACAAATCAACAGGTCAGACCCAGTATGCCGCATATTCAAGTATGGGGTCACGAGGAAACTCGCAACTTAACAGTGTTAGATGATCGCTATAAATATATATATTGGTATTACCAAGACGAGAAACAAAACTTAGTGCCTACAGAAGAGCTTTATGATTTGGCTAATGATCCCTATGAAATGAAAAACATTGCCAGTGATGTTCGTTATGCCAGCACCTTAGAAAAGATGCGTAATTTATACGATCAACACGTGGATCAGTGGCAACAAGAAAGTGTCCAATACAATGGTTATTCCAAATATGGTCAACTATTTGACCGTCATCTAAGTTGGTCTGCTAAGCAACACATCTTAAAACAAAAATCTAAAAAATAAGTATCAATACTAGCTCTGTATTTCTATAAATACAGAGCTAACTTAGCGCACAATAACTTTACCTTAACGTATAAAAAATTGTCGCTGTTCAATGATATGCTTTTCTTGAATAGGTAATTCAATCACCTGTTTTACATTGCGATTCAGATGCTTCATCACATCTCGTGTTAACACTTGTGTACGCATTATTTTTTCGAATTCACCCGTTTTCTCTAGGATCAATAAACCTTTGTACAAACGATTCTTCAATTTCATTCGAGTCTTAGGCAAATAAAAATTCATCACCAATTCATAAGAAATAATCAGTTCATTAAAAAATATCAACTCCCCAGATTTATTACTTAAAGAGGCAACTTCAACGGCTCCCTCTAAAACACTTAAAGGTACGGCGTCACACCTTGCCAACTTAACCATGTCTAACATAGCGGGAAAATAGGTCACTTCTGTAATGTTAAAGCCATTATCGCTAAGCACTTTTACATCAGGCCATCCACGCCCTTGACATATAGTTAATCGTTTTAGTTCGGCTAAGCTAGTGATGTTTTTAAATCTAGGAAGGTTTGCAGGGGTGATAACAAATCCTCTATGACCTAATAAACCTTTAAACAATGGAAATGGAACATAAATCAATTTTTCATTACGCTCTAATGAATTAGCAGACCAGTTAACATCATAAAACTCCCCCGATTCTAACAACTTCATCGCACGTTTTTGACCTGGGTAAGGGAGTTTATTTATTGATATTTCAATACTAGGCTGATCAGCAGTCACCGCTAATGCCCTTTTTAGGATATGCACAAAATAATCATGACTGGCGTCATTTTTATGTAGAGGACCTAATATTTTAATGATTTCTGCATGGGAACCAAAACAAAAACCACTACATATAAGGATGATAAATAATAACGCATTTTTGAGTTTCAACTAGCCCCTTCCGTCCCGGTTAATTAAGGCGTCAGTTGTTTAGCTTAACATAACTCACTCAAACGCCCAGCCATGTATTGAATATTAACCGCAAAGGGTAAATCCCTGGGTTTACCCAGTTTATGCTACTCATCATATGGAACTTCAGAGAAATACACATCGAGTTTATCGCTTAATGTATCAGTTGCTTTGGATACCCAAATATTGACATAAAGTGTTTGTAGAGCCTTATCGCGAAGCGATGAAAGCGATTATTCGCAAGATAGGATATGACTACGATTTTGATATTCAAGAGCTAGAAATTCCAGGTGATTACATTCATATGGTGATAAAAGGGGGAGCCTAAATTGGCTCCTAGCCAAGTAATACAATTGGTTAAAGCTATGTGCAGAACCAACTAGTCGAGCTTGATCTCAATGAACAAGACGCCAAACAGTTGGGTCTGTTTTAAACTCGGTTGTTTGCGGCCGATTCTGTTATCTCAGTTCGAAGCAAAATGTTATACATTCTTAAGCCAGCACTAACCGGCTTTTTTTACGATGAGAGGTATTCCGCTATGAAACTTAAAATCAGCATCAGGTGAAGAAATAAGCTCCGCCTCCGCCTCACCAAAATATGCTATACGTTCTGTTATATCTTGACCAGCTATCTCTTCGGCAAGGGTAAGGTAATCTTGATAGTGACGAGCTTCAGATCTTAAAAGAGAAATATAAAAATCGCCTAATTTTTTATCAACATGTGGGGCTAATTTCGCAAAACGTTCACAAGAGCGGGCTTCAATATAAGCACCACATATAAGTTTATCTATTAAGGTGTTTGGCTCGTGAGTTTTAACATGTTTTAGCATGCCTTTAGCATAACGTGATGGTGTAATACTTTTATATTCAATGGTGTAATGATCCATCATCTCTAATACCTGATAAAAATGATGTAATTCTTCTTTGATCAATAACACCATTTTATCAATTAAGTCTTGCCCATAAGGTGAGTTGGATTTAGGTACTACTGATTTAGTAAGTTTGTTCTTAGCGGCAAGATCACGCCAGTTACCTTCTCTTTTATAAATATATGTTTCAAACGGGTTTAACCATTCCAATAAAGCATCTCCACTTTGTTTATCAACAGCATATTTACGGATAAGAAACATCGCACTCTGAGATGCTTTCAACTCACATATCAAGTGATCTAAAAGTAGCATTGTGAAATTTTCGGGTTTAATCGCTTCTGCAACCCACTCATCAGGAGTTTCACATTTAAGAAAAGATTTTATTGGTTTTAATAATTCAGAGTAAGGCAATCGAATTACAACTATTAAAATAGAAATTGAGGACTAAATTTTACCATATCCCACTAATCATTTGTCTAGGTAAATTCTTCTATGTTTTTTGTTTGTTCAATGTTGACTTTAGTGAGCTAAAAAGCTTCGCAAATTGTTATGTTCTGAGGCAAGCATTTTCAAGATGATTTATCGTTAGCTTAGACTATTTCTGCTGACGATATTAGCCAGAGAGCTAAAGTTATTGGTGAAAAAGAAGCAGAGTTAATTGCTAATCCTGGTACCCAGTTTAGATTCCATAACGTTGTTCCTAGCTTTTAGGGGCATCCACATTTTATTTTAACTTTATATTATCTAACCTGAGTTCTGGATAAGAAATATCGTCTAATCTGAATTTATCATTACAATCAATAGCTTAATGACGTTCACCCAAATCACCTCATCTGAATGCTTACTCGGTGACGAAATTTTTGTGTATAGCAAGGCGGATTGTCGTACGTAATAACGTGTTATTGCTAGACTCTCATCCAACGCGGCTAGGCACAAAAAGAGCGTTATCGAGAGGTTCGGCTTATCCAGTATTCAGGTTTTCTATTGTTCTTCAGTAATAACTCTCATTACAGAATTGCTTTATTTCGTTTGATTCAACGATCTTTCTCACTTGTTTTTAACTAGCCGAAGTTCGAGCTATTCCATCAAAATTAATCACTCATTACTGCTATCAATTTTACATTTTCAGGCTTAAACCACACTTTTTGTAAATTTTAATTAGCTGTCATTCTGCAAAAATATAATCTTAGACTATTATTAGGCCAACCAATTCCAATCATGTTTTTTAACAATACATCATTTAATGTAAATTTAATTAACAATACAAGTTGTTGTATTTAAAGTTGATTTTTATTTTTGTTGATAAATGTGATGTGTTTTGTAAATAAAATGGTTGACTGTTTATTATCTATCAGGGAATATGCTCACGAGTTGAGCAAATGACCAAGCAAGGGATTGAACTTCATTAAATTTGTTATATGCCTTTCTGGTGTTGGTATAAAAATAAAGTTTAATTGATTGAAAAATGTTCAGCAGAATGGATTTCATTAACCTATTCACACACATATAGAGAGTCAACCATGTTGAAAAATATACAAAACACACATACTTTGTCAGCAGACAAAAACGCACTTACTATCTCTAATTCAAATGACCGCAATAGATCAGTATCTAGGTTTGGCAAGCTTGGTTTGCTCGCCGCTGCAGTTATGGCTGCATCAGCCCCAGCTCATGTTCAATCTGCAGAATTCCTTGATGGTCTAGCTGAAATTAACTTTTTAGCGCTGCAAAATTACCAAGCTATTCAAGCGAAAGATGGTGCGTTTCGACCTGCGGACGAAGAGCAGTCTTCAGGTTTTGGTCGAATGAGGTTGAACCTACAATTTAAGTTCCACATCAATGAATATATCACTGCCGATGTAGACATTGCCGAAGAGCCGAATGACTTTGGTAATAACGGTGATCGAGATTTCTCATTCCACCAAGATTTTGCAGGTATTGAATTTGAACTCTTAGGGCTTTCTGGCATGGCGAGCGACGACTCTAACCTAACACTCCGTTTGGGTAACATTGGTGCTGCTCCGTTCAATTTTAAAGGTTTTCAAGACGGCGCTGACAACCAAGGTAATGCACTTATTGGTAATGGCATAACAGATTACGCAACCGCAGAAAATGGTGCGCAGCTAAGTTATAGCAAATCATTAAGTAACGGTCCTATCCGTGCCTACAATATTGCTGCTCATATGACTACCTCAAGTTTTGGTGAGGCCTTCCAAGAAGACAGAGGCTTTAACTATAGACTTGAAGGTACTCTTGAATTTGCTGGCGGTTTTAAAGCCAGTATGAAGTTATTCCAAGCCAACCAAGGCGATCAACTACGCTTTGATGGTAATGGTGTTGCAAGTTTAGCTGGTTTAACAACCACTAATTATCGTTTTGGTGATGGTGAAAACTATAACTTCTCTGCTTCAGCTTCGAGTGAACGTGATACACATGTTGGCATTATGCCTGGTCTTGAGCAATCAATTATGCAGTTAAATTTAGCTTATCAGCCTAACGCTGATACCAGTGTGATTTTCATGATTGGTCAGTCTAGTGATGATTATACCTTTGCAGATGCTGACGGTAACGCAGTAGCTGGCGTTACATACTTAGGTGATGCGAATGGTGCGGCTGATCTTACAGGGACTACTTTCGATTCAAGTACTGTGATTAAAGGTGAGTCGTCGGTTGATTATTGGAATATTGAAGCACAACACTACATTATTCCTGGCAAATTTTATCTAGCGGCCCGTTATCAAGAAGCTGAAAATACTTCTGATTTAATTGCACAAATTGACAACAAGGTTGAGCGAATTCAGCTGGCAGCTGGTTATTGGTTCAATGACAAAACGCTTTTGAAGTTTGAATATGTTGATCAAGATGAAGGTGTTAACTCTGGTGGTCAAATAGGTACTGGTTTTGACGGTTTCACTTCTGAGATTTCTGTTAAATTCTAAAAACATTAGTCGCTTTAGTTTTACCAAGAATAAATTAGCAAAACAGTCTCATCTTAGTTAGGTGAGACATTAATTTTGAATAATAAGGGGAATACCCAATGTTGAATAAATTAACAATAATGGCATGTGCAGCTCTGTCAATGAGTGCAACAGTCATCGCAGAAACTATTACTATTGCCACAGTTAATAACGGTGACATGATCACTATGAAAGAACTTAGCGGTGATTTTGAAAAGAAAAACCCTGATATAGAACTTAAATGGGTCACACTTGAAGAAAATATTTTACGTCAACGTGTTACTACTGATGTTGCTACTAAAGGCGGTCAGTATGATGTGATGACCATAGGTACATATGAAGTACCAATTTGGGCTAAACAAGGCTGGTTACAAGAATTAGACAACCTTGGTGCATCTTACGATATGGATGATCTTTTACCGGCGATAAAAGATGGTTTGTCGGTAAATAAAAATTTATTTGCTGCTCCGTTTTATGGTGAAAGTTCTATGGTTATGTACCGTACGGACCTTATTAAAAAAGCCGGTTTAGACATGCCAAAAGCACCAAGCTGGGACTTTATTCTTAAAGCAGCAGAAGCAATGACCGACAAAAATGCTGGTATCTACGGAATATGTTTACGTGGTAAAGCAGGTTGGGGCGAAAATATTGCCTTAATCACAGCTATGTCAAATTCATTTGGTGCACGTTGGTTTGATGAAAATTGGAAACCTCAGTTTGATACTAAAGAGTGGCACGATACGCTGCAATATTACGTCAATATCATGAATAAGTATGGCCCTCCTGGCTCATCTGCTAATGGTTTTAACGAAAACTTAGCATTATTCCAAACCGGTAAGTGTGGTATGTGGATTGATGCAACTGTTGCAGGTGCTTTTGTTACTAACGAAAAAGATTCTGAAGTAGCAGATAAAGTCGGTTTTGCTTTGGCTCCAGATAATGGTCTTGGTAAACGTGGAAATTGGTTGTGGGCTTGGACATTAGCTATTCCATCTAGCAGCAAAAAGTCAGATGCTGCAATGAAATTCATCAGCTGGGCAACATCTAAAGAATATTCTGCTTTAGTCGCTTCGAAAAAAGGGTGGGCAAAAGTGCCTCCAGGTACACGAGCTTCTTTGTACAACAATTCTGAATACATGAAAGCTGCGCCTTTTGCGCAAATTACTCTAGATTCTATTCAATCAGCCGATCCGGTTAACCCAACAGTTAAACCTGTTCCTTATGTGGGCGTTCAATTTGTGGCTATCCCTGAATTCCAAGGAATTGGTACTGCAGTAGGGCAACAGTTTGCAGCAGCACTTACTGGGCAAATGACGGTTAAACAGTCTTTACAGAGCTCACAACGTTTAGTTGAGCGTGCAATGCGCAAAGCTCGATATCCTAAATAGTTAATTTTTAATTGGTGGGTAAGTGCTCAGCACTTACCTTTAACTTCACTTATAGAAGGTCTAGGTTATGGCAACTACCAACTCCCGTTCACTCGCCAGACTAATGTTGATCCCATCCGTTTCATTATTGTTGATTTGGATGTTAGTTCCACTATGTATGACATTGTATTTTTCTTTCTTAGACTACAATTTGTTAAGCCCGGGTACTGAAGAATTTATTGGCTTTTTAAACTATGAATTCTTTTTAACCGATCCGGCATTTTTTGCATCATTTTTTAATACTCTATTACTGGTTGGCGGGGTGTTGATTATTACTCTTGGTGGGGGAATTGGTTTAGCCATATTGCTCGATCAAGCTATATGGGGTCGAAACTATGTTCGTATCATGGTTTTAGCACCATTCTTTGTAATGCCTACGGTTTCTGCATTAGTGTGGAAAAATATGCTGATGAATCCTGTTAATGGCTTATTTGCGCATTTTGCCAATTGGATTGGCGTTGCGCCAGTTGACTTCTTTGCTCAGATACCTTTGTTATCCATTATCATTATTGTGTCATGGCAGTGGTTACCCTTTGCAGCATTAATACTACTGACTGCTATTCAATCTCTTGATAGAGAACAACTTGAAGCCGCTGATCTAGACGGGGCAGGGCCTATCAGTAAGTTTGTTTATATTGTTCTTCCTCATTTATCTCGTGCGATTACCGCAGTGATCTTGATAGAAACAATCTTTTTACTGTCAATTTTTGCTGAAATATTGGTCACCACTAGTGGTGGACCAGGATATGAATCCACCAATATTACTTACCTTATATACACCCAATCCTTGTTGCAGTTTGATGTAGGTGGTGGATCAGCCGGTGGTATTGTGGCAGTGATAATTGCCAACATAGTCGCTATTTTCTTAATGCGCTTAATTGGCAAAAACTTAGAGGGCTAAATCATGGCGTTAAATAATAGTAATCGCTCAAAACTTATCTATACCTTTTTAGCTTGGACCATCAGTGGTTTGATATTTTTCCCCATTTTATGGACGTTATTGACCAGCTTTAAAACTGAAGCTGAAGCAATATCATCCAGTCCGAGCTTATTTATGTTCGACTGGACCTTGGAGAATTACCAAGATGTACTAGCAAGGTCACCTTATTTTAGTCATTTTTGGAACTCTATCGTTATTTCAGTAGGTTCTAGTTTATTGGGTTTATTAATCGCTATACCTGCAGCTTGGTCTATGGCTTTTGTGCAGACTAAAAGAACAAAAAACTTATTGATGTGGATGTTATCGACAAAAATGTTGCCACCAGTAGGAGTGCTTATCCCAATCTATTTATTGTTTCGTGACTTTGGATTGTTAGATACAAAATTGGGACTGGTGATAGTGATGACCTTGATCAACTTACCCATAATGGTTTGGATGCTATATACCTACTTTAGAGAGATACCTAATGAAATATTGGAAGCATCACGTATGGATGGGGCAAATATAACAGAAGAGATTTTTCATGTGTTATTACCTATCGCTTTGCCAGGCATTGCTTCTACTTTGTTATTAAATGTTATTTTAGCTTGGAATGAAGCTTTTTGGACGCTGATTTTAACCGCCGCAAATGCTGCCCCATTGACCGCATTTATTGCCAGTTATTCTAGTCCAGAAGGGTTATTTTACGCCAAGTTGTCTGCTGCATCAGCAATGGCCATAGTGCCAATTTTAATACTTGGTTGGTTTAGTCAAAAACAATTAGTTCGCGGATTAAGTTTCGGCGCGGTTAAATAGGAGAATTCAAAATGGGCAGTATCACACTAAAAAAAGTGACAAAAAGTTTCGGTGACGTAAATGTAATTAAGCCGATTGATTTAGAAATTAAAGACGGTGAATTTATTGTATTTGTTGGTCCTTCTGGATGTGGTAAATCTACCTTATTGCGTATGATAGCTGGTCTTGAAGACACGACTAGCGGTAATATCGAAATTGACGGAGCCGATGCTACAGATACACCGCCAGCCAAGAGAGGCTTAGCTATGGTGTTTCAATCTTATGCTTTATATCCTCATATGACGGTACGTAATAATATTGCTTTTCCGTTAAAACGAGCCAAAGTCAGTGCTGAAGTTATCGAAGAGAAAATTGCTAATGCGGCAAAAATATTAAATTTAAATGATTACTTAGATCGTAAACCAGGCCAATTATCTGGTGGACAACGTCAACGGGTGGCTATTGGTCGCGCTATTGTGCGTCAGCCATCTGCATTTTTATTTGATGAACCGCTTTCTAATTTAGATGCATCTTTAAGAGTGAACATGCGTTTAGAGATTTCTGAATTGCATAAAAGTTTAGCTACAACAATGGTTTATGTGACCCATGATCAAGTTGAAGCCATGACTATGGCAGATCGTATTGCGGTATTTAACGCAGGTATAATTGAGCAAGTGGGCACACCTTTAGAGCTATATAACAATCCGGTAAACCGCTTTGTGGCTGGATTTATTGGCTCACCTAAAATGAATTTTATTGATGTGCAACCAACAGGCAATGATAAGACTTGTAGTATAGGTATTCGTCCAGAACACCTACAAATATCTACCGAAAGTGGTATGTGGCAAGGCAAAGTGGGAGTCGTTGAACACTTAGGTTCAGAGACATTCTTACATGTACATATAGATGGTGCTGATACTTTGACTGTTAAAGCTGATGGCGAATGTGCCTTACAATACGGCGATAATATTTATCTAAGTGCTGCTGATAACAAAATTTTACATTTTGATAAAGCGGGCTTGACGATTACTACAAAATAAACTTGATGGTAATTGGTTACACTTTTACCACAGACTTTGGCTTTATGAAATTATCCATAAAGCCAAAGTCTGTAAATGTTCAGTGGTTCTTTGATATTTAGTACCTCAACATTTTTGCAAATGTATGTTTTAATTAAGCTCTTGATTAAAAATAATATTCTCTCATAACAATTTTATATTATGGCTTAGTGCGCTTTACCTAAAAGAGCGAGCCCAATAGTAAATTGTATCTAGAAAGTAAACTCTAATAGGCTTAATAACATGGCTGTAGGTGGTTCTTCTGCATTTTCTCATCCTATCGATTTAGTGATTTTTGATTGTGATGGTGTGTTAATTGATAGTGAGTACTTGAGTAAACGTGTGTTGTTAAAAATGCTCAAAGATGTCGGAGCTGACGTATCTGCTGATTATTTTGACAAAAACTTTCTCGGTTATAACTTTGAACATGTGACGGCAAAAGTATTAGCTGATTTTGCTGTTACCTTAACGGATGATTTTCGTTTAGCTTACAGAGCGGCGTTAAAAGAGGTGTTTGCTGTTGAATTGCAACCCACTATTGAATTAGAAAAAATGTTAGATAAGTTAAAAGTAAAGTCTTGTGTGGCTACCAGTAGCAGTCCAGCCAAGGTGGGTAATGCGCTCAATGTTACAGGTTTAGACCGTTACTTTTCCGGACATGTATTTACCGCATCAGAAGTGAAAAATGGTAAACCTGCGCCTGATTTATTTGTGCATGCTGCCGCTAAAATGGGGGTGCCAGCAGAGCGGTGTTTGGTGATTGAAGATTCGCAAGCAGGGATCCAAGGCGCTATAGCGGCTAATATTTCTGTGATCAGATATGCAGGCGCTAGTCACCTGATTAATCAAACTCATCAAGATGACATAAAAACCATTAAGCATTGGCAGCAATTGTATGACTTACTGCCAGCATTAAGTCATTAATAAAAATATATAGGGGGATGCGTGGCAAAGTTATCGAAATCAGAAGACAGAAAACTAGATGATGCGGCCCGTGCGGGTTGGTTATATTATGTGGCCGGTGATACGCAAGATGAAATCGCCAAAAAATTAAATATTTCGCGACAGTCGGCGCAACGTATGGTGGCTTTATCGGTCAGCGAGGGGTTAATTAAAGTTAGGCTTGAACATCCCATTGCTAAATGTATGGATTTAAAACAACAACTGAAAGAGCGCTTTAACTTACAAGACTGTACAGTAGTGCCAAGTGTTGGTGAAGATCCTAAATCTACTGTGGGCCTAGCTCAAGCTGGAGCCAGTGAAATAGAAAGACATTTGAAATCTACTGAACCAAAAGTATTAGCTATGGGCACAGGTCGAGTGTTACGTGCTTGTGTCGAAGAATTGGCGCTATTAAATTGTGCTCAACATCAGGTGGTGGCTTTGCTTGGTAATATGGCAAGTGACGGCTCTGCATCACCTTATAATGTGGTGGTGAGTATGGCTGAACACATTAATGCTAAACATTACCCTATGCCTTTACCTGTGCTTCCCCGTAGCAAAGAAGAAAAAGAGCAATTACACAGTCAATTTTATGTAGCAAATAATTTAAAACTAGCGGCGCAAGCCGATGTCACCTTTGTTGGGGTAGGGAATTTAGGGGCGAATTCACCTTTGCATCTAGATGGATTTATTACCAAAGAAGAATTAGACGAGTTACTTGATAAAGGCGCCGTAGGCGAAATAATCAGTTGGGTGTTTGATCAAAATGGTCAGTTATTAGACTGTGCGGTAAATGACCGAGTGGCAAGTACGCCGTTAAAAATCGGCTCTGAAAAGTTAGTTTGTGCTATTGCTGCTGGTGAAGACAAAGTACATGCTATTTTAGGCGCGTTACGGTCGCAATTAATCAACGGCTTGATCACCAATGAATACACAGCTGAGCGTATTTTAAGTTTTAAATAAAGATTGCTGAATTAAACACGACCTATATATTTTTAATGTGTATAGGTCTGAGAAGTTTTATTTACTGGCTTTTAAATACATATAATAAGCGCTTAAATCTTCGCCATGAGTATGCAATAAGCCTTCTATTTTGTGTAAACCTTTGCTTAGATTGACGTTAAATGTAGCCACTTTTTGTTGTTGGGATATATTTAGTAATGTTTTTTGCTGATCTAATATTAGTTCTACAGACTTAACCTTAATGGCTTGGCTGTGAAGTTTATATAAGTTGAAATTTTGATCTAACCTTTTGTCGCTAAGGTCTTTTTGATACAGATCACCAAAACTCAAAGCTGATTCTTTTGGCCAACGGCTGAACTCTACTTGATAATTTCCCGCTACTTCAACATCAATATACCAAGCTCCACGATTACGAATACCTGCTCGTACATGTGATTGGTCGTAAGTGGCGATATCTCCTGACCATGCTTGTGAGGTTAAAGTGACTTCAGCTTGTTTGGCTGGATTAATGATTGTGGGAGACAAACGTTGATATTGCGTCACATCTGCCCACCAATCTTGATAAAAGGTTTGTAATTCAGCGGCTTTTTTAGGGTACTGCTGCGCTAGGTTTTTACTTTGTGTTCGGTCACTTTCTAGGTTAAATAATTTTTTACCTACTAAGCGCCATTTATCTTGTAGAACTACATAGTCTTTATCTTTAACCAATGCGCCATCACCAAGAGGTTTACCAAACGCTGCTTGATTGTGGATCACCATTTTACGCTGGGCTAAATTATGTTGATTGTCGTTTAAAATAGGCGCTAGGCTACTACCATCAAAGTCTACGGTTTTTGGGAGTTGTAGCTTTAATAAATCGATCAGGGTAGGTAGCACATCAATTTGTGCGGTGAGTTGTTGCCGAGTTTGATTGCCAGTAAAGCCACCTTTTGGCCAATACCAAAACGATGCGGCGCGATGCCCGCCTTCGTAGGCAGAGGTTTT
Organism: Paraglaciecola sp. L3A3; assembly: GCF_009796765.1. Lineage (NCBI taxonomy): Bacteria > Pseudomonadati > Pseudomonadota > Gammaproteobacteria > Alteromonadales > Alteromonadaceae > Paraglaciecola > Paraglaciecola sp. L3A3. Next base: position 1,888,522 of record NZ_CP047023.1, read on the forward strand.
ACTGCCACGCATATTGGCATTGTAACCTGTAACTGGCAGGCCATTCTTAGGTCCTTCATAACCTTTACTGGTGCCATTGTCTGTCATATACAAAATTAGGGTGTTTTCAGCCAAACCATTTTGCTGTAAGTAGTCTCTTAATTTACCGACATTTTTATCTACAGTTGTGATCATGCCATAAAATCTGGCGCGGCTTTCTGGTACACCTTGCTCTAAATAAGGTTTAAATAATTTTTCCTCAACGTTAAAAGGGCCATGGGGCGTATTAGCCGCCAAGTAGATAAAGAATGGTTTTTGCTCAGACTGGCTTTGGCTAATAAATTTTTGAGCTTGCTCAAACCACACATCTGTTGTGTAACCTTGAGTTTTAACTGGTACACCATTTTCAAAGTAAGTGTCGTCAAAATAGTCGTTACCCCAGTAATCTGGTGTTTCACCGGCTACACCACCACCATGAATAAATGACTTATCAAACCCTCTATCTGTAGGTCTAAAAGGGTAGTTGTCGCCTAAATGCCATTTGCCAAAAATGCCTGTGGCATAGTCATTATGTTTAAATACATCTGCCATGGTCATTTCTTCTTTATATAAATGATTACGACCGGCAAAGGTTAGCCACACACCAACTCGACTCGAATATCTACCTGTCATTAAACCGGCACGGGAAGGCGAACAAGTGGGATCTACATGAAAGTCTGTTAATTGAATACCGTCAGTAGCGAGTTTGTCTAAATTAGGCGTTTTGACTATTGGATTACCCGTTACTGAAAAATCTCCATAACCTTGATCATCTGACAACAAAACGATGACATTGGGTTTTTGTATGGCATTTTTATCGCCATGATGATTGGCTAGGGCATTAATACTGTATGTATTGATCAGTAAACTAATGGCAATGAGTAACAGTCTATTCACACTTAATTCTCTCATGGTTAACAATTTACAAAGTGTGATTGTATATGTAAATAAAGAGACCTGTATATAAAATTACGAATAATTTACATTTAAACTATTAACTCCTATGCAAAGACAAAATTATTGTTTAGATACATTGATAGCCGTGCCTAAAGGAATGTTGTCTACTTTTAAACTTGGATTCCATTGCAATAGATCAGCAACTAAAACGCCGTACTTTTTAGACAATTGATACATAGTTTCGCCTTTTTGCATGATATGCAGGCGAGGAGGGGCAAGGAGAATAGTGTTTGTATTCTCGGAATGATTAGTTTTATTCGTTGTTTGAACTGTTGTTTTAAGAACTTGAGGCACTGTTTGTTGGGGTTTAGTCTCAGCAGTCTCAGCGGCACGTAATTGATTTAATGCTAGGGCTCGTCTTTGTTCACGTTTGGTCAAAATTATATATTTGCGGGTATATTCATTGTTAGGGAATAATGAATATAAGTGATTACCTATTTTAGTGACTTGGTCTGATTGATTTAGCGCTATGTAAACTTCGATTGCCGTCCACAATGTTTTTGCATCAATTGTCACTTTTGTACTTTCATACTTAGTCATTAGCTCTTGCGCTGCAGAAAACTTTTGCTGGCTTACCTTGAGGTAAGCTAAGGCTAAGTAAACTAAAGGCTCATGTGACTGAGTATTGTCGAGTTTTTCTAGCCAATATCTAGCATCATCTAAACGCTTGGCATTAAAAAAACACAAACCAATTTGCGTTAACACGTTACTTTGTAGGGTAGGGGCTGAAGGCGTTGATGGATCATCTGCAGTCGAAGAGCGGGGGCTGATTATTACTGCCTCACCATACCCTTGTAATGCAGGCCATTTTTTCTCAACGCAGAAGTAATCGAGTAAATTTTCAGATACCAGTTGTTGGTTTAACTGTGGTTCAAATTGTTTATTATCCAGCGCCATTAAAAAGGCCTGTTGAGCGGCAACACTATTTCCTTTGGCTGCATAAAGTTCGGCTTGGACTAACGCAAAGTCAGTTGATTGCTCTGGATTTTTTAGTTTATTGAAGTTTTGTTGGGCTTTATCAATATTGCCAATCAGTAAATAAGCACGAACATAAGACAAGAGTGTTTTATTCGATAAGTTTGTATCAGCAGCCGGAATTTTATGTTGATTTAGCTGAGGAGTAGGAGCAGTTTGCTGAGAGGAACAAGCCACCACTAATAATAATCCGTTCAATAATAATGTTTTTCGTATCAACCGCTTTGCCTGCTTAAAATAGATAACTAACCATAACGATTTTAGTAGTGTGAGGTCAATTCTTTGTTTTTTGCAGCATATAAATAATGAAACTGATTAGTTTGATAGGCTGACAAATTATTGACAGTAAGTTTTCGCTGCCTCTGTCTTGAAAATTTTATCTCTGTAAATGCACTCATATGGAATTACAAATTTCTAAATGCTGTTCAAACGGAAAATATCAGGAGTAACCTAATAAAACTAAATGTAATTTCACTAAGAGGATGGCACAAAAATAGCTTAGAAATAGATTAAGTAACACAAGTATCAACGATATTTATAAAACAAATAAAGAAGAAAATAAAATGGAAAGTAAATTAGATTTGGAGCTTTACAATCAATCATGCAAAGCATTTAACCAAAAAGACCTAAAGCAAGCGCTAGAATTATTGAATAAATTTAAAGTGGCAAATGGGCTAGATGATTCATCCCAATTACCATTTGATAAATCATTTTACGATCTGTTGGTGAATTTTGAGTTTGGTAGAGTCAACCGCACCATAGAAAATATTAATTATGTATTGGTATTAGCGAGTAAATTACTGCAAAACAAAAGTTTGCAGAAAGCAGAAATTATACAAATAAATATTATATTAGGGGAATGCTTTTTAGTTTTGGACAACCTTGATAATGCTTTGAATGCTTTTAGTAATGTGATTAATCTTGATATCAAACAAGAGCATAAAACAATTTGGTTTAAATTACTTTATCTGTTGAGTCGTCACGGAGGGTATGCTAAAAAATTTGAAGAGTTAGCAAATATTACTCTAACGTGGGAGGTATTTCGCATTCCCACACATTTCATTTTATTGGATACGGCTATATCAAGCTTAAATAAAAAAGTAGCCGACGAACAGATTCAAGCGTTAAAGAATGATTTAGCTTTATTAGATCTTGAGCAACAGATAAGACTATTCAATGCATGTGTCAATGTTTCTGAATATGCTCTAGCAAAAGAAGTTTTAGATAATTCTCGCATTTCCAAAGACAATTATATTTTTTACGAACCAGCTGTAGCTAATCTTGCATTTAATAACAAGGAATATGAGAAAACGCTGTCAATTTTGAATAATATTAAACAACAGGTTTTTGAGGCTAACCCAGCCTATGTTTTATATTTAAAAGGAAGAGCGTATGACAAAACAAAAGATTATTCTCAAGCATTTTCTAGTTTTACCGAAGCCTCAAAATATAAAGAAAACGACAATATTAAAGTGCAACAAACGAATAATATCTACATTGCTGATTATCCTTTGCTTTATCAAAACGTTGATTTTCAGGTTCTTAAGAATCTTCATCAAACAAAATCAGCAGAAACTGAAATATATTCCCCAACATTCCTACTTGGCTTTCCTCGTTCCGGAACTACCTTACTTGATACTGTTTTAGATACACAATCTACTCTCACCGTTTTGAGTGAACGTCCAACTATTTTCATTGTTATTAAGGAAATGTATAAGCGATTTGGCAAATCTTACCCTCAACAATTAGCAGAGCTAACCTCAGAAGAGATACAGGTTTTAAGACAAGTATATTATGATGGTGTCGATAAAATCACGAGCCACTCTGTTGATCTAGGCAATCATTTAATTATTGATAAAATGCCTTTAAATACCCAACATATTCCTTTGATACTCCTTCTATTCCCTAAGGCTAAATTCATTTTCTCTGTGCGCCATCCTTTAGATTGTTTGATTAGTACTTGGCAACAAAATTTATTATTTAGTACCGAATTTAATGCAGAGATGACGTTCTTAAGTACATTGGAAAAAATTACAAAAAAATATATCGATGTTTTACAACATTTTGAACGGTGCGATAAATATTTTGATTTAAACGTACATTTTATTAAGTATGAAAATTTGGTTGAAAATTTTAAATCAGAAGTAGAGTCACTGTTGGCATTTTTAGATATTTCTAATAGTAGTGATGATTATTTGACATTTAATGCACATGCAAAAACGAAAATTATCAATACACCTTCTCGAGATCAGGTGACAGAGGGCATATACAAAGGGTCTTTATATAAATGGAAGCACTACGAAGGTTACTTGGAGGCAGAGTACCAAGATCTTAAGTATTATATCGATAAATTTAATTATTAAGGCAGAAAGATAACCGCGAAAATGAAGTTACATATCAGAATAAATTGTTAATGTAACTTCATCATAAATTGCCTTAAATAGCTAACGAATGGCGCAGGGTGCAACATCACTCGTTGAAAACGACATATTTTCGGTCATTGGAAAGAACTCTATGTTTTCATTGGGTTCAAACAAAATGCCGGGAGCGTAATTTGTAAATATGCGATCGCTAATATTTTTGACCTGTCCTTGAACAAAAATATCGACTGTTATGTCTGATATTGCTGTTACCAGACCAAAATAATTTTCAGTGTAACTGCAGACCATTTCGCCGACATGTAAAGGAATCCCCTTAACGTTACTCCAAGTTGAATAAACAGCACTGCGTACTTTAGGTATTCGCCAAGTTTGCAGTTCAGGCATATAATCGGACATATCCCAATTATTATCCGGCGTTGGCGACTCTTTGTTCCAACCGGTATCAGCTTCTTTCGCTAAATAAGTATTATTTAAATTCTGGTTTTCATTCGCAAGAGAAGCAACTGCTAAGCTTTTATATTGTGCCTGAGGGTCGTTTATAAAAGCTTTATATGATTCCAAAGATAGGTATTCATTCAAAAAATCAGTTAGTTCTGAGAGGCTTGTAATGTTCTGTTGAACCATCGTTAGAAAGTTTAAATAATATGGCAGTAAGGACGGGTTTTCTCGGTGCATTGCCACTAATGCATCATTTAATACAAACATCTCAGCATAAAAGCTAAATAGTCTATATTCTTCTTGATTTAAATAACGGTCTAGTATTGTTCGGCCTTGTGATTCGAAAATTGTATCGTACTCGGTAAATTGGTAACACACAGGAATGCAAATATATTTATCTTCAAAGTTAGGCTTCAACAAATCTATACTTTGCTGGTCAGCTTGTGTCGCTAATCTAATTTGACTGAAGTCTAGTTCAGGCTGATTTTCTATCTTTTTAATACCTAGCTTGGCCGTTATGGTATAGCCTAAATTAGGTAGTTCGCTTGAGGTATAATTTGACAATGCTTTCCATTTTTCAGCAGCAATTTGATGTTTTTCTCCAGCACTTTTGATCTGGCTTGAACATGCGCTCATCAACATTAGCACAGCCAAAAGAGATATAATGCTATAATCCAACACCTTAATTTTTATTAGGTACTGAGCTCTTATTAACGTTAGGTTGAAGAATAAATGTGACATATTAAGGTAGTTCATTCCAAGCAATGGCATCATCGAAAACAAAATTAATAGTTTGCCCAGGAGGTATGAGCTCATACACTGTTAAATCGCCTCCAACATCAATATTAATGATGCCAGAATCTCCACTATTGATTTGTACATATTCAGTAGTATCGAAGATAACTTTTTGACTAACGTCGCTTATAAGGTGCATTCTTGGATTAAAGCGATAGCCATTGTCATCGTCTAATATTCGTTTAAATCTAACCTGCACTTGTTTGTTGGGATTGGCTATGATGGTGTACTTGCCAACTTGTCTCCCTTCACTTGGTAAATCGCACAAAAAGGTGCCTTCAAACGCGATGATTCGACCATCAGCAGGAAGCATTCGGCAACTGCCAGTACTTAGGGTTAGTTTTCCAAAGTTAATTTCTTGGACTAAATTAAAAGTAGGGGTAATAGCTAAAACATTGAAACTCATCAACGTAAGATTCAAGTAAAAACTAATACCAAAAATATACTTACACATTCTAATTTTCCCATACTTGGTTCATTTAACACAACTTTCTAGTCAAATTGACTGCTCTAATTTATCTTGCGTTATCATTCAGAATTCCTAGAAACTAGCAATATTTCTAAAAGCACTACTTGATGTTACCCATCCAGTTACGCCAGACGTCGCTAGAGCATTATTTGCGCTCTTTTTGCCTGGGTATACCTGACTTATTAAACAATAAAGTGTTCTTCCATCATCCATAGTCTTGGTAGCGGTTTGGGCATTGCTAATCTTGTTATATTGAATCGGTAAATTCGCTGAGGTTATTGCCGTATTCGATGCGTAAAATTGAATTACCCAGCCTGATTTTTTTGTGTTTATTCTTTCAGAGATAGACGATTTGGTTTTAACCATGGCTTTTTTAGCATTTTTGAACTCTTTACGAACAAAGTATGTTTGTTCTTGTCCGATATTTTGATTAGCGAATGTTAGGGCTTCCTGCATTGATTCGAAATGGCCATAGGATAAACGCAGCAGGGTATTAATGTCATTCGAAGTTAAGTCAAAATTTTGAGCTGGTAATTTAGCGCTATTTAAGCGTTTTATAACGTTTTGTGCGACTTGTTCGCTGGTGTATGCACCCAATTGAATAATAAAGTCGCCGGCTAGTGTTGGTGCAGAGTTCGATGAATCTTGATATTGTTTTTCGATTGTACCATTCAACGCAATAGGCTCAATTGATTCTAGAATTGGTTCAACTGCTTTGCCTGCTGTTTCGCTGCTAAATGTATCTTCTAAGGAAGATGGAGCAGGTTCAAAGTCACGTTCTGGCAAGGTACTTACTGAAAGGCTAGGTAAACCGTTTTCCGTCTTCTGGTTCTGCAAAAAAGAGAATTTTTGGGGTACGGTAGCTGCTGTTTTTGTAATCGCTGACTCAGGTTTCTTTATTGCAATACTTTCTTGGCTTTGGGCACTATTTTCATTTTGTTTACTCAGAGCAAGAGAATGTTTTGCCATAACCTTATCTTTGGTTGGTAGGGTAAAGTAATTTTGTCGTTTTTCAGGATCTTCATCCCAAATGACAGGTTCAGAATTTTTTGAATTCAAGCTATGGGTAACAATCGCTTGCTGCATAGGATCACTATCGTCATTTACACGTCTAAGCTTAATAGTGGGTAATTCACTGAATCCGCCTTGACCACCTGTTAATAAAGAGTAGCCAATGGTTTGTGAGGTGTAGCCTTGTTCGCGTAAGTTAGATTCGGTCACTCGAATAGTAAATTTTCCAGGACTTAATCCATTAAATTCATAATAACCATCAAGATCTGTTTCTATTGTTTGTAAAAATTCACCGTCACTATCTATTAATTCCATACTAATATTTTGAATGCCAACTTCTTGACCATTTTGTGTTCTCAATACAAACCCTATTATATCGGTAGACAACACAAATGGCATGTTTACGTCTATGTAGGCGCCTGGGTGTGTGTACACCAAATAATCATTATTTATTGTATTGCTGCCTTGTTTCCACTTTCCTACGAAACTAAACGGAGTAATCGCAGTGACACCGGGTAAAACAGTGCGTCCGTTCTGACCACTTGTTAACGATGCCCATTCAGGGCTGCCATAAAACTCAACATCGGCCAAGTTGTAATCTAGTGGATCAGGTACACCGTTGAGCTGACGATCTAGATAAGTATGTATATCAAGGGTAGCGGTATTACTTTGAATGTTTTTATTAAATAAAAATTTATTGTTTTGATAGTCGTAACCTAAGAATAGTTGTATGCCTAATTGGAAAGACCACTTATTAAATTCGTCGTAGTTTGTTGACACATTAAGTTGAAATTCATCGGCTTGCCAAGCTGCTCTATGACCTACACGCCAATTTGCTGTACTTTCAGCAAAGGGTAGGTAATTTACACTAAAACTATGGTAGCCGTCCCAACTATCTCGAAGATTTCGTTGTAAAATTAATGAAGATGCTTTTGAAATAATGTCGTCTTCTTCAGGTTGATAACGCAAATTTGCACTAATCCTAAAATCATATGGTAAACTACCGCTTAAGCCTAAAGTGCCGCTTATCGAATTAGATTCCAATTTATCTGTGGTAATACTCGTATAATTTAAATCATGTCTGATGATTAATTGCCCAATGTTACCTGAGATCCTGTTACCAACACTTGATCGTTTTAGTAAATCACTTTCACTAAAACTTGCACTAAAGTTAATATTGGCAAAGTCTGTTGGTCTTGAATATGCACCACTAATACTCGTATTCTTGCCAGGCGAGCTGATCCTATTACTGGTAAAATTGTCAGAGGATTCAAACTCTAATGTATAAGAATCTCTAGAAAATAGTCTGCCTTTCAAAGAGGTTATCTGAGCGTAGTTTCCGTCTTGGTCTACGGAAAGATCATTTTCAAACAGCATACCAGGAAAAGTCAGAGCATTGGTTATATTGTAAAATTGTTGTTCGTTCTCTATCCCAGCAAAGCCAAAGCCTATTTGCCAATTATCAGTGACGCCATAACCAAATGTAGCACCATAGTCGGTTAATTTGTAATCTGCATCACTTTGATCGTTGATTAATCTATGATTGCTGTCTAAAGCGTAAAAACTATGAGTGAACTGGCCCTTGTTTAAGGCATTTTTAGTTAAGTCTAGTGACTTTTTGCGCACTTGGGTTTCACCATAAGGACCATAGAGTTTAATTTCATAGTTATTGAGACCATATTCTACTTCTACGTCATCGAAATTTAACAACCCATCATTTGGTACTGTAGTTGCTGCTAAGAAAATATTATTTCTAAACAATTCAGCCTCCCATCCTGGAGGAGCGATCTCTTGTAGATTAATAGCTTGATTGCTGCGGCGATAGTCCCCTGCACCTAGCTTGTCGAATTTAAATCCAATACCTCCACTAGTATTGGTACTGATGCCATTAGTAACACTGCTAACATCTCCTAATTGATATTGATCGTATAAACCTAATATGGGTTTATTGGGTGCAGATTTGAATCGGCTTAATACAAGTCGAGCTGCTAGATCACTATTGTTGGTATCACTTAAAGTTAAATTAGCTGAATGATAGAGCAGGTCTGAAACTAATTGCACCGAACCATTAAAACCAGTTGAATTTTTGTCTGTTTCTGCAGCAAGCAGCACTCTTCCATGAGGTACGGTGAATAAACGATACTGGTCTGCAATAGTAATAGGGTCTTTATTCAGTTTAAATTCATATCGATCGCCGGTAAAACGATTTAAGGTTCGTTGAGTTGCTTGTTGTGCTAACTTTTGCACTGGAAATACTAACTCATCTTTAGCGGTAGTGAGTTTTAACTCGAGGGTTCTATTTAAAAATTCCATTTTTGCGGGAAAAAGTTTTTTGATTAACGCTAACTCGGTAAAAAAGTAAAAACCATCGGTTGCCCACAAAAAGTCACTTGGAACATTTGATTGTTGCTCAAGGTTAAAGGGTATTACCTGTTCATTTTTCCAGATGCTTAAACTACTGTCTGTTATGGAATAACGTATTTTTAATCCGTCGAACAGAGGTTCAATGGCTACCAGTAACTTATCGTTTATTTGATAAACATCAATCGAACGAGTGATGGTTGTGTTATTGAGTCTCACATCTACTAGTATAATTTGCTCTTCATCTAACTGTACTTGACGTAATGATTCTGCACGTAGATAAACAGAATTCATTGTCATAATTATAAACAGAAGAAAATAAACAAAAAATTTCATATGAATAGTCGCGGCGCCAAAGTATTGTCATTCAATTCTTTGCAAAGCGATTTTCATGCCAATTACTTAAGCATAGGAAATGTTTTTAAAGTCTGACCTGAAGGGAGAGTAGAAATATGCAGATTTCATAGGATTGATATTTGCAGTTTTTATCATATGACATAAGGGCTATCTCATGCCATATAACTAGATAATCAGCAGATTTTTTTAAGAGCGACTAGTCAATGATGACATCTTGTTGGTGAGTTATTGTGCCGCCGTATTTTTTATCTTCAACAAAACGCAATGCTAACTGGTCAACAGGAATGTTTTTGAATCCTAGTTTGTGGGAAGTTGATGTTGTTTCTGTATATAAAGAGTTATTGCTAGTAAAACCTAATACTTCGCCATTATTTTTATTAACAAGCTCTATGTCACCGTACACCGAACGATCACCCTTTCTGTTAACTGTAAAATGAACATATTTATTATCAATTGACATTTTACTAAAGCTAATTTCTGCGTTTAGTTTACCGGTACGCACAACAATAGGCACATTTTGTACTAATCGTGGCTTGACGCCAATTGTAGGTAATTCAGAAGTCGTCGCAGATTTTGGCGTAGTATCTTCTACCTGGTCACAATATACTTCTAAGTAAGAACGATACTCAGCAGGTTGGGTGTTAGCTTTACGCCTTAGGGTAAAACGCACTGTTTGTGGAGACCGACCATCAGCAGTGAAATTTTTAGGCGAGAAACGGATCCAAGGTTTTGCCGAATTTTCAGGCACAATATCGTCATCTAGCTGTGTTAGTTGACCGGTTTCATCAAAATCGTTATGCACTAAACTTAACTGGCAAGATTCCGCAACTATTGATTTGTTGTACATCACAAATGAAGCCGTACTGTTATCATTATCTAAATAAATTCTATAAGTAGATAGACTCATAGCATTGCTAGTAAATGACGTGAGAAATAACAAGTTCAACACTAGGGTTAAATATAATCTGTTATTTTTACTTGTAATGTACATTTTTATTCCTTAAAAAAGCCATGATAGTGATACCACTATCATGGCTTTATACTAAAAACCAATTCGTTGAGAGTCAACTAATTAGTAAGTTACTACTACATCAAAAGGCACTACATAGGGCTTGGCTGCCGTCAAACCGATTGATGTTATAACAGAACCACCTAGTGCCAATACAGCTTTACCTACTTCAGGAGTACCTTGTCCTGCACTTGTTATTAGGTCACCAGCGCTCGCTAGTTGTATGTCTGAAGTTGTAGCATTGGCATCAACGTCAGTGCATACGTCGCCGTCTGGATCACCATCATAATCGCTTACACAACCTGCTGCAGTGAATATTAGTCCACCAGCGGAAGCTGAATCTTCCAATGTAATCTTCACTTTTGCACCTTCTGCGCCATCGATTTCATAAATACCCACAACACCGGGTACTGCACTCGAGCAACCAGCAGTGTCAGTCGACATAGCGCCAGAACCGGCAGCTGCATTTAGCGTATAGGGTGCAGTTACATTTGCAATTTTCATAACAGTTTCACCAGGGAATGCATTAGTAGCATTTGGCAGAGCCATGTTACACTTCGAAGTTGCTGCGGGATGCAGACCATTAATGACCATAGACGTGGTTTCTGAAATGGATACATTTTTAATAGTCGAAAATGTACCAGTAAACTGTGCATCAGCAGCAAAAGTACTCGCACTTATGGGCAATAGTGCTACCGCCGCAATTTTAAATATTTTATTTTTCATCTTTAACTCCAAATACTAAATAATTGTGTTGTATCTTAAATTAATACCAATTAATAAATGACATTCACAAGAAAGGTTGCAGTGTAGGGAGTATCAGAGGTAAGCCCCCCAGCTAGTGTAGATATGGTGCCGCCGACGCTAAAGTAGCCGATTCCTCCTGCTGCTGCTGCTCCCGGCCCTGTCAACGCTAAAACATCAGATGCGCCTGGTAGGTTAACAGCTGACGGAGTGCCCACCGTTAGTGCACCGCATAGCTCGGCACCACTTGCCGCAGTAGAAGCATTGTCGTAGTCAACTGCACATGCGCTGTCTGGAGAAAACGTAAAGTTGTCTGTTTGAGCTTCAGAGTTAAGGGTGATATTAACTGAGAGAGTTGGCTCACCAGTTACTGTGTATAATCCGGGAGTACCAGCGTTTCCTGTAACACAACCTGCACCTGTCAATGCACCAGGAGCGTCTGAACCAGAACCAGCAGCCCAAGTTCCATCAGAGAGTACTGTGGCTGGTGCCGGAAATTCGCCGCTTAATCTACAAGAGACTAATTCGTCAGTTAGGATCGAAGTTCCGAAGTCCAAGGGAGTAACTTCATCGATACTTACGTCGGCAATTGTATTTACCGTTAGGTTGAAGGAATCGGCATAAACATTAGAAGCGCACGCTGCCCCTAATACAACAGCCCCGATTTGAAGCGCCAGTTTTGTTTTATTTGGTTGCATAGCAACACTCCTATTTAACAAATTTGAGTTAATTGTAACAGCATTACATTGTGATGCTTATCAATTAACGGTTTCAATGATATAACCCTAAGGTTACATATTAGCCTTAACGGCTCTCATGAGTAAATCTTTAGAAAAACTAGAGAATACCACCGTAAGCTGTCAATTTAACTTAACTCATAAAATGCTTACTGCCCCTGCACCACTCTAAAATGTAGGGTATCATTGCTCTCAAATACTTATCGACCGTAATTAGTTAAAAATTAGTTTTTTTTTTATTAATTTTATTAATTTAGATTTTGAAAGCAGTTATTACAGATTTTCTGCTTTTTGATATAGACAAAATATGTTCGATTATTACCTAGTAATTTTCAAACATTTTGACTCAAATACAGTATATAATCCTAAACATAGGTATGATTCTTATATGTAAAATTTATTAGCAGGCTAATTTCAAAGTGACTTTCAAGTTTGTCTTGGTTATTGGTTTTTTTTAAGCTAAAGCAAGCTAAATGCCAAACAACAAAAGTTTAGAATAAAACCATAATTGGCTATGTAGTACCCTACAGATAGTATATTAAAGCCTATTTTCTATTTCTTGACGACTCTCAATTTCTTGAAAACCAGACATCAACGGCAAAATTTCACCCAATTGGACTTTTAGCGGTAATTTTATGCCCAATTTATGTCAAGAATAGTGATGAGCTTAATTTCTGAAGGAAAGTATATAGGAACTGTGTTCTGGCATGCTTCATGCTAGGCAGACTGTTAAGTTGTTTAATTTTTTGGGTCTTATTACCGTTAACAAGCAATAAAAGATGTGTTTAAGTTGCACATGCCTTTTTAGTATTGTCTTAATGATTAAGTGAATTGTCTGAATATGCGTAAAAAATTTAAAGTTGTATCTATGGGCCGAGTTGGTACGTTAGCGATGAACAGGTTTATAAATAACCACCCTGAAATTTGTTTACCTTCATTTAAGGAAGCAGCAAGAATATTTGCTGACCCTAAAGAAAATATTGCGAAACTTTTAGAAGGAGCAGACCACTCTGAGAAGGTAAACGGGATTATTATTCATAGCCCAGTGTTTTTAGATAAAAAAAATAGACGGGCGTTAACAAAGCTTAATAACATCAAAACAGATGCTCTTCTTCATTTGGTGAGAAACCCAATGGAACAAGTTAAAAGCTGGATCAATCACATTAATGCAAGTGCTGAAATTGGTATTTTAGGGTGGGGGAAAATTCCTCCTACTGCGAAGGGGCTATTCGAACAATACCCGCAACATTTTGCGACAGTTAAATCTGGTATGCAATGCAGAACCTTTTACAAGGGTAGTAGTAATATCAAACTGATCGATTTTCCTTCGTTGTCAAATACAAACGTGCATAACACCATGGCAGGAATTTTTAATTTTTTGGGTGTGGATGATTATGATTTAGGTGAAATGATACAACAGCCCCAAAACAACTATACTCGAGAGCTGCTAAGCCGAGGTCTGCATTTTAAGCTTAATGGAGAAACAGTAAAAGTATTCATGGCACCGGTTAATTTATTTTTTCATGACGACAAAGGAATTAAACCCTGGGTTACCATTCATGATACTCAAAAAATTTATAAGTTATGCCCCACGTTGCCGCCTATGGATGGTGACTTATTGTTTGGCGCACAGAGTAATGATGAGTTTAATAAATTGTCTTTTAAAACTAGAAAAATGGTCAGTGAAGGAATTCAGGATATTTTGGGTGAAATTCTACCTGTTTGGGCAAAGCAAGCAGAAGACATTGCTCAAAAAATCGAAGCAAACAAGCTAGTAAACTTAAGAGAGCAAGATATTGATTTTATCAAGGATACATTAAAGGACGATATGGAGATTTTTAAACGTTACCACCCAGAAGTGCAAGCAAAGTGGGGCTTTTAGATCGTGTTTATTTCAAGTATAGCTATTTAAAATGGTAATTTGGTTAACAGGTCTACCCGGGGCGGGAAAAACGACTATAGGTCAAATTTTGCTTTATAAATTACGTGCCTTAAATAAACAAAGTTTATTGCTTGACGGCGATAAATTGAGAGCGGCACTAGAGCAAAATAACTATGATCTAGAGAGTCGCAAATCTATTGCATTTACCTATGGACGTTTAGGGCAAATGTTTTCAAATCAAGGTTCAGTCGCGATTTGCGCCACAGTTTCAATGTTTGATGACGTTAGAGCTTGGAATGCGCAAAACATCTCAAGTTATCTTGAAGTATATGTGAAAGTGTCACCAGAAGTTTTACATCAACGTAATCAAAAGAATTTATATTCCGATGCAGAAACAGATAATGCTGTGAATATTGTTGGCTTTGATATTGCTGTTCAAGAGCCAAAATCACCTGATTTAGTATTAGTGAATGATGGAGAAGTCAGTCCAGAATCATTAGCCGATCAAATTTTAAATTTAATTAAAGAGTAGACATTCCTATGACGAAAAAATTAGGTGACTTTACCGGTTTAGCTGAAAATTATTCTAAATTCAGACCTGCTTATTCGCCCTTTATTCTAGACGCATTATTAGGAATAACTAATAAACCTGTCGAAGATATAGATTATGTAGATGTAGGCGCAGGTACCGGTATTTGGACTAGGATGGTCGCCTTACGAGGTTTGAATTCGGCAACGGCGGTAGAGCCAAATGATGACATGCGCAGTTTTGGAATAAAAGATTCTGAAGCAACCAGTATTAATTGGGTTAAGGGCGATGGTGAGACAACTAACTTGCCGAATAATTCTGCTGATATATTAACTATGGCCTCGTCTTTTCATTGGGTGGATTTTGATAAGGGTATTGCCGAGTTTAGTCGTGTGTTACGTGATCAGGGGATATTTTGTGCGCTATGGAATCCGAGATTATTAGAGGCTAATCCACTATTAGTTGAAATTGAGCAGACCTTATATGAAATGGCTCCTCATATTAAACGAGTATCATCTGGGAGAGCGACTTTTACTGACACCCTCCTAAATAATCTCAATGATTGTGAGCAGTTTTCTGACGTTTTGTATCTAGAGGGTCGACACGTAGTGCAACAGACTCCAGAGGAATATATAGGTGTTTGGTGGTCAGTAAACGATATTAGAGTGCAGGCAGGCGAGCAATGTTTTGCCGACTTTATGAAATACGTAGAAGCAAAAGTAGTTGATTTACCTTTTATAGAAACGACCTATCAAACTCGTGCTTGGGCGGCAAAAGTCAATAAATGATATGAAACTAAGTAAAGCCGATGTTTTAAAGAATCTTGAAGGGCAACTAGAAGCGGCAATAGTGCTGCCACAATTTAGTTTTACCCTTGCCATGTGGCTAAGATGTGCCACAGCTCTGTTAGACAGGTTTTATTTGCAAACGGATTGGTCAGACACAAATTTAGTGGTTCGCAGCAGTGGTTTGGCGGAAGATGGACAAAAAGCTTCACTTGCAGGTCATTTTGACTCAGTTCTAAATGTTAGTGGGCGGTCCGAATTAGAGGCTGCCATTGGTAAGGTTGTTGCTTCATTTGACCAAAAAAATATTAAAGATCAAATTTTTATTCAACCTATGTTGACCGACGTGGTTCTTAGTGGTGTGGTATTTACTAAAGAGCCATCTACGCACTCTCCCTATTACGTAATTAATTATTCACAAAGTGGCAGTACAGAATCTGTTACGTCAGGTAGTTTAAATGAAGAGTTGATTTACGTTGCAAAGTGTCAAGCGAGCGGTACTAATCCAGGTTGGGTGACTAACTTAATTGCGCTGTGTGCAGAGTTAGAATTGCAATTTTCCAATGATAGTTTGGATATAGAGTTTGCTTTTGATAAGCAGCAAAAACTGTATTTATTTCAAGTTAGGCCACTAATATTAGTAAATGAGAGTGCATTGCCAATTGTTGGATCTTTGTCTAGGCATCAGCAATTATTAGAACGAGTACACACTACTATCAGCCGTTTGAGTAAGCCCCATCCTTATTTAAATGGAGCAAAAACTCTTTTGGGTGTTATGCCTGATTGGAACCCAGCAGAAATTATTGGTATTAGACCAAATCCACTCGCGCTATCGTTATACAAAGAGCTGGTAACTAATTCGACCTGGGCTTATCAGCGCAACAATTATGGCTATAAGCAGTTGCGCAGTTTCCCACTACTGATTAGTTTGGCGGGGTTACCATATATTGATGTTAGGGTTAGCTTCAATTCGTTTGTACCCGCTGATATACCGCATCCACTGGCAGAAAAACTGGTCAATTATTATATTGAGCAATTACAAAGAAGTCCGGAAAAGCACGATAAAGTCGAATTCGATATTATTTTCTCGTGTTTTACATTGGATATTGATAAACGATTGCTAGTGTTATCTAAAGTCGGTTTTGATAAAAATGAAATTGCTCAACTTACAAATTCCCTCAAAAAATTGACCAATAATATAATTAACCCGAATGGTTTATGGACTAAGGATATCCTTAAAATTGAATCCTTACCTGCACGACGCCAAACTATTATCGATAGCGATTTGACCTCAGTTGAGAAGGTATATTGGTTATTAGAGGACTGTAAACGTTATGGTACTTTGCCATTTGCAGGTTTAGCTAGAGCGGGTTTTATTGCCGTTCAGATATTAAAATCTATGGTGTCTGAGGGCATATTATCGGATGATAATTATGAAAATTTTATGCGTTCGTTGGAAACAGTTAGTTCAAATATGGCCAAAGACAAACTAGATTTGTCTTTTAAGGCTTTTTTAGAAAAGTATGGCCACCTGCGTCCTGGTACCTACGATATTTTGTCGCCTCGTTACGACCAAGCACCAGAAAAGTATTTTAATGGAAATGATAATCACAGCAAACATCAGCTTTGTGAAGACTTTTCATTAAGTTTAAAACAATTGGAAGAACTTAAAACAAAACTTGAAACTCAGGGTATTGAGCATGACGTTATATCTTTGTTTAGGTTTATTAAGGGGGCGATTGAAGGCAGGGAATATGCGAAGTTTGTATTTTCACAGAGCCTAAGTGATGCCATTTATTTGGTAGAACAACTCGGAAACGAAATTGGGTTTAGTAAAGATGATATGGCGTATTGCGATTTATCTTCCTTATATAAAGCCTATTCTTCATCAGATGATATTCAAACCTTAATGACTAACTCCATTATTGAAGGCAAACTCTTATATCGAGATACGCAAACTCTTATTCTACCGCCTCTAATAACTGAAGCCGATGATGTCTATTGTTTTAAAATGCCTGAAGGAGAACCTAACTTTATTACTTTACTAAAGGTAGTAGCTCAGACTTGTTGTAACTTAGATGATATTGATAATTTAGCAGGAAAAATTGTTTTTATTCCTGCAGCGGATCCAGGTTTTGATTGGTTATTCTCCCATAATATCAGTGGTTTAATCACTAAGTATGGAGGAGCTAATAGTCATATGGCAATTCGAGCTGGAGAGTTAGGCATTCCCAGCGTGATAGGGGCAGGGGACGTGCTATATAATAAATGGATGAAAGCCAATTTATTGGATTTGGATGCAGGAAATCGCAAAGTGGTGGTATTACGATGACATTGATTGGAATTACCATGCGTGCCGATTGCCCAGCAGATTATGATGAAATCAGAGATGGGCTAGACCAACAATGGTTGCCGTTTTTACTTTTATGCGGCTTAACACCGATTTTAATGCCTAACAATCCCAGCCTTATTAAAACTTATCTCGAGCAGTTTGTTTTCAGTGGAATAATATTAACTGGTGGCAATAGCCCAGTGCAGTGTGGAGGTAACTCAGCTGCTCGTGACCAAGTCGATGCAATCCTAATTGACTGGGCGATTCAATATGACAAACCATTAATAGGTGTTTGTAGGGGAATGCAAAGCATTCAATTGGCATACCAGCAGTCCTTAGGTCCAGTATCCGGACATGTCAGAAAACACCAAGTCATTAATATAGACGGACAACAAAGGTCGGTTAATTCATACCATAATTTGGGTGCGAAAAGTTGCCAACTACCTTTAGAGCCTTGGGCGATGAGTGAAGATGGTGTAATCAAAGCGGTTAAACATATCCATAAAAACATTTACGGTATTATGTGGCATCCAGAGCGTAATCAACCATTTCAACAAAGAGATATTGATTTTTTCAAACAGGTATTTAGTTCATGAAGGCGATAATTTTAGCTGCAGGTGAAGGTAAGAGACTTCGTCCTCTGACTGCGAAAACTCCTAAGTCACTGGTCAGTATTTGGGGAAAGTCATTGTTGGTTCGTCAATTGGAGCAACTGAAAAAATTTGGTTTGACGGATATTACAGTGGTGACTGGCTACTGTAAGGAAAAAATTGAAAAAATCGGTGTAGATACTGTTTTTAATGAGGAATTTGACTCGACCAATATGGTGTTTAGTTTAAGCAAAATGTTAGTGAATTTGCAGCCATGCACTGAAAAAAGCACGCTTATTTTATATGGTGATGTAGCTTATTCTGATGCACATTTAGCATCTTTAATCGATTCATCCTCGGACGCTAAAATGGTGGTGTTGGGTAATACTGATTGGTTAGAATTGTGGTCACAAAGGTTGGAAGATCCCTTGACGGATGCGGAAACTTTTCAGTTTGATGAAAATTTACAATTACAGGATATTGGAAAAGTCCCTGATTCTTTGAGCCAAGTACAGGCTCAGTATATGGGTATGATAAAAGTTGATACGCTATTTCTAACCACGTTATTAGCTGATTACATAAAAAACTGTAACAGTGATAAAAGTAAAAATATGTATCTGACAGACTTGATTCAGCAAGTAGCTAATAATCATAAAGTAGAAGTTGAATTAGTGGCAGGTAGTTGGATAGAAATAGACACTATTGATGATTATAATTTGTATGCAAGTAAACGCCCTGAAGACTTTGGTTTATAATCGTATTTAGCTATTAGTATTTGTGTACTGCAGATTGCTAATCATTTTTTATTATTAAACTTCTTTCAATAACATCTTCACCAGTAATTATTATTTTAGAAATTGTTTACAATAAATTATTGGTGATTATATTAGGCAGAAATTTGGATGAAGACGCCACTACCTTATTAGTGGTGAAGTTAATAATCCGTGCATTAACAATTAAACCTCGACTATTCTTTTGCATGGTGCCAGCTAACACATAACCAATATCCACTGGGTTGTAAAACTGCTCCATATTGCGTGAAAATACAAAATCGCCTTTGTCATTAACATCTAATACTCCCATTACTTTATGATCGGCAACGGGTAGTCCTATTTGCTGTAAATCGTTGATAAAAGCTTCGGCTAATTGTATACCTAACGTATCGGTGTTTTGTAATGACGAGTCTAAATGAACAAAAGAGGCAACGACTATGGATTGAACAACCTCCATACCTCGCACGTCGTTTTTCAACTCTGCAGCCATCTGTTCGGTATATTCGCTTAATATATTAAAATGTAAACTGCGGCTATGCTCTTTAGCAGGTGAGTCAGCAATTTCTGTTGGTATTTTCATATCTTGGCATGTATGAAAAGTGCCAAGATCATCAGCGCAAAGTCTTTCGTCAGTTTTCTGTGTTAAGCCTAAACTACTACAAGCACTTAATGTTGATAACAGTGAAATAGTGATTAATCTTGTTAGTTTTAACATGGTATTTTTCCAAGTAATGTTTATGGGGAATATGAGTTGATCATATTCAAATTTTATTCTGGAATTAATCTCACCTGATTCAATGAGGTGTTTTTGACCATTTTCCCATTAGTTAATGCTACTTTATCTATATCAACAGTCTCGTTTAAAGTGATTAAAGGTCGTGATGCAGCCTGTATTAAAATTGGTTCGGATATATGGTTCGGTATTAAGCTTTGTGCAGACGCAACAACTGCCTGTGACTTAATTCCTACAATACGGGCATTGATTAAATAACCATCATTAATTTTTAGCATAGTACCGCCGACTATATAACGAGCTGGCATTTCTTCGCTTAACTCTTCGTAATCTTTACTAAAGGCAAAGTCTCCCTTTTCGGTCACCCTAATATAACCTGTTGTTTTAAAATCAATGACGGGTATTCCAAATTTATGTACTTCATGAATTAAACTTTCGGCTATTTGTATGCCAAGAATATTGGCTTGATTATAATCACTGTTTAACATCACAAAACTTGTCACAGCTACTGGTGTGGTTTCGTTTACATACTCTAGATTCGCCATTAAATCTTGCATCAAACCGCGAACATAGTAATTAATATTATGTGTGTCTGCATATTGAACTTGTTGCGGAAGTTTTTTGTTATGCTGATTAGCTTGGGTTTCGGCTTGTTGCTCTGTTTGCATGGATTGTTTGTGTTCAGTCCTAACATTATTGTTAAATTGTTTTTGAAACATTAGGCTAGATTGCAATGGATCTGCATTTTGCTCTGATGAGCTAATATTATGTCTTTGCGAAAGGTTGTCAAAGTTGGAGTTTTCATCAGTCATTTCTTCTGATCCGAAAATCGCACAACCTGATAATGTTAAGCTTATTAGTAGAGGCAATGTTTTTAGTATCATGATTATTCCTAATAGCCGTTGCGATAAATTTGGTTGTTTTTAAGGGTCACTTTTGAAGAACTCCACATGGCATCGTTTGGCACATAATCTGTGGCTGCGGCAAGCACGATATTTTCAGGCAGTTGTATTAAACGAATATTAACTACAGTGCTGTTTTCTTGAGGGGTATAAGTACCTGTCAAAAAAAAGTCAGCTGCAATGTCTTTATTTAAGTCTTGTAAATCTCTGCTTAACATTTTGTCAGCGGTGGCTGTAATTTTAATTGACGGCATAGTTTTATATTCGACTACTTTAAAGCCTGCCTGAGTGGCAAAAGTCATTAAACTTTCTTGGATTTGAATTCCGAAAGCTTGTTGTTGAGGCAAAGCCTCGCCGCTGATACCCAAAGCCGGTAAAATGGTGCCGACTGCAACTGTGCCATTATTGTCTATCATTTGAGAGGTGCTAAGTAACTGTCTTGCAAGTTTTTCTACATGTTTATGCAAAGAGTTTTGTGTTTGGTTGTTTCTGTCAGTCAGTTGTGCATTATTGTTTGTTTGATCCAACTCAGCTAGGGCACAACTAGATAAAAATATAATGAATGGCAAAACCATTAATAATTGACGCATAGATAATTCACATACTCAAAAAGTCTTAGTTCCTAGAAAGCAAAAAAAGTGCCAAGGGAGATTGACTCAAAACTTCTGTGAAAAATGGCTAGCTAACTTAAAAAGAACCCCTAAAAAATTCTGCGAGTTATTGTTAGATACACCTTGTGTTGTTATCCAACAAGATCTTCAACAACTATCACTTTTGGTTTGCTCGAATAATATTCTTATCAGTTAGTCTTATATTCATTAGAAGCAACTTGGTTAGTGTTGCTTCTTTCGCACGATACAAAGTTATTAAAAAATATAATGTATTTTTAACTCATAATGTTTTACATTTTAGCTCAGAATTAATTTTGTTATTTAACAATGGTTTATATAATTTTAACTAAACTGAAGGGATCATAATGAACACACACATACTTAAATCGAAATCTTTAATTGCGGCAACATGTTTAGCTGCTTGTTTGTCATTTAATGCTATGGCCGAAGAGGAAGATAACTCTGGTTTAGGTTTTAGTGCAAAAGTTGGTACTTTAGGTCCAGGGCTTGAACTAGATTACCGGTTTAACGATTACTTTAATGTTAGGTTGCAAGGTAATAGTTATGCTTACGACGATGATTTTGAAGAAGATGGAATTGATTACACGGGGGAACTAGATTTATCTACTTATGGTTTATTAGTTGATTGGCGTCCATTTGCTGGTACCTTCCGTTTTACCGGTGGTGCATACTCAAATAGTAATGAACTGAGAGGTAGTGCAGAAAGTGATGGCACTGATGAATTTGAAATTGGTGACCAAGAATACCGTGGTAGTAGTAGCGACCCATTAAGATTACAAACATCTGTTACTTTAGGTTCTGGGACAGCAGGTTACTTTGGTTTAGGTTGGGGCAATTCTGATCCCTCTGGTTTTATGTTTTCATTTGAGTTAGGTGTGTTGTTTTCTGGCGCTCCTGAAGTGGAGTTAGATTATAGCGGTACGGCTGTTCGTGCAGATGGTCAAGGCTCATCATTTGATGTAAATGGCTCTAGCGCAGAGGCACAAACATTTCGCGCTGAAATAGACACGGAAGTGGCAAACCTTGAAGAAGATATCTCTGAGTTTGAAATGTATCCAGTGATTGCTTTAGGTATAGGTTACCGTTTCTAAGCATTTTTTTCGTAACTGAATTAAAAATATAAAAGGGCGGATTGATTTAATCTGCCCTTTTTGTTTGCTAATACCTAACTGATTATTTGCTCTAGAGTATGAGTGTCGCCTGCTTTCACTATTTCGCCTTGAGTAATAGCGGTTTCAACACAAAGCATAGTCAGGTAACTGTCGTCTGCCATGTCAGCCATAGCAATAGATTTATCTTGCCAAGGGTTCCAAATTATCATGCTGTCGTGGCCACGGGAGTTAACAGTGGTAATTTGAGTGCCATCTAAAATATCGACTTTGGGGGCTTTATCCAGATGAACTCTGTCGGTTTCTTCTGTAAAAAAATATGGAGTAGGGGTGTCAAAACTATCAAACCCTTGGGTTTTATCTAGATACTTTCCTGACAATCCAGAAAGCTGACACTGGTTAATGTCAGAAACAGTAAAGTAACTATGTAGAGCACAATTAAATTTAAAAGCCTCAGAGCCGATATTTTTCGTTTTTAGCTGAATACTAAGCGTGTCTCCCACCAATACATCTAGTACTAATTGGGTATTACCTGCAAAACCTTCTCCTTGACTTGATGACGGTTTAATACTCACTAGTGTTCCTTTAGGCGTATCTTGACTACTAATAATTTCCCATTGTTGATCTCGAACATACCCATGGGCAGAATATTGACTATCTTTATGATCACCAAACCAAGGCCAGCAAATAGGTATTCCACCACGTATGGCTTTTTTACCGTTGAGTATAGCTTTAGAGCTTAACCACAGGCGTTCTCTATTATCATGCTTAGGCTTAAAACTAAGAATATGCCCACCAAATAAAGAAATTTCTGCTGTGGCTAAAGCATTGTCAATTTGCAGTATTTGTATGTTAGAACGAGTGATAATAATGGTTGAGTCGGTAAGTAACATGCTGGCTTCCTAATAGTGATTTTGGATCAAAAAAGGCGACTTAAGTGGGTCGCCTTTTTTATATCATTTTACCGCTAATTTAAACGGCTGATTGATGCTTTTGAATTATTTACTGATGTGGGCAACTAAATCTAGTACTTTATTTGAGTAACCGATTTCGTTGTCATACCAAGAAACTAATTTAACAAAAGTATCTGTTAATGCGATACCAGCAGTTGCATCAAATACAGATGTACGTACGTCACCAATAAAGTCTTGTGAAACCACTGCTTCTTCTGTGTAACCCATTATGCCTTTCAAGTCACCTTCAGAGGCTTTTTTCATGGCTGCACAAATTTCAGCATAAGAAGCTGGTTTTGCAAGGTTAACAGTTAAATCAACAACAGATACATCGGCAGTAGGTACACGGAAAGCCATACCCGTTAATTTGCCGTTAAGTTCAGGAATAACTTTACCAACAGCTTTAGCTGCACCAGTTGATGAAGGAATGATGTTTTGAGACGCACCGCGTCCACCACGCCAATCTTTAGAAGAAGGGCTATCAACCGTTTTTTGAGTCGCTGTGGTTGCATGAACAGTAGTCATAAGTCCATCAACGATACCGAAGTTATCGTTAAGTACTTTAGCTAAAGGAGCTAAACAGTTAGTCGTACAAGAAGCATTAGAAACAATGTCTTGTCCTGCGTAAGCATCATTGTTTACGCCCATAACGAACATAGGTGTATCATCTTTAGATGGAGCAGATAACACAACTTTTTTCGCGCCAGCTGCAATGTGTTTACGTGCAGTTTCGTCAGTTAAGAAAAGACCCGTCGATTCAACTACTACGTCTACATCGATTGCATCCCAAGCCAAGTCAGCTGGGTTACGTTCAGCAGTTACACGGACTGATTTTCCATTTACAACTAATTGCCCATCAACAACTTCAACGGTACCGTTGAATTTTCCATGAGTTGAGTCATATTTAAGCATGTAAGCCATGTAATCCGCATCTAGTAGATCGTTTATACCTACTACTTCGATATCGTTACGTTCACATGCTGCTCTGAATACAAATCTACCTATACGGCCAAAACCGTTGATGCCTACCTTAATTGTCATGCCTTGATCCTCTATAATTCGATTAATTGGCGGGACAGAAGGAAAATATTCCCCCTCTGAAATATAATTACAAAATTATGGACTATATGGACAAATAAGGCAAAATATTCCAGTAAATATGTTATTTAATTACAGTTGTTGATTATAGATCCTACTAAAGCTTGTTTTATTACTTCTAATCGTATGTTTTATATACAAATCCAGCTGGGCCAAATTGATTTAATTAAAGCAATTTTTAATAGTCTCTAATAAAAAGCATATTCGACATTGTAAATATGATCTTTTCAAAGATAATGGTCTTATTAAAATTAAAAGGGTAAACAATATGACGGCTTCATTGATTGATCATCTAGTGACTTGCTGTGGAATTGAGTCAAATTACACTGATGCTTGGGGCAAACCTACTACTATTGATAATAGTACTAAGCAAAAATTGTTACAGGTAATGGGGTATCAAGTTGATAAACCAGAATTGCTTGAGAAACAATTAGAAGATTCGACTCATAAAACTTGGCTTTCACCTTTAAATCCTGTCCAGGTGGTACGCAATAATCAAAGTTTACAAATTGTTGTGCGTCTACCCATTGAATTAGTTACAGATAACTATTTGGCTAAAGTAACCACTGAGCAAGGTGAGGTTATAGCTTATGAGTTTTCGCCAATTGATGGTCAGTTAGCCAATGTTTGTCATATTCAAGATGTTGAATTTCAAGAATACATTATTGATTTACCCTTAGCATTACCACTAGGTTATCACTCACTTGCCTTAGTTATTGATGATGACGAGTTAGCCACTATGCGTTTAATTATGGCGCCCGTAGCTTGTTTTAAACCGAAGGCGTTATTAGAAGGGCAAAAGGTCTGGGGCTTAAGTGTACAGTTATATTGCTTAAAAAGTGATTCTAACTGGGGAGTCGGAGATTTTACTGATCTCAGTTATTTAGTCGAAAAAGCTGCGGCACAAGGTGCCCATTTTATTGGTTTAAATCCTATTCATGCGCTTTACCCAGCTAACCCTGATATTTGTAGTCCCTATGGACCATCATCTCGTCGCTGGTTGAACTTTATTTATATTGATGTCACCGCCTTAGACGGCTATGAACAGACATCTGTGCAAAATATTGTTAATCACCTTGATTTTCAACAGCAACTTACCGCAGCTCGTGAGTCAGAGCAAGTTGATTATAAAACGGTGACAGAATTAAAACTCAAAGCATTAGAAAGTATTTTTGAGTATCAAAATAAAAAGCATCTTTCGAGTAACAGTAAAATTAATAAAGCTTTTAAAAGTTTTGTGGCTGATGGTGGCGATAGTCTACAAACATTAGCTGTATATGATGCGTTACAAGAACATTTAGCTAGCCAAGGTAAAGAAAACTGGGGTTGGCCTGTCTTTCCTACTGAATTTTCTGATTACACAAGCCCTAAAGTTAAAACATTTGCTAAAAAACATGCACTTAGAGTGAAGTTTTATTCGTGGTTACAGTGGCAAGCCGCATTGCAGTTTGAAAAAGCCAATGATGTTGCCATGAATAATGAAATGCATGTGGGCTTATACCGTGATTTAGCTGTGGGGGTGAGTGAAGGCAGCGCAGAAGTTTGGGGCAATAAAGCATTATATTGCACAACAGCAAGTGTTGGTGCACCTCCTGATGTATTAGGACCTTTAGGCCAAACTTGGGGGTTACCTCCTATGGATCCGGAAGTCTTATATCAACAACAATATCAACCTATCATTGATTTATTTAATGCTAATATGCATGCCACTGGTGCCCTGAGAATCGACCATGTAATGGCATTACTGAGGCTTTGGTGGGTACCTAAAGGAGAAAGCGCTAAAGCGGGTGGTTATGTTTATTATCCAGTGGATGACTTATTAGCTATTCTGGCATTAGAAAGCCACCGCCATCAAAGTATGGTGATTGGTGAGGATTTGGGAACTGTACCCGAAGAAATTAGAGCAAAACTGGCAGATAACGGTGTTTATTCTTATCGTGTGTTCTTTTTTGAACAAGCAAAGGATGGTGGCTTTTATTCGCCTAAGCATTACCCTACACAATCTATGTCGACTCTGACAACTCATGATATGCCCACCTTATCAGGATTTTGGCATTGTCATGATTTGCAATTAGGCAAAGAATTAGGCTTGTATCCTACAGAAGATATTCTGCAGGATTTGTATGCTAGTCGTCATGAAAATAAACAAGCAATTTTAGATACATTACATGGTCATAACTCAATAAGTGATGAAATTAGTTGCGATGTGAATTATGTTGGTATGAGCCAGTCGCTAAATCATGGGATGCAGTTACATATGGCAGCCGGTTCAAGTGAATTGTTAAGTTTACAATTAGAAGATTGGTTACAAATGGATAAACCCGTTAATGTACCTGGTACTTTTAATGAATATCCAAATTGGCGTAGAAAATTAACACGTAATTTACAAGACATATTTACTGATGCATCATTAGATCAGTTAGCGGCTAATTTAACTGAGGTTCGAAAGAAAGCTTCAGAATAATTTAACTTTCTATAAAGCTCAGCTATTTAGCTGAGCTATTCAATTCAAGGCGAAAATATGCAATTAGAACAAGCACTATCTCAAGCCCGTTGTACCTTTCCTTTTACCCATTTGGGTGCTCATTTTCAAGAATCATCTTCTCAATTTATTATTACTACTTGGATCCCCGGGGCCGATAAGGTTACAGTGATTGACCTTGGCTCAGGCAAAAAAATGGGTAGTTTAAAAAATGTCTCAGATAGCTATTTATTTCGAGGCTCATTCAAATTAGACCAAGCGCCAGCTGCATACGCTTTTTCTGTAATCAATGAAGGTGGCGAGTATCAGATTATAGATCCCTATCAATTTCAAGATGAGGCATACCACGCTGTTCATTATGTTGATCACAGTCCAGAAAATATATATCAGCAATTAGGCGCACAATTAATTTCTCTTGATGTTGGTCTTTCACAACCTATTCAAGCTACACGTTTTGCCGTATTTGCCCCTAACGCTAGTGCGGTTTCAGTGGTTGGAGATTTCAATTATTGGAATGGCTCTTGTTTGCCTATGCAAAAAACGGATTTTGGTTATTGGGTCTTAGTCGTGCCTAATGTCGCCGCTGGTGCAAAATATAAATACCAAATTAAAGATGCTGGGGGAGCTGATTTACCTCATAAAGCGGATCCTGTTGGCTTTTCTGCTGAACAATACCCGTCTTTAAGTTCGGTTGTATATGATCATTATAGTTATCAATGGCAAGACAATGCTTGGTTGAAAAAGGCCAAAAAAGATAAATATAAACAAGCTATGAGCTTTTATGAATTGCATCTAGGTTCATGGAAAAGACCAGATAAAGAATCAGGTAAAGAGTTTTTAACTTATCGAGAATTGGTTGATGAGTTAATCCCTTATGTGAAAGACATGGCTTATACTCATATCGAAATTATGCCTGTTTCTGAATTTCCATTTGATGGTTCTTGGGGATATCAACCTGTTGGGCTGTTTGCGCCAACTAGTCGTTTCGGTAGTCCAGATGATTTTAAATATTTTGTTGATCAGTGCCATCAAAATGGCATAGGTGTGGTGATTGATTGGGTACCTGCCCATTTTCCTGAAGATGGTCATGGTCTGGCAAGGTTTGATGGTACACATGTTTACGAATATGAGGATCCCCGTAAAGGTTGGCATCCTGATTGGAACTCTTGTATTTATGATTTTGGTAAAGACACAGTTAGACAATTTTTAGTGGCTAATGCCTTGTATTGGCTTGATAAATTCCATATCGATGGTTTAAGAGTCGATGCCGTAGCGTCTATGTTGTACTTAGATTATTCTCGAGAAGACGGCGATTGGATCCCTAACGTGGACGGTGGCAATCACAACTACGAAGCTATCAGTTTTTTACAATGGATGAATAAAGAGGTTTACGATAAATATCCTAACGCTATCACCATTGCTGAAGAGTCCACCTCATTTCCTAAAGTGTCTCGTCCTGTTTTTGAAGGCGGATTAGGTTTTGGATTTAAATGGAATATGGGCTGGATGAACGATTCTTTACATTATATTGCTAAAGATCCTTGCTACCGCCGTTATCACCACAATGAAATTACATTTAGTTTAGTTTATTCGTTTGATGAAAATTTTGTCTTGCCTATTTCACATGATGAAGTAGTACATGGTAAGGGATCTTTATTGCGTAAAATGCCAGGTGATGAATGGCAACAAGCTGCTAATGTGAGAGCTTATGCTGGCTTTATGTACGGCCATCCAGGTAAAAAATTAAACTTTATGGGCAATGAAATTGGTCAATCACATGAGTGGAATCATGATAGTTCTATTGATTGGCATTTGTTGGAGTTTGATAAACATAAAGGGATCCAAAATTTATATCGTGACCTAAATAAAATGTATGCCAAATATCCGGCTTTGTATGAAATGGAACATGAGCATCAAGGTTTTGAGTGGATAGATCATGGAAATGCTGATCAGAGTATTTTATCTATGCTCAGAAAATCAAAACAACAAAAAGTCTATGTAGTAACAAACTTTACTCCTATTACCTACGATGACTTCAGGTTAGGGGTACAAGATGAAGGTCAGTATCAAATAATTTTGAATACTGATGATAAAAAGTATTGGGGAAGTGGATATAAAACCAATAAAAAATCTGAAGCGGAAGCATTACCTTGGAATAATCAAGATTATTCTATTCCTCTGCCGTTACCCCCATTAGCTAGTTTATTTATAATTTTTAAAGGATAATTTTTGTGACCTCTACCTATCATGCCCATGCAGGGAAACCCCATCCATTAGGCGCTAATATTAGCAATAAAGGATGTAATTTTGCTGTGCATTGTCCTAATGCTGATGGAGTGGAACTGTGTTTATTTGACCAAAATACAGAAGAGCAAATTGCTGTTATTCCCATGCCAGCTAAAACCGGCAAAGTATGGCACTGTTATATTGAAAATATCACAGAGGGTCAGTTATATGCTTATCGAGTTGTAGGAGAAAACCAAGCCAATATGGGCCTGAAGTTTGATAACGACAAACTGTTGATCGATCCCTACACCAAAGCTTTGAACAGACCACTTGTTTGGAATAAAAAGCAATATCAAGGTGATAGCCAATTTATGATCCCTAAGGGCATAGTGCTAGCACCTAAAAAAACAGAAAATAGAATAGAGAAACCTAAAATCGCCCTTGAGCAGACTATTCTTTATGAAGCTCATGTAAAAGGTTTAACCCAGTTACATCCTGATGTACCGGCTAAACATAAAGGGAAGTTTTTAGGTGTCTCTCATCCATCGGTTATTAAACATCTTAAATCTTTGGGTATAACCGCTATTCAATTAATGCCTGTGTCGGCATTTATGCCAGAGCCCTTTATTACTAATAAAGGCTTAACTAATTATTGGGGATACAACCCCATTAATTATTTTTGTCCTGATCCTAGATATGTAGTAAACGATGCGGTAGCCGAATTTAAAAGCATGGTGGATAGTCTGCATCAAGCTGGCATTGAAGTGATCTTAGATGTGGTGTTTAATCATACTGCAGAAGGCGGAGCTGATGGGCCAATTTTGTCTTTTAAAGGATTCGATAATTCGTCATGTTATTTGTTTGAACGCAATGACTATGGCGCAATTGATTATGGTAAATATGTCAATAATTCGGGCTGTGGTAATAGTGTTAACACCGCTTTTCCTTATGTACAAAAGATGGTCATGGACTCGTTACGTTATTGGGTGCAAGAGATGGGCGTAGATGGCTTTAGATTTGATTTAGCCGCTAGTTTAGGCCGTGACCCTTATGAGTTTTCAACTCTTTCTGGTTTTTTTAGAACCATTCGTCAAGATCCTGTGTTAATTACTAGCAAATTAATTGCCGAGCCATGGGATATTGGCCACGGTGGCTATCGTTTAGGTCAATTTCCTTCAAATTGGCTTGAATGTAATGATAAATTTCGCGATACCGTTAGGGCTTTTTGGCGTGGAGATAAAGGCCAAACGAGTGACTTTGCTACCCGTTTATTAGGCTCAAGAGACGTCTTCTCTCAAGAAAACCGTTCGATTTTAACTTCAGTGAATAATGTCAGTTACCATGATGGTTTTACTTTACATGACATGGTCACCTATGCAGAACGTCATAATGAAGCCAATGGTGAACAAAACCGGGATGGTCATGGGCATAATTTGTCGGCAAATTATGGTGTTGAAGGCGAAACAACTGACAAAGAGATCTTAAGAATACGAGAAAGACAAAAACGGAATCTTTTTGCCACTTTATTGTTATCTCAGGGGACGCCACATGTTTTAGGTGGTGATGAACTGAGCCGCACACAGCAAGGCAATAATAATGCTTATTGTCAGGACAATGAAATTAATTGGCTAAACTGGTCGTTAAATGAAAGACAACAAGATTTTTTAATCTTTTGTCAGCAAATCATTAAGCTACGTAAAGAAAGTGAAATGTTGCATCATTTAAATTTGAAAGATGATGGTTATATAAATGGACATAACGTAGAAAAAATTTATTGGTACCGTCCAGACGGTGAACGTAAAGTTGAAGACGATTGGCAAGATCATAATAATCAAGCTTTTGCTTTGGAGCTCAGAGGACGTGAAATTGAAGGCTCATCACACCAGGAACATTGGTTATTAATTTTTAATGCCAGTGACCATGATGTTTGCTTCCATTTACCTACCTTTTGTAAAGGCGATAGTTGGCAAATTAAACTTGATACTCGTTATGCCAAATGGTCTGAACAACCAGATGTAAAAATTAGACATAAACACCTACAGGCAGGTCGCAGTATTTGTGTGTTTAAATGTGTAGCAGAGGATTGAATATATGAAATTATTAGATCAAGAATGGCGCGAAAAACTCACTGATGAAGAGTTCAGAGTTTGCCGACAAAAAGGTACCGAACGGCCTTTTACTGGCAGCTTGTTAGATGTTAAAGACATGGGGGACTATACGTGCACCTGTTGTGGTAACAAACTTTTCGATTCAACGGATAAATATGATTCAGGTTGTGGGTGGCCTTCATTTTCAGCACAAAGTGCAGAGCAAAACGTTGAATATCACAGTGACGACTCATTAGCTATGCAGCGTATTGAAATTGTCTGTAAGCATTGTGATGCACATTTAGGACATGTGTTTGACGATGGTCCTAAACCTACAGGAAAGCGTTATTGTGTGAACTCTGTGTCGATTAAGTTTAATCAAAAAAGTTAAACTTATTGCATAAGTGCATGCTAAAGCATGCGCTTCGCTTATTTATGTACTGCGTACACTAAGATTATTCGCTGCACTTACCTGCATCTGTAATGGTTTAATGAAACTGGAGAGATTTATAGCTTAAAATAAACAAAATCTCGTAGGTATTAACATGACTAGAAAAGCAAAAGTAACCTTCACCCCGAAACAGAAATTAGAATACGCCAAATTGATGGTAGAAGATGGGTATACCAATAAACAGGTTGAAGAAATATCAGGTGCAGGCAGATCAGCCGTATCACGTTGGAAGCGTCAATATCAATCTGAGTTGCAGGGTGTTACACCAGAAAACACCAAGGCATTAACAGATGAGCAGCAAAGGATCCAAGCGTTAGAAACGCAACTTAAGCGAGCATTAAGGGATAATGAAATATTAAAAAAAGCCACCGCTTTCTTCATACGCAACAATCCAGACTTAATGTAATGAAAGAAATGAAGAAAGCTCAACTTGGCTATACCACCACCGAGTTATGTCGTTTATTTGAAGTGAGTAGTAGCCGTTATTATTACCACCCTAGGCCTCCTAATAGCGATGATATTGCATCATCGATTCAGTCGATAGCAGAAGTGACAGGAAATACTTATGGTAAGCGCAGAATGCAGGTTGAACTGAATGCGCTAGACCACAACATTGGTTTATATAAAACGGCTACACTCATGAAAAAACTAAACATAAAGGCGATTAGGCCTAAGAAGAAACATTATTATCCAGATTCAGGTGTTGAACATAAATATGCGCCCAATTTACTCAAGCGACAATTTAGTCCTGATACCTATAATACTCATTGGGTTGGCGATATAACCTATATCAGACATCATCATGGCTGGAGCTATTTAGCATGTGTCTTAGATCTATCAACTAAAGAAATCGTGGGTTATGCATTATCGACAAAGCCTAACGCGGAATTGACAAAAACAGCATTGAATAATGCAATAAAACGTCAAGCACCCAACACACATAAGTTAATGTTCCATTCAGATCAAGGTGTCCAGTATTCAGCTATATCATTTAGAGAACGGCTTGCTCAATTAGATATCACACCTAGTATGAGTCGCCGTGGAAATTGTTGGGACAACGCCGTTATGGAGCGTTTTTTTAGAAGTTTAAAAACGGAGAGACTGAATCACCTTTCATTTTTAAACCATCAATCAGTGATATGCGAAGTTGAACAATATATTCAGTTTTATAACTATAAACGTCGGCATTCTGTCTTAGATTATATGACACCACATCAGAAATATAATGAACTTAAAAATGCGGCTTAAAATCTCTCCGAAATTAGTTGACCATTACAGTTTCTCTAGGAGCACCAAGTCCTATATGCATTTCGGGGCAAAATGGTACAAATTGAAAATAATCTTTTAATACGCCTGTGATAAAGGCATTTTTTTTATGGCCGGCATCAAAACGTACGTTTTCGCCTAATAAACAGCTGCTTACGCCAATTTTGATGTCAGATGATATCGCTTTATTCATAGGGCTTTGGTTCACTAAATTGTGCAGTTAAAAGTAATTCTACATGTAAGTTAAGTCCGCGCTTTGTTTTGTTATTCAATGCTTTGCTTGGTACTGGTGATATATTTGGTACATTAAATCTGGTTTGTATTGTTTTTTGACTTCGGCTCTAAGCTTACTAATTAAAGTTCTATGTGCGGATTTTTTTGAAAAGTGTAACCATATTTCTTTTTCAGAAAGGTTGAATGGTCGACCGAACTCGTTCATGTTTTTCCCTAACGCTGCGACATTGTATTCAATAGCAACCAAAGAGCCGGCTAACGCATCTACTCTGTTCAAGCTAAGTAGTTGAATACCTTGTTGATAATTTCTAACTTCAAGTTTGCGTAATTGAAAATCACGATCAAACGCTTTTGATAGACTGGCAGAACGAATCACTGCAAATTGTTTTAAAAGGTGCAACTGACTATAGCTACTAAGTTCCTTACCTAATTGAGGTAGTACTATAACTTTGGCTTTAGAAATAGGCCCGATGAAATCAGCATAATCTTCTAGTTGTGTATTTTTGTAAATAAGAGTGAGATCTAATGTGCCTTGTTTAATACCAAATACAATACGTGCGTAAGGGTAGGGGACTAACTTAAACTCTATGCCCGTTTTTTCTGCTAGTAACTCAAAGTAGTTAACTACAGTACCAACCAACAGCCCATGCTCATTTACTTGTGCAAAAGGTGGAAATTCTGGAACTCCCACATTTAACACTACCTCTGATTTCTTGCCTTGGGCGGTAAATGACAGCAGTGTGGTTTGCAGAAATATAAGTATTAATAATGACTTGAACATATTTCCGAGCCTCTGATGAAACACAAATTTATCATACATAATCATCATGTTATGTAGAGTAAAACTCAATACTTAGCTTATGTCTGCAGCACTCTGCAATTTTATGTGTTATCTGCTGCTGTTATGCAAGCGAGTCTTGTAGTGGTGGCACAACTTGCTTTTTACGGCTCATTATTCCATCAATCTATACTTTGCCATCCAATCAGTGGGGTCGCCCATAAGTCAGCCGTTGTCATAGACGTTGATCTTTTGTTTGTTCTATTTCCTAGCCTCTATTTACTATCTACTGCTATATTTTTTTGTTTTTTTTCATGAAAGTTAATTTCATTTTTCAGCCAAATATATAGTCATTATCCCTCGGCAAAATCCACTATTTTCTCGAATTGTAGTTTTACCAATATACTTGTTGAAAACTTACTTACATAAATAACTCAATTAGCTTTTTTACTAAAAACTTGTAACTTTACAACAGTTTGGCTAACTGCCATTCCTTCTTTAGAATGCGCGCGATTAGAGCCTGTTGCTAGGTGCAACCAGGAGATCGTTAACTAAGATGGGTCTGAGCAATGAATCAAAAGTTAGAGCAAGAATTATTAAGTAGTTGGCAAGAAAGGCAAGAGTATGCGGAGCAAATGTTGCCAATATTGGGCAGTTTGTACCGTAATAAATCGGTAGAAATCTCAGTTTATGGTCGCTCTTTATTAGGCGTGAGTGCGATAGATATTATCAAAGCTCATCGTACCGTTAGGTTAAAAGAACAACAAAAGTTGCGTCTTAGAGAAAGTTGGCCTTTGTTGCAAGCTTTGCAAAAAAAGACCTTAGCACCGGCACATATCGACTTAGGTAAATTGGCTTATTCTTATCATTTTGATCCTGCTTTTAAAGGGTTATCTATTGAGCAATATTTAACTAAACAGTTAAAAGATATTTTAGATGTTAAGCAACCTATTGAAGTTCAAGATGTTGTTTTATATGGATTTGGTCGTATTGGTCGACTTTTAGCCAGGTTATTGATTGAAAGACAAGGCAGTAATAATAAACTGCGATTAAAAGCCATAGTTGTACGCGGTGGCAAAGAGGGCGATTTAGAAAAACGCGCGAGTTTATTACGCCGAGACTCTGTGCACGGACCATTTAACGGTAGCATTACCGTAGATAAAGAAAAAAATGCTATTAAGGCCAATGGCTCATACATTCAGGTTATTTATGCTAATAGCCCAGTTGAGGTCGATTATACTCAATATGGGATAAAAGATGCGATTGTAGTAGATAACACGGGTATGTGGCGGGATGAAGATGGACTAGGTCAACACCTTAAATCTAAAGGGGTTAAAAAAGTATTACTGACCGCACCAGGTAAAGGCAATATTAAGAATATTGTATATGGGGTTAATCATCAGGATATTGCTCAGGCTGATACTATTTTGTCTGCAGCAAGTTGCACGACAAACGCAATTACCCCGGTATTAAAGGTGATAGATGAAAAATTTGGTATTAATAGCGGTCATGTAGAAACCGTGCATTCATTTACGAATGACCAAAACTTAATCGATAATTTTCATCAAGGAGACCGCAGAGGACGCAGTGCTGCTCTTAATATGGTGATAACAGAAACCGGTGCAGCTAAAGCTGTATCTAAAGCCTATCCTAATCTGCATGGAAAGCTAACAGGTAGTGCTATTCGAGTGCCTACACCAAATGTGTCATTAGCTATTTTGAATTTACATTTAAAAGAATCATTACAAAAAGAGCAAGTAAATGCTTATCTGAGAGATATGGCATTATTTTCATCTTTGCAGCATCAAATTGATTATACCGCCTCCACTGAAATTGTATCTTCAGATTTAGTAGGAACCAGAGCGCCAGCAGTGGTCGATTCTCAAGCCACAATTGTCGCCGGTGATCGAACCACTTTGTACGTTTGGTATGACAATGAATTTGGTTACAGTTGCCAAGTTTTAAAAGTGATTCAGCATATGGCCAATATTGTTCCTCCAACTTTACCTGAGTCATTACCGATTCAATTATAACTGTGCTCAATCTTGGCTGGATCCACAGCTAATTTGGGATTGTATGAATAAACCTGCTGATGAAGCAGGTTTATTCAATGGTTTAATGGCATAGGGTCTAGGCGAGTGAAAGCAGACTGTGGTAGATTAGATGGAGGTCTATTTCTAGGAACGATGCAGTGAGAGTGAGTAGCAATTTTGACAGTGGGAATATTCAAGTTATTCGCGCTGAAGATCCCCAAAACATTCAACTAAGTATTCAAAAAGACAACCAATCTGATTTTTATCAATGGTTTCATTTTAAACTAGAAAGCACTGCTTTTATCTCGCACCAATTGACCATCACAGATCTCGCAAAGTCTGCTTACCCAGAAGGTTGGCAAAATTATCAAGCAGTCGCATCTTATGATAGGCAAGAATGGTTTAGAGTCGATACCGAATTTGATGGCGATAATTTGCTTATTCAACATACCCCTGAATTCGACCATATATATTATGCGTATTTTACCCCTTACAGTTATGAACGACATTTAGATTTATTGGCGTGGGCGCAAAAATCTATTTTTTGTCAACAAGAATACTTAGGGTCAACACTTGATGGCCGTGATATGTCTTTATTGGTGATAGGTGAACCAGAAGAAGGTAAAAAAGCCTTTTGGATCACCGCTAGGCAACACCCTGGTGAAACTATGGCCCAGTGGTTGGTTGAAGGTTTATTAGAGCGTTTATTAGATGAAGAAGACGCTTTATCTCGATCGCTATTAGATCATATCGTATTTTATGTGATGCCTAATATGAACCCTGATGGGGCTGTTCGTGGTCATCTTAGGACCAACGCTAACGGGGTTAATTTGAACCGTGAATGGGCAACACCAAGTTTGGAAAGTAGCCCAGAAGTCTATTTGGTGAAACAAAAAATGCAACAAGTTGGTGTCGATATGTTGTTAGATGTGCATGGTGATGAAGCTTTGCCCTATAACTTTGTGGCGGGTTGTGAAGGTAATCCAAATTATAATGATAGATTAAAAGCACTTGAAGACACTTTTAAGCATGCTTTGTTGAATATCACGCCAGAATTTCAAGATGTGCATGGTTACTCAAAAGATGAGCCAGGCAAGGCAAATTTAACCCTTGCGGCTAATGCTATTGGTCATGAGTTTGATTGTCTTTCTTATACCTTAGAAATGCCTTTTAAAGATAATGTTGAATTACCTGATCCTATATATGGTTGGTCTGCAACTCGATGTAAACAACTCGGGGAAGATGTCTTAGTGGCTATGCGAGCAGTATTAGCTCAGTTAAATAAATAAAAATATAATCAATTAATTAACAATAAAAATGAGCTAGAAAGGGGAATAATGTGGAAGCGTTTCATGGTTTTTTAAGCTATTTAGATAGCATCTTAGGGGGCGCTTGGTGGTTCCCTTATGTGTTATTAGGTACAGGGTTGTTTTTTACTGTTTACCTTAAATTTCCTCAAGTGAGATATTTTAAACATGCGTGGAAAGTCGTTATAGGTAAATATGATAAGTCCGATTCGCCAGGTGATACTACTCATTTTCAAGCATTAACTACTGCCTTGTCAGGTACTGTTGGTACAGGGAATATTGGTGGCGTTGCTTTTGCTTTATTTTTAGGTGGGCCGGCTGCCTTATTTTGGATGTGGGCGACTGCATTTTTTGGTATGACTACTAAATTTGTTGAAGTCACCTTGTCCCATAAATATCGTGATAAAACGCCTGATGGTACTATGGCTGGTGGCCCCATGTATTACATGGATAAACGGTTGAATATGAAATGGTTGGCCGTTGCTTTTGCTGTGGCGACTGTTATTAGTTCATTTGGTACAGGTAATTTACCGCAAAGTAATAGTATTGCCACAAGTGTAGAAGCCACCTTTGGGTTTGAGCCAATAGTTGTGGGAAGTGTGTTAGGTATTTTACTGGCTTTGGTTATTCTAGGCGGCATTACACGTATTGCAGCTGTGACATCTAAGATTGTGCCGCTAATGGCACTCATATATTTAGTCGGCGCGTTTGCGGTAATTTTTGCCAATATTGAAAATATTGGCCCTGCCTTTGTTTCAATCTTTTCTGATGTCTTTACAGGCTCTGCTGCTACAGGCGGGTTTTTAGGTGCGACTATAGCTTATGCATTTAATAAAGGGGTGAATAGGGGCTTGTTTTCTAATGAAGCAGGCCAGGGGTCGGCACCTATCGCTCATGCTGCAGCAAAAACTGATGAACCGGTATCTGAAGGTATGGTGTCTATTTTGGAACCTTTTATTGATACCATTATTATTTGTACTATTACGGGGTTAGTGATTTTGTCATCAGGGGTATGGAAAGAGAAACATCTTAACACTTTCGATCGTTCTGATATGTATATTTTAGCCGGTGATTATGTAGAATCAGACGCAGATGATAGAAAAACTTTGTATAACTATATTAATAATTTAGGTGACCACGGCGTCAGTCAATTTACTGGTGATATCCAAGTGGTAGACGGTAAAGCAGTGAATAAAGGTTTTACCATTTTTAACGCACGTTCCTTCGCAGATAATGTGGTTTTCACTTTTGGTCAGCCTGAAGATAACTATAGCGGCACTTTAAAAGTAGTTGATGGTAACTTAGTGAAACAAAACATTGCTGTCAGTGGCGAATCGTTAATTCATTCAGCCAGTTTGACTGCATTAGCTTTCACTAAAGGTTTTTTTGGTGAGTCAGGTAAATACATAGTTTCAATTGGTTTGTTGTTATTCGCCTTTTCAACTGCTATCGCTTGGTCATATTATGGTGATCGGGCAATGACTTACTTATTTGGGCCACGCTCAGTTATGCCTTATCGAGTTATTTATGTGGCTGGTTTTGTTTGGGCGGCTGTGTCTGACACCACATTAGTGTGGACTTTGTCTGCTGTGGCAATTGTTGTCATGACATTACCTAACTTATTTGGTATTTTCTTGTTACGTAAAGAAATGAAAGAATCTGTTGCCGAGTATTGGGATAGATTTAATAAAGAAAACAAATAATTTATTTTAATTATATTTAATTTAAATAAAAGCGCGGCTAAATGTCGCGCTTTTCTATGTATCATTAGAGAGGAAAAAATGGCGGTAGTAGATTGCCCTTCTTGTAGTAAAAAAATTTCTGATAAAGCAAAAAGTTGTCAGCACTGTGACTTTAACCTTGGCAATGCAAGCCAAGAAGATATTGCTCGCAAACAAAACCTGAACAAATACCTCAAAAAACAAAACGTTCAAACTCAATCTATGGTGGCCATGCTGTTATTTGTTGCTGGTTTTGGTTTTATGTATTGGGGAGGTGCGGCACCTGATGATCTGCAATATAAATTAGCGGTTGCTGTCGCCATTCTAGGTTTTGTTTGGTACATAGTGAATCGAGTTCGCTTAGTTTTTCTGAAAAGGTCAGATTAACTTATGCATAATTCAAGTCTGTTGCAAAATATGTCTCCTATTGTTTATGAAAAACTGCTACAAGCAGTGGAGACGGGTAAATGGTTAGATGGTTCTCCTTTAACCGAAGCCCAACGAGAAACAAGTATGCAAGCTGTGATGATGTATCAAGCAAAAATCTTGAAATCTGAGCAACATATGACAGTGGGTGAAAACGGCGAGATAGTACATAAAAGCCGTGCTTCATTTAAACAAGAGTTTCAACAAAACTCTGATAACAATCAAACAATAGCGCGGTTTAAACAAGATGATCTTTAAACATCTTTTTCGTCCCAAACATCAAAGTCCAAATCCTAAGATCCGTATTCAAGTCATAGATAATCTTAATAAACAAGAACCAGAACAAAGATCAATATTACATGAACTGGCGTTTAATGATGATGATGTGAATGTCAGTTTGGCTGCATTGCAAAAATTAGATAGTTTTGTGTTGTGGTACAAAATGTCAGAAATTGCAAAAAACGAGCGTGTGTTAAAACGTTCACAAAAAATAGTAGAAGAGAACTTATTTTCTGAACAGTCTGAGTTATTGAATAACGAAGAAAAACGCAAATTTGTGCAAGAATGTCGTGATCATAGATTGTTAGAAAAATTGCTCGGTCAGATTTGGTTACAACAAGATACCGATTTGGTTTTAGAGGTATTAAAAAAGTTAAACAAACCACAAGTTCAAGAAAAGTTATTATTGGAAAGCCGAAATGAAGCTTTACAGTTAGCTTTATTGGCTAAGCTGCAGGATGGGGCGCAACAAAGAAAATTACTGAATAAACTGATTAAAAAAACGGCCAGCGATAACATTAAAAATGAGAGTCAGAGCCTTTTAGAAAGTTGGTTGCGTGCTGAATCGTTACCAATTGAAATTGAACAACAAGTGAAAATGATTTTGTCCCGCTTATTGGCATTAAAAGATAGCCATGATCTACCTGTGATACAAGCTCAACAAGATATATTATTGCAAAATTATCAAAAGTTAGCCGAAGATTTTTATTGTTTAACGGATATCAAGCGTCAAGAAATCGAACAAAAGTATCTAGAGATCACAGAAAAATTAACCAGAACAATTGAGTTATTAACCCCGCAATGGCAAGCCAAATTGGCTGAACAAGCTTTGCTTAGTAATATTGAAACATTAGTGGCTAGTGTCGAGCAAACGTTAACTAAATTGTCTGCTGAATTGGCTTCTCGTATCAGTGAAATTACTGAGTCTGAAGCGAACGATTTTTCGCAACAACTAGTCTCTCATTCAGAAAATTTGCAGGCATTAATTCATCAACTGGATAGTAACAATCACCAACAACATAAACGTTTAGAGCAGTTGCAGCAAAAGTTGTTAGCCAGTCAAAATACAGTACAAAACTTAACTGAGTTTCAACAAGCTATTCAAGTTGCAGATACCTTAGTCACTAAATTTGCAGCTTTACCTTTGCCAAATGATCAAAGTCAAATTGAAGCCGCACAAGACTTTGTAAATGATTTAAAACGTCAATGGCGAGATGTTGTCGGCAATCATCAAGGCCATGTTCCAAAAGTATTAACTGATAAATGGAATAGCCGAAATAAAGACTGGCAGTTCGCATTAAAACAATTAAAAACTGCAGTAAATGCCGAGCTTGCCCGTTGTAGAAATAAAATTAGAGCGGTAGATAGTTTAATTCAACAAGGTAAATTTAAAGCGGCCATGGGCTTGTATCAAAAAGTACAAGTCTGGTTTGCAGCCTTGCCCGAAAAACAAAATTCACAGCTGGAAAAGTCTTTTAATTCAATAAAACAACAAATTGAAAATTTACAAGATTGGCAAGAATATATCGCCGCTCCAAGAAAACCGGCATTACTGCAAGAAGTAGAAAGCTTAATCACAGCACCGCTCAGTATTGATGAACAAGCTAAAGCAGTAAAGTCTTTGCGCGCTCAATGGAATAGTTTAGGTAAATTAGATACAGAGTCTGATCAAGCGTTAAATCAAGCCTTTGATCAAGCGATCGAAAAAGCCTTTGAACCTTGTCGTCAGCACTACGATAAGCAACAACAAACAAGAGAGCAAAATTTAGCGGCTAAACAACAAATTATCGCTGAACTTAAAACATTATCTGAATCAACTATCGGCATATCTGAGTTAGCCAAATATCTTAAATTATTGCAACAAAAATGGAAGAAAGTAGGGGAAGTAGACTATAAATTACGTTCTGCAATCTATGAAGAATTTCAGGGATTAACCGCTCCTTTACGAGACAAGGTGAATCAGTTTTATCAAGATAACCAAGAGCAAAAACAGAAATTATTAGATAAAGCTATAGCTTTAGTTGAACTAGAGTCAGTTAGTGAGGCAATTGAGCAAGTTAAAGTTTTACAGGCTCAATGGAAAACTATTGAACATGCTGGCAGAAAAGCTGAAGCTGAATTATGGCCTGCATTTAGAAAAGCTAACGATGACGTTTTTGCCAAACGTACAGCTGAAAACCAACAGCAAAAACAAGCATTAAAACAACAACTTGAACTAGTAAAAGATAAAGTGTCTGAACTCGAAACAAGTATAAATGAAGCGCAAGATAAAGCGACAATTCAAGCTGCGTTAGAAGGCAAGTCTGAGATAACAGAGCTATTAGCATCTTTGCCTGTTTCTGAGCAAAAAGTCATTGAAGGCAAGTTGCAAAGTATTACTGAGATACAAGATAAAAAACTGGCTTCATTAAAAAAGGCTGCCAAGCTGCAACACTTCAGAGATATATTTTCTATTTTGCAAACATGGCAGGCAGGTTCAGACTTAACTGAAAGCATTAAAGTGTTACCCAAACCTTGGCAAACTTGCTTTATCAATTTAAATCGTTCGGTTGATCGTCATCAACTTTTATTACAAATGGAGATTTTGGCACAAATTGATTCTCCGAAAGAGGATGAGAAAAGTAGACAACAAATGCAAATGCAGTTGATGGCACAAAAGCTTCAAACAGGTGAAGCGCTAGAATTAATAACACTGTTAAAAGAGTGGATTAGTGCGGGGGTCTTGGATGACGCCAGCAAAAAGTTATTGCCTCGTTTAGAAAAGGTTTATCTAGAGGTGTAAGCAAACTCTTTCAGAGCGAGATTAAACAGACTTGAAGGTGAGGGGTTTTCATCTTCAAGTCGATTCATGTTAAAATAGTCTTAAGTACGGCTATCCCTATTCATTTTTAAATATTAAGCAACTTCTTTATGTCTTTGATCCGATTAAATAAGTTTATAAGCGATTCAGGTTTTTGCTCTCGTCGAGAAGCAGATAAATTGATCGAACAAAAACGTGTGACGATTAACGATTTGGTTCCAGAGCTAGGTACAAAAGTAGCTGTAGGTGATGTCGTGAAAGTTGATCATCAGCGTATTTCGGCCAGTGCTGAAAATAAGTCTGACCGAGTGTATATCGCTTATCATAAACCTGTTGGTATTACTTGTACTACCGAGCGGCATATCAAAGGCAATATCATAGATGCGATTGGTCACAAAGAGCGAATATTTCCCATTGGTCGCCTGGATAAACCGTCAGAAGGTTTGATTTTTTTAACCAGTGATGGCGATATAGTGAATAAAATATTACGAGCTGAAAATGCTCATGACAAAGAATATATAGTCACTGTGAATCGGCCCCTTACTGAACAGTTTATTCATAAAATGGCTAACGGTATTCCTATTTTAGACACAGTGACTAAACCTTGTGTGGTGACTATGCAGAGTAAAATGGTATTTAGGATTATCTTAACTCAAGGTTTAAATAGACAAATTCGTAGAATGTGTGAATACCTAGGATATGAAGTGACGAAACTTAAACGTAGTAGGATTATGTCTGTCCGTTTAGCTGGGCTTAAACCGGGCCAATGGCGAGATTTAACCCCTGAAGAAATGGACGAGATTAATGCAGCCGTGCAGGGGTCA
Source organism: Paraglaciecola sp. L3A3 (assembly GCF_009796765.1). Lineage (NCBI taxonomy): Bacteria > Pseudomonadati > Pseudomonadota > Gammaproteobacteria > Alteromonadales > Alteromonadaceae > Paraglaciecola > Paraglaciecola sp. L3A3. Next base: position 1,932,006 of record NZ_CP047023.1, read on the forward strand.
ACTAAAACTGCGGTTTAGTTGTTTCTGTTATGCTGGGTGTTGTGGCTGATCAATCTTGTTAGAAAGAAACAAATGAAGTCAATGTTCAGGCTTGCTGTGCTTAGCCATTTCACATAAGGCTTCAAAATATCGTTGTTATTACTGCTTTCAGTTCATTGATATGCAATGACATAACAATGGCAGTTATTTTTTAGACAACAATAACTTTTCGAACTCATCGGCTGCAATTGGCATCGACATTAAATATCCTTGATATTTGTCAATATTCATTTCTTTCAATATTTGCAAATGCTCGGCTTTTTCTACCCCTTCGGCAGTAACCGACAATCCTAAGCTTGAGGCCATAGAAGCAATTGCCGCACAAAGGTTACGAGAAGAAGTATTGGTTTCAATATCTTTGATAAAACTACGGTCTATTTTTATCGAGCTAAAATCAGTTTTTGTAAGATAGCTTAAACTTGAATAGCCTACACCAAAATCGTCAATAGCTGTGTTTACGCCTAATTCGGCGAACTGTTTAATATTAAATTGCACAAGGTCTAAGTCATCAGCAAATACACGTTCGGTGAGCTCTAGAATTAGTGATTTACCTGCTAAATGATATGCTGAAAGCAAACGTTTAGTATCATTCACCATGTCGTCACTATTAATTTGACGATAGGATACATTGACCGACATAACTAAATGTTCAAAGCCCATTTGGTGCCACTTTTTTAATACCCTACACGACTCTTCTAAAACCCATAGCCCGATAGAAACAATAAGCCCATTATCTTCACTAATGGGAATAAACTCATCAGGCGATACTCTCCCAAGTTCATCGTGTTTCCAACGGACTAAGGCTTCAGCACCACAAATATGGTCGTGAATGTCGTAGATTGGTTGAAACAATAGAGTAAGCTCACCTCTTTCAATGGCATATTTGAGTTCATGACTTACTTTAATTTGTCTTTTTACGCAGTCGTAATGCTCGGTGCTATAAAATTCGTAAGTGCCTCGGCCATTTGCTTTAGCTTTGTACATGGCTAAGTCGGCCTTACGAATAAGATCGTCGGCATCCATACCATCTTTTGGATAAAATGAAATGCCAGCACTTGAGCCAACAAAATATTCCTGACCGTTGTCGTTGATAACATCACTTATACACGATTGAAATTTTTTAACTAGCTCGATAACAATGGTGGGTGTATCTACGTTATTTAACAATATTACAAATTCATCCCCGCCAAACCTAGCGACAAGATCGCCGCTGCGCATATTTTCTTGCAAACGACTAGCTATTGCCAATAGCACCATATCGCCCGCCTGATGCCCCTGTATATCATTAATATCTTTAAATTTGTCCAGATCAAAAAATACCACTGCAAACTTTTTATTATTCTGTTTGGCACGGGTAATCATTTCCCCTAGCTGCTCTTGTATTGACAAGCGATTAGGCAGCTTTGTTAGGTGATCGTAGTGTGCTAGGTACGATAGTTCATTTTCATGGTTTTTACGGGTCGTAATATCTTCTAGGGTAATAAGAGTATGTTGTTCATTATTTTCATCAGCAATAATTAAACTGGAGTACTCTACCCAAAGAGTGTTTCCGTTATTGACAGTAATGCTGGTTTCGATGCCCGAGGTTTCTTGTGGCATATTATCAGTGCTACTAGTATTTAATATTTCAAGACCACTATGGCATAGCTTTGATATGGGTAATTGTAAAAGAGCGTCAGGTGGAAAACCAAAACTTGTATGTGCTTTTGCATTAGCTCGAACTATGCAGCCTTTACTATCGATTAAAAGAACGCTTTGAGCTTTAGAATTAAATACGCCTAAAAATAGACCACTTTCAAAATTTGCTAAGTCAAGGGCTTTTCTTAAGTTCTCCATTTTTTCATTAAGGGTGAAATAGTAGATCATCATTATGAAGAAGAAGATGGTTAAACACATAAATCGTGTGAAAAAGGTGTACCCCATACTATTTTGATAAGCTAGGGTTACCGCATCTGCCGGATATATGGCGTAGAAGATAGTGCCAAATAAACAAATAATGTAGAAAAATAACTGTCCTCGCCAGCCCATTGTACCGCCAGCCAAGATTGGAAATAAAAAAATCCAAGCAAAGTGAGGAGGGGTAATACCACCGGCAAAGGTAATATTAACCATATGAATTGCAAACATACAAAACAACATTATACCGGCAGCAAGGGGGATATTTTTGGTACGATGGAGCACAAATAAATTGGCAATAATAATACTGACGCCAATAATTTGCGAAATAACTACCCATGGTTTCATCACTGGTGCGAAATGCGGGTAACTAAAGGCTAAAACCGTGATGTAGATTACACTCGATATATTAACAAGTGATAATAAACCGGATGAACGAGTTTTAATAAAAAAGTCCATTATTGCATTATTGTTATTCGACTTTGTTGTGTTTATTTCCATGTAACAACGGGCCTTTCTTTGTTCATTATACTGAGGTGTAAACAGTTTTTTATATTTAATAAATGTACACAAGGTTTGAAATTAGCGTTAGTGTTACTTCAGAACATTTTTAATTTGTGAAAAAATCGAAAGTAAAAACAAGATAGCTTAGTGTTTAAAACAGCGTAGATTTATTTATTGTGTTCTTGATAGTCTAACGTTTTATTGAAATTTAGTATATGTTGGGTTTTATGTATTCATTGCTGTGATGGTTCAGGTTTAGCATTTCGTTAGTTAACCGATGGGGTGGTGGCTAAAAAACTATAAAAAGACAGTCGTGAGTGTTGTTGACGAGCAATAGCCAATAGCTTTTAACTACCTGCAGTATGTTATTACTCGCCATTGTTCCGCTTTTCCCCCACAGTGAGGCCTCTGCTTTTTAGTTATCGAGGTGAAAGCGAAAAAAATACATTATTGACCCATTGCCAAAGAGACAACTTTTTCTTGTTATTTTTATCGGTTTTATGTTTTTGTTGCCAACGCTTATTGTTTGCAATGCGTTTTTGACGTTGTTCATCAGCACGATTTGCCACTTCTGCAAACCGAAGTCGTTGTTCTTTAGTAAGATCTTCAGCAAAGGATTTTATGGGTGTTTTATTGCTAACAGTTGCCATACTTGACTTTGGAGATGAACACATTGGACTATCCTAACTAATAATATCCGTACTAATTTAGACAGGGCGAAGGAGCTATTTCTTTCATTTTTTCTAAAACAACTGAAACGATCATTAACAATCACTTATATTTTTCTTTTTATGTTATCTAAATACCATTTCTAGTTGTGTCATGCTGCTTCAGTGTTTGCTATTCAGCTATTTTCTATTTCTTCACACAGACAAAAATAGCATTGCCAGAGGTATTTTCGTAAGGGGTGATTTTCTCGTAGTCGTGTTCAAATACATGGACTTCAAAGTAGCTGGTTAAAATTTCTCGTAATTCATCAAAACTAAAAGCAACCATAGTATGTTCGTCTTGCCACACTTGAGTTTCATTACTAGTTGTTTTTTCAATACTGATTTTAAGTGCTTGTTGATCACCATCACCAGAGTAGTGCCAGCCTGAGCTAAAGGTGAAGAGGTCAGCTTCTTGTTGAGCTGTGTGTTTAACAAATGACAAATTGTCTATCTTGGTTTTGTCCACTACGTTAAAGCAAAAAACACCTCGGCTTTTTAATGCTTTATGGACACTAATTATACATTCAGTTAATTTCTCAAGACCGTTATTGTAATGAATTGAATACAAAAAACAGGTGATTAAATCTAACGGTTCCGAGACCTTAAATTGGCTCATATCTTGTAATGAAAAGTGTGCTTCAGGACAACGTGTTTTTGCTAGATCTAACATAGGTTGGTTTATATCAAGGCCGCTACTGTGATAACCAAAATCAATAAAATGACGGACATGAGGGCCGGTTCCACAAGCCATATCAAGATGTGTTTTTCCGTCGGTACCAAAAATTTGCATCAGTCTGCGAATACAATTGCTTTGGGCCGGGTAATTGATTTCGGCACACATAAGATCGTAATAACACGAAAGGTCGGTATAGAGTGAGTTGGCAGACATATAAGGGGAGGTTTTTGCGAAAATTTTAAGGTGGCGCATACTAAACGAAGTCGTTGCTTTAGTAACCTATTTTTACATTTTATTGGTTTTACAAGCCATAAGAATATTTCAACAGTAGCAATACTATTGTTGAATAAAATACTGAAATAGGTAAACCAAACTTTATAAAATGTTGGAATTTGTAGTTGCTAGCGCTGAATACTAATAAGTTAGTTTGATACCCATAGGGGGAGATGAAACTGGCACTGGCGGCAAATGCCACGGCTAGTGCGAACGGCATAAGTGGTGCACCTAATACTTCTACCATGCCATAAGCAAACGGAAACATAAGTGCGGCTGCCGCGTTATTTGTCACTAATTCAGTTAAGACCAATGTTAATACATATATAGTCACTAAAGCCCATATAGGACTGACACTGGAAGCCCAAGGATGTATGGCATCCATTAATTGCGCGATTACCCCAGATTTTTCTAAGGCGGTGGCCAAACTTAATGCACCTACAATCACAATTATAAGGTTTAACGGAATATTACGTTTAATTTCATTATTTGAGGTGATACCACTGGCGACTAAAATGGCCATAAAAAATAATAAACCTGTAGCTAAGTTTAATATTGAAGTGGCGGCTAACCCAACGGTTAATAAAAAACCACCTACCGTTATCCATTCTTGAAAACGTGATAATTTAGTAACCACTTTCTTTTCGGATAAGATAAAAAAGTTTTTTGCTAGGTTATGTCTTTGAACAAAGTCGGGGCCGGTAGCCAATAATAAAAAGTCTCCAGCTTGAAGTTTTATTTCTCCCAGTTTGCCTGATAATGACTCCCCATCTCGCCTAACAGCAACAACTGCTGCATCAAATAAGGCTCTAAAACCTAACACTTTTAAGGTTTTACCAATAATCGGCGCGCGGTTTGAAATAATGACTTCAGTTAAGTTGTCTCTTAATAACCCATCTGATTCGGCAAACAATTTTAGCCCTTTGATATGACTCAGATTGTCTACGTTTTGTACATTGCCGGTGAATATCAGTTTGTCGTTGGCATGAATAACAAAATCAGGGGTGATGGGGGTGATTAATTTTCCGTCACGAGACACTTCGATTAGGAATAACTCAGGTAGGTTTCTAAGGTGATTTTCTTCAACACTTTTACCTACTAATTCAGAATCGGCTTCAACATCAGCCTCAATAAAATAACTATTGTATTGATTGTTTTTATTTTCGATTTTAGGTAACAAAGGGGTCATTAAATACATTAATAAACCACAACTTAAACCTGCCACTAGGCCGTATAAAGTAAAATCCCAAAAATTGAACCCAGGGTGTCCATGTTCAATTAAAAAGCTGTCTACTATTAAATTAGTTGATGTGCCGATTAAGGTGACAGTGCCACCTAATATAGCTGAATAGGAGAGGGGAATAAGCAAACGCGAAGCATGATGATATTGATTTTGTTTAACTGGCCCAATCAAGCTGGCGACTACTGCTGTGTTATTTAATAAGGCTGAAGAAGTAAAGGTTAAGCCAAATAATCGCCAAAAACTAGTTTTGAAATTAGCTGTAACTAAGGTTCTACCTAAACGTTTGATTAAAGAGGTTTTGTCTACTGCAGAGCTGACTAACAGTAATAAAATGAGGGTAATTAAACCTTGGTTCGTCAGGTTTTTGATCACGTCACTGATTATCAATTGTTGACTGGCAATTAGTGCTAAAAGTGAGCTGGCAAAGATAAGAGAAGGGCGCTTGTCTGTTACAACAAGCGCCAATATAGTACCAGTAAATATCGCTAAAACCAGATACTGGTTAATATCCATATTATTTTATCTTACTGTTTAAAGTTTAGTAATATCGTTAGCATTCCAATGAGGGAAATGCTTTCTAACTAACGCATTGAATTCTAATTCAAATTCAGAGTATTCAGTTTTAGTATTACCTTCAGCTGAAGCTTCAATAATCATGCCCGCACCAACAGTACCATTGGTTAATCTATCAATTATGATAAAGGCACCGGTTGTACGATTTTTAGTATACGGGTCACATGCAACAGGCTGAGTTAGTTTGATGTTACCGACGGCTATTTCGTTCAATTCTAAACGAACTGCATCTTTATGTTCCATTGAGTTCACATCAATTTGATAATCGATATCTGTGACGCTACCAAGTACATTTTTAGTCGCAAACTTAAAGCCATATTGCTTATGTGGCATTAAAGGTTCTTCGTCCATCCACACTAAGTTAGTTTTGTAAGTGCTAGAGTGAAGAGGTAAATTGTCACTTTTAACTATCATGTCGCCACGAGAAATATCAATTTCATCTTCAAGTGTGATAGTAGTAGTAAGTGGTGCGTAAACTCGGTCTTGTTCACCTTCAAAGTTTACTAGTGCTTTAACTCTAGACTTTTTGCCCGAAGGTAGAGCTGTAATGCTGTCCCCAGGTTTGATTTCTCCAGAAACTACTGTGCCGGCAAAACCTCTAAAATTAAGGTTTGGACGGTTAACGTATTGTACAGGAAAACGGAAATCATCTAAGTTAAAATCATTACCAATTTCGATGTTTTCTAGCATAGACATTAATGACTGACCTTTATACCAAGGTGTGTGTTCACTAATGTTTACTACGTTGTCACCTTCAAGTGCAGATAGAGGAATAAACTGAATATCAGGGATCTCTAATTGTTTAGAAAATTCAAGATAGTCACGTTTTATTTCTTCGTATACTGTCTCGCTATAGTCTTTAAGATCCATTTTATTTACAGCAACTACTATGTGTTTGATACCTAGTAGTGAAACTAAAAATGAATGACGACGGGTCTGAGTTTTTACACCCGCACGAGCATCTATCAGAATAATCGCTACATCACAAGTTGATGCACCGGTGACCATGTTACGAGTATATTGTTCATGTCCTGGCGTATCGGCAATAATAAACTTACGTTTATCTGTAGAAAAATATCGATAAGCTACATCAATTGTAATGCCCTGTTCACGCTCAGATTGAAGTCCATCTACCAATAAAGCTAGATCAACTTTTTCTCCAGTTGTTCCCATCTTTTTACTATCTTTGGTAATAGCGGCTAATTGATCTTCAAATATCATTTTTGAATCATGTAACAAACGGCCGATTAAGGTACTTTTACCATCATCAACACTGCCACAAGTTAAAAAACGCAACATGTCTTTCTTTTCGTGTTGCTCTAGGTAGCCCAATATATCAGACTGTAATAATTTATTTTCGCTATTCATAATTTAGCAACTCACTAGAAAAAATGGGTTTAAAACGGAATCTTTTTGATTGTATCTAAGAGGTGCAGCATTTTCTTTTAACGCATTCGCTGCATCTTCAATAATTGTTACTTTACCGCCGGCCGCTTCAACTACTGCTTGAGCTGCACCTGTATCCCACTCGGATGTTGGACCTAAACGAGGGTATAAGTGAGCGGCACCTTCGGCAACCAGGCATAGTTTTAAAGAGCTGCCCATGGCCACTAGTTCTGTTTCTCCTGGCAAGGATTCGAGGAGTGCTTGGATTTCAGGACTCTGGTGCGAACGACTACCTACTACTTTCCAGGTTTCGCCTGAAGTGTTCTGCTTAGGTGTTATATCAGCTCGTTTGCCTGCAGTGATTTTATAGGCACCTTGACCAACTACGCCAACATAGGTTTGTTCTAAAACAGGCGCATAAACTACACCAAATACAGGTACACCTTTATCGATTAAAGCAATGTTAACCGTGAATTCGCCATTTTTTTTGATAAATTCTTTGGTACCGTCAAGTGGGTCAACTAACCAGTATGTTTGCCAGCTGCTACGCTCTTGCCAACTGATACTGGCTGATTCTTCAGATAATATTGGTAACTCAGAAACAGCCTGTAGTCCTGCAACGATACAATTATGAGCTGCTAGATCGGCTTCAGTTAACGGGCTTTCATCAGATTTTTCATATATTGCAAAATCTTTTTGATAAATTTCCATAATCTTGTCGCCAGCTTGATGACTGAGGTCAACAATGCTTTGGATAAGTTTGTCAGTTAACATTAGGCCAAAAATCCTTTTGTTTTTAATAACTCAAAAATCTGTTCGGCTGATTGTTCCGCTGATTGCCCAGTATAGCTTAAAGTAATTTCTGCTGATTCTGGTGCTTCGTAAGGAGAATCAATCCCAGTGAAATCTTTAATGTCACCTTGTCTGGCTTTTTGATACAAACCTTTAGGATCACGTTTTTCACATTCAGCTAATGGAGTATCAATAAATATTTCAACAAATTCACCATCAGCCAATAAATTGCGGCAGTAGTCTCTCTCACTTTTAAAAGGAGAAATGAAAGCTGTTAATACAATGGTACCTGCATCAACAAACAATTTGGCTACTTCGCCAATACGTCGAATGTTTTCTACTCTGTCTTTATCACTAAAGCCTAAGTCACCGCATAAGCCATGACGAACATTGTCGCCATCTAGTAAATAAGTGTGCTTTTGATGTTCTGCTAATTTCTTTTCGAGTAAGTTCGCTATGGTCGATTTACCTGAGCCACTTAAACCCGTTAACCATAATACCGCTGGTTTTTGATTTTTAGCTGCTGCTCGACGAGTTTTATCAACTTCATGTTGATGCCAAACTATATTTTCTGCCATTAGAAATATCCTTCCATTTTTTTCTTCTCCATAGAACCTGAAGAATCATGGTCAATCACTCGGCCTTGACGTTCTGATGTTTTAGTTAATAACATTTCCTGAATAACTTCAGGAAGCGTACTCGCTGTTGACTCAACCGCGCCTGTTAATGGATAACAACCTAAGGTTCTAAAACGAACTGAGCGCATTTCTGGTTTTTCACCATCTAGGGGCATACGGTCATCGTCTACCATAATTAATGTGCCATCACGCTCTACAACTGGTCGAGGTTTGGCTAAATATAATGATGGAATTTCGATATTTTCCATATAAATATATTGCCAGATATCTAGTTCAGTCCAGTTTGACATAGGGAATACACGAATACTTTCGCCTTTATTTACTTGTGAGTTATATATGTTCCATAACTCAGGGCGTTGGTTTTTCGGATCCCATCTATGATTTTCGTCGCGGAATGAATAAACCCGTTCTTTAGCACGTGATTTTTCTTCATCTCGTCTAGCGCCACCGAATGCTGCATCGAACTTATATTTGTTCAAAGCTTGTTTCAGGCCAACGGTTTTCATTATATCAGTATGTTTAGCGCTGCCATGTACAAAAGGACTGATATCCATATCAACACCTTCTTGGTTGATATGAACTAGTAAGTCTAAATCATGTTTAGTCGCCATCTTGTCACGAAATTCAATCATTTCATGAAACTTCCAAGTGGTATCTACATGTAATAATGGAAAAGGAATTTTTCCTGGTGCAAAAGCTTTGCGAGCTAAATGTAATAATACTGAAGAATCTTTACCCACAGAATAAAGCATTACAGGGTTGTCAAATTCAGCGGCTACTTCACGAAAGATATGAATACTTTCCGCTTCAAGTTGCTTTAAATGAGTCACAGTTGGAATTGAGTTAGGCATAGTTTTCTCGCGAAAAATGAGATGATTATATTAAAAAATTCTAAGATTAGAACTTTATCAAAAATGTGTGTTTGAGTGTATAATTTTTTGGACTAGAATAAACTATCTAATAATTAAATGAAATTAATTATACTTGGTTAGCAGGATTGGCTTATTAGTCTCACATTATTGTAAGGCTTGCATTCTTTCTGTGGCCCAACTCATAGATTGTTGGAAGCGTTCACTTGCCTGGGCTAAATCAATTTTATTATTTTGGCAATAACTCTCTAATTTTTGCCATTCTGCCTGCTCAAATAGTTCACAAAAATGTAGTAAATTTGCTGACTCATCATGTCTGTTTATTATTGCATCTTTAATGTTTTGGTTGAGAGGTAGCTTATCCATTAACTGATGGATATCTGCATCGACTAATGCATCGATCAAAGAAAGTAAGCCAATTAAAAATGCTGAAGATTCAACGCCCTTTAAAATATAAGAGTCTGTCATCAACTCACAAAACCTTGCCCTTGCTAAAGACATAATAGAAAGCTCTTTGGGTTTATCATTAGCAAATTGAGCGGTAAATAGTAAAGAAACAAACCGACTTAATTCATTATTCCCTAAAATGACAATGGCTTGTTTAATGGTTTCGACAGCTTTATTGCGTTTAAAAATAGGGGACTGTAAATAGCGAAGTAATTTGAACGATAAGCTGACTTCTTGTTCAAAAATTTTGGTAACTTCTGCAATATTGGGTTCAGCTTTATTCATCTCAGCCATTAACTTTATCACTGATACTTGTACTGGCGTGAAGGAGATGGAGCGAATGACTTCAGGCCGGCTGAAGAAATAACCTTGGAAATACTCACAACCTAAATCTAAGGCATGTTGGTATTCTGCATTGGTCTCAACTTTTTCGGCTAATAGTTTTATCTTAGGGTAAGACTCAATAGCGGTGATTATTTCTTCGAATTGAGCTTCGCTAGTTATACTATAATCCAGCTTTATTATGTCAACGTATGGAAAAAAGTATTCCCAAGGTTTACTGTGTTCATAATCATCAAGAGCAATTAAATAGCCTTTTCTTTTTAACTCTTTGCAGATATCTAATAGCTTTTTAGTAGGCTTGACTGTTTCTAATATTTCTACAACAATCTTGTCCTTAGGTAATAAAAATGGATAACCTGATATCAAGGAATTATGAGTAAAATTAATGAAGGCGAGGGAGTCTTTGGCAAGTGTTTCTAAACCTAAATTAAACTGTAAGCCTTCTATTAGTTTGGCTGTAGCTACATCCTCATTAATATTTGGGAATATATTTTTCAGGCTGTCACGAAATAATAATTCGTAAGCAAATAAAGTTTTATCTTTATTTAAAATTGGCTGTCGTGCTGCGTAAAAGCTCAAAGCGTACCCTTACTAAACTTAATAACCATACAGTAACGATTGATTAAATTTGTTGCAAATTAAATTGAAATATTTTGAAAAATGAATTTCAAACTTGGATGTGAAGATTAAAATAATTAAAGGAATACTCACAGAAATTAGCTTTTTTATGATTAATTTATTGTCATACTTAAGCGACGAAATATTACCATGGAACCCTGTTAACCTATCTTATACTTAAGTATTAGTCATGTGACCAATTTTATGAACAAGAAAACTTATCAACAACTCAGTAAAGACGAATTATATGCAATTGCCAAATTACGCCAAGACGTTTTTATTGTCGAACAAAATAGTGTTTACGTCGATTTAGATCAGTTAGACCAAGATGCATATCATTATTTACTTAAAGATCAGCAAAAAAAATTGTTTGGCTATGCTCGTTACCGTGTTTTAGCAGCGGATAATAAAGTTAAGGTTGAGCGGTTTGTGTTAGATAAACAAAATCGCGGTATGGGGCAGGGCAAACAATTATTACAGACAATGATAAAAGATATTAAAACTGAGTTACCTGAAATGAAAATAACCTTGTCAGCTCAAGTATATGTTTGTGAGTTTTATCGACAGTTTGGATTTAGAGAGTTTGGTAAAGCTTATGATGATGGCGGAATTGAGCATATTGATATGCAGTATCAAATGTAGATAAGTACAAATAAAAAGGAATGATTTAAGCTGTAAATCATTCCTTATTTGTGAACTGCTTGGTAATAATTAAGCAGAAAATTTGAACTTTTTGCTTAAAACACTTTTAGCTTTAGTCACATCAGTGCCTTCTTCCCCCACGACCACTAAGTTTGCACGTTTTAGATTAATCGCTTGTCCTTCGTAGCCTTTTGCATGAGAAATACTTTTGTTATCATATTTTTCATTCTTGGGTACGACGAAGACAGTGAGTTTTTCATCACCTAGTTGAATTACCATATGTAAACTTCTGATATTATCAAAATCACAAAAATTAGCGTAATAAATTTGACCAATATCATCCGTAAGTTCGCCACCAAAACTGGCAAGTTTAGCGTTAACTTGTTCTAAGCTTATATTCTCATGAGCTTCAAGGGCATAATTACCTTCAAACTTTACGTGGGCAATAGCATGTTCTGAAATATTGATCAGGTTATGTTGTTGCCACATGGTAAAACTCACGCCCATGATGAAAGCAACAGACGCAGCGAGAGCCAATTGTATACGATTACGTTTTTTGCTCTCTATATGAGTTTGCATTGTCTGACGTAAAATAAGCTTACTGGCTAGATCACTGGGTACTTCAACTTGACTGGCCTGATGCATTTTTTTATCAAGTAGTTTTAGTTCCCGTAAAAACGCTTGTTTTTTTGGATCTTCTGCTACTGCTTTTAATACTTTTTCATCAGTACAATTAGGGTTTGCGTACACAGTACGACGAAATTCTAAATCATCCATTTGCTTGCCCCCACTGTGTTTCACTTTTTTCAAGTGCCTCTTTTACTTGATTACGCGCTCTAAATAACCGAGTCATAACAGTATTTTTATTTAACTCTAGTTGTTCAGCAATTTCTTCGCCGCTATAGCCGAATACTATCTGTAACATCAAAGGCTCTCTATATTCTTCACTTAAAGAAGCCATGATTGTTCTTAATTCTCTGTGTTCAATTTGTATTTCATTAGATAAACTATCATCTATCACTGAGACATCATCAATGTCTACTAAATCAAATTGTTTACGTTCAAACCGTCGGGCGTTTTCTCTGCGTAATATGGTAATTAACCAAGACTTAGCTGCTTTTTCATCTTTTAATGAATCCAAAGATTTCCAAGCTCTAAGAAAGGTCTCCTGTACTATGTCTTCCGCAATTGCTTTGTCTTTTACAAGCCAGTATGCATAACGGTATATATCTGTATGTAGAGCCAGTACTAGCGCTTCATATCGTTTTTGTTTATTTGCCATGTCATTAGAGACCGAGGCTTTGTTGTTTTGCTTTCGTGAAAACATATTTATTTACCGTTCTGTAAGCAATGGAGTATGATTTTTGCTGCTGACTTAGCATTACACTCCATTTGATTATGCGCCACAGTACAGTTTAACTGGCTGGATATAAAGGAGTTAAGGTTGATACACTAATATTTTTCTGTAACCAAGCCTTTCTTATTTTACGCAGTAATGAATGTAATTCGGTGCTTTGCCAAGTATTTTGCTGGCGAGAATAGCGAGCCGCTAATAAGTTATTTACTGCTTGATTCAGTGTTTCATCTTTTATAAAAGCTAAACTAAAATCCAGAGTGGCATTTTTATGTTCAATTAGATTGCCTAACCAAGGTGTTAAAAATGTCAGTATTTCTTGCGGTTGCGCTTGATTAAGGGCTTTTTCTAATTTATTCCATAATTCTTTCTCACTTTGTGTGGTGCGCACACTAGAAGGTCGTAGAGGTTTTTGTTTACCTTTCAACAGGGCAACATGTTTCCACCAAGCGACTAGTGTGAATAACCACAACAAGATTACTGCTAGGCTGATCCATAACCAATACTGGGCAATACCAGATTGAATAACTGGTGTGACTGGCTGCAGATTTTTTTCGTTTACCACAGGTTTACTCGGCATTATTGGGCTGCTAGATATGTTGGTTTCTGGCTGGTTTATTGCCGGTAACACTTGAATAGTTTTTTCGGCCAAAACAGCATATTCGGTTTTTTGCGTTAAGGTATTAAACCAAGGGATTTTCACTTCGGGTATTAGCAAACTACCTGCTTGACTGGGTATTATTGCAATGGATTCTTTACGCTGAGCAATCAACGTTTTGTCTTTTTCTAAAGTTGTGGTTTCGGCTTGATCTGGATAGGTTTTAACCGATGCTGGATATTGGCTTTGAATTTCCGGCAATTGTTCTTCTACTACACCCACAGCTGTCAGAGTGATAGTCCGAGTGATTGGTTCTCCGGCAATAAAACCTTTGTCATTTCTTTGCCATTCATCATCGATTTGTACAAACTCACTGGGTAACCAATGTTGGCTGTAATTACTCGGGATAGATAACACTTCAATAGATTGGTTCGGCCCTACTCGGTTAACGGCTTTATTGCGATTAAAAAAGCCAAAACTTTGACGGCTATTATCAACTATTTCGCCCTCAAACAATGGGCCTTCAATTACAAACGTGCCACTTTGTTGCGGGATGATGGCAAATGATCTTTCGATAATCCGATAACGTTTGCCATCAATAATGTCATTGTATTCTTTGTCTTTACCAATTTGACGGATATCCGCATTTTCTAGAGTGGGACTAGATAAACTACCTCTTTGCAGATCTTTGGCTATATGTAATTTTACCGTGTAGTGAATTTGTTGTTGTAGAAAGACTTTTTCTACGTCAACTTCTGTGCTGATAAATAAATCGCGGGCTTGAGAGTTACTGCTAGTAGAAACTGGCACAACCATTAAGTCTATGGGTTGAGTTATCCCGCCTGCGATATTGAACGCCGGAATGGTAAAACGTCCCTGTTTGCGAGGTATCAGTACCGTTGTCCAAGTGGTACTGCGGGTAGTGGTGAAATTAATCATTTGAGTTTGCGAACTCACAGATGTGCGGCCCACTACAAAATCTTTAAGCAAAGCAGATGAATCAAAATCCCCTCTGTCTACATCACCATTGGCGACAACAGTGAGATTAAATGATTCGTCTGCCATAACGGGATTTTTATCCACAGTGGCTGTAACTTCAATTTGTTGTGCTTGGATTGATGCCGTAAACACTAAAAGTAGTACGCTCAATCTTCCAAATAGTTGTGTTAATTTACTCATCATCACTACTACCAATTCCCCTGAATATTAGTTGGTAACCTTTCTCTTTTACGTTGCTGAGACTCGATTTGCATTTTGCGTTTTAGTAAAAATGCCGGATCATCAGGCACACGATTAAGTAATGTTTGCATACGCTGCATTTGTTCTTTTTGTTCGTCAGTTAATTCTTGCTCTTGGGCTGCTTGAGTTTGTTGTTCACTGTCATTTTCTTGTTCACCCTGTTGGGCTTGTTGCGCTGCAGTTTGCTGTTCTTTTTCTTCTTCTTCTGTTTGAGTTTGATCAGCGTTCTGTTGTTCGTTTGCAGAATCAGATTGCTCCTGCTCAGTGCCATCTTGTTCTTGCTGCTCTCCCTGTTGACCATCCTGATTTTGTTGATCTTCACTATTAGAGTCTTGTTGCTCACCGTCTTGGTTTTGCTCATTCTGCTGACCATCTTGTTGTTGATCGTTTTGTTCCTGATCACCTTGTTCACCATCAGACTGGTCTTGTTGCTGTTGTTCTTGTTGCTGCTTTAGTTGCTCAACTAAAGCTTTATTGGCTTGTGCGTCTAGATGATTAGGCTCTTGTTTTAATACTTTTTCGTAGGCAGCAATCGCTTTATCTAATTCTCCTAGCTGAGCTAAGGCATTGCCTGTGTTATAGCTTGCTTGTGGGCTATCCACTTTAGAGTAAGCATCAATTGCTCCTTGGTAATCTTGATTTTTGTAAAGAGCATTGCCTTGCCACAAGGGGTCATTAAACTGACCTGCCGCTTGTTCAAATTCGGAATTGTTATAGGCTTGCATCGCTTGTTGATCAGCTGTTTGCCACATGTCTTGCCACCAATCAGCCTGCGCATTAGGAGTGTAAATAGGTAACAAACAAGCAGCAACAAATACTGTAATTATGCCTCTCCTGAATGCGTAAGCAGCAAAAGGTAATAATAACAATAATAAATAGGGACCTAATTCCTGCCATTTATCGCCAAAATTTTCTTTCTCTTGCTGTTCATTCAAATCACTATCTTGCTCAACCAATGTTTGATCAATCAGGTAATTAATATCATCATCGTTAGCTTGCATCTGGGCATATCTGCCGCCGCCACTTCCAGCTAAAGACTTGAGATTACTCGTTGTTAATTTAGGAATAACAATAGAGCCACGGCTATCTTTAAGTAATTCACCATTAGTGAGTTTGATGGGAGCACCTTCTTCTGTACCTACAGCCAGCACCGATAGGCGGAATGTAGACTTGTTTAGAATTTGACTCACTTCTTTCATTTGTTGGTTACTAATCCCGTCGGTGATCCAAAAAATCTCACCTTGTTGGTAACCTGCGTTAGTTAATAAATCTATGGCAGCTTGTATACCGAGTGCAGGATCACTACCTGCAATGGGCATTATTTCTGGAGTAAGGCTAGGAATTAAAGTTGTCAGGTTTTGCGCATCAGAGCTAAGAGGGCTGATAGTAAATGCATCGCCAGCATAAGCCACTAAACCAGTTTCCCCTTCTGTAATGGCACTGACTAAATCTATCGCTTTATATTTGGCGCGACTGAGTCTGTCGGGTTTTACATCGGTTGCTCGCATAGACATAGACATATCAATTAACACCACCTTACCTGTATTCATTTGATAGACAGGTTGCGGTAGTCTTTCCCATGTAGGTCCGGCAAGAGCTAAACTTGCTAACAACCAGCCGAATGCTAATAACATTAGGGGAGGACGAGTTTCTTTCACTCCATCTGTGGTGACTAAGTGTTGATAAAGATGACTGGCTAATACAGATTGCCAGCCAGATTGTTGTTTTTGAATATGTCGAATGAGCCCTACTATTATCAATAAAGGGAAAATTGCCCATAGCCAATGAGGACGAATAAAGTGAAAATCACTTAAGAAAGACATGTTTTCGATCATTACGCAGCCTTCTTAAATACAAATTGTTTTAAAAGTGGAAAAATTGCCATCAAGATAGTGACGAATAAAGCCAAACTTAAAGGATAAAAATACAAGGCCTTAAGTGGGCGCATTTGTTTACTTTCTCGTGCGATAGGTTCCAGTTCATCTAATTTTGCGTATATTTGTTGTAAAGATTGTGCATCTCTTGCTCTAAAGTATTGACCGCCGGTAGAGGTGGCAATTTCAGTTAACATATCTTCATCTAGATCTTGCGATGGATTGACCCTTCTACTACCAAAGAGACTTTGTACTAACATTTGGTCTGCGCCTACCCCAATCGTATAAATGGTCACTCCATTATTTATGGCTAATTCATTTGCTTGTTCAGGGGTGATGTTACCTGCAGTATTTTGACCATCAGTTAATAATACTAATACCTTGTTAGATTCTTTTTTACTTTCAAAGCGCTTAATTGCCAAACCTATTGCGTCACCTATGGCAGTTTGTTCCCC